>NZ_JBFDAH010000006.1:0-277542 GCF_040719265.1 Aliikangiella maris | reverse complement strand
ATTAACTGAATCTTTTAAATGTGATCGATTTTCGCCAATTAAATTGATCTTTTTCTGATTTTCTTGTGATCGATTGCTTACATAATGCCCCCGCTTTTTGAGCAATTACTTCAGAACCCTACATATCATTTGTTAATTCAAATGGCGATAAAAGAAACTGCTTAAGTTCAATCTTGTTGTTATATTTGCTGGCGCTCTAGTTAGAGTTTGAATGCCCAGAACTATTGGCGAATAATTATTGAGATTAATGTAACTATTAATTGATATGCAAAGGATTTTATACTTTCAATTAACCTACTGAAAAAAGTGGTGAAAAGTGGAGTTTTTGAATGCATCACCTCGATAGCTGTGTAAGCATTAAATCTAAAGTTTAATTAAATTTAATCAGGAGTGCTTATGTTATATGGGTTTTCAAAATCACTTGTTAAAGAGGTTGAGGTAATGGTTGCTGAAGTGGGATTGTCAAAGTATGAAGCTTTGAACTGGCTATTGAAAAATTACCGCCTTCCATTGAGTTTGTTGATGGTGGGGGTAGGAGTGTTTTTGTCGGGAATAGCCAAGTTTATAGCTTTATTGGCTTTGGCTTCTTTGACTTTGTACTGGCTTTTTGAATTGTTGTTTTGGACGTCAAGTACAATTACTTTATTCAATAATGCGAATGCTGCTCTCTTTTGCTTTTTGATTGTTATTTCGGTGTTTTCTATTCCTTCCTCGTATTGCTTTTGTGGTGTGCATGATGAATATGTTAAGTTTGTTTCTGATGCGCTGAAAAGGTTAAACCTTTCTCATAGAGAGCAAGTTACTCTTATTAAAGAAAATATGAGAGAGTTTGAGCGTCGTGTCAAAGTAAGAGTGATTGGCTTGCGAACAGCTCTAGTAATTTGTTGGGCATGGGTTGGATATTTATTAAAGGAGGCAATTAAGTTTGCAGTGAATAATAAAGGTCAGTTTGTGGCTGGTGACTCATATATTCTTACCTTGAGTATTTTGGGGGGATTTATTTTATACTTCTTAATTGAAAGTTACGCAAAAGCTAACTTACTTATTTTTAAAATCATTCAGCTTGGTTGTAATGAAGTAGAGTATAAGATGCTCAGTGAAAATAAAACAATCAGAAACTGATTGAAGATAAGTTGAATAATGAGCTGGTTAAGATTTACTCTTAATTGGTTTTAAGGTGAACTCTTTTCTTAGCTCAAAACCGCATCTAGCGAAAAAACTTTGTTGTTGGTAGTCAATTAATTGCTAATGCGGTAGATCAACATACAGGGACTTATGGGTTTACTCGACATGAAGATGATCACGCAACGGGGCTAACGTATATGCGTGCCCGATATTATTCGGGTGATAGTGCAAGGTTTATTCGACCGGATCCGCAACGAGATTTTAATCCATATAAACCGGCATCGTATAATCTTTACCAATATGTCAGTAATAATCCTGTTAATGCGGTGGACTCTTCTGGACTGGCAGAACACTCGAGTGAATGTACGACGGAGCATTGTACTTCTGAAACGGCAAATCAAGTAAGAGAAAAATTTCAAGAGGCAGGATTTTGTGAAAATTCGGTGACGGTTGGCTGTGTAAATGGCGCACAAGCTGAAGCGATTACGACAGATAACCAGAGCGCTGCAACCAAGTCGAATGCGGTTGATAATAGCGTAGCAGCAGCAACTGCAACTATCGCTGGCGGTGCTGCGGCTGCGTTCACTCAAGGTTTTGTTGCTGGTTTAGTGGGGGGAGCCGTTTCTGGTCCATTCGCATTGGCTGCAGGAGTTGCAACTGGGCTAACCGCAGCGCTAGTTACCTATGCGGTAACTAGAGATAGTGATTCTCCGATGCATTATAACGGTAGTGAATTCGTTATCAATGTCGGCGGGGTTGTACCTCACAAAGGGGTTGGTACATCGACTTCTGTTGTGCGTACTTTTAATAATGGTTCGGCAATCTCTTATAATCAGATGCGACAAAGTTTTAGGAGCATGTTCACCCATATACCACCAAAGCCTAGTCTCATTCGTTACTCACAACCTGGCGTTATTCACCAAAATCAAGCGCAAGCCATTGATCATGTGGTACGCGAAACGATTAATAGTTTTTCCATGGAACATCATTGGCAGAGTCATCAGTAATAAGGTGCTTGTTTTAATTGATCGGGTTAATGCAGCAATTGCTGCATTAACTGAAAAACAGAGCATAATGCTCTTATCATAGTGTTTAATTAGAATTTAATTTAATTTGAGCCGAGTTCAATTTTAATTGCCAGATTAATTAATGCCGTAATCGGCGAATCACGGCTACTAAAAAGCTAGCTAACAATATTGCCAATGTAATTGGGGTAATGAAAAATTCAATAAAACTGTAAACAAAGTGTTTAGTTGTTACTCCGGCATAGTTAGTTGAGTGTTTATTGGCTTTGCTATGTACTGCTTTAAAGGTTTTTATGCTGTCTTTTACTTCAGAATGCATTTCGCTCACTGTATGATGTTTGGGAAGACTTTTATGAATTTGTTGGTACTGCTCGTGAATAGCTGCGCGATGATCTCGCAGATAGTGATGACTAAGCGTTGCGGTTAAAAAAATAGATAAAGGAATAATAATGTGAGTAAAAATTACCAAAAATAAGCCAATATCAGTTATTTTTTTGAGTTTTAAAGCAATGGTCGGTAAGCGATTTTTGAGCGCAATCGAGAGTGCTATACTTTGTAATAATATGACCAGAAGTGGTGTCATTGAAAGCGTCGCAACAGATTGTATTATTTTGAGTACTTCAATGGTTGCTAGTGCGCCTAACGATATTTTCCATGCATAGTCAATCAGTTCTACGACAACATTGAGCATTTGGCCCAATTGTACTTGCACATCAATAAAAAAAGAAATGCCTCCGGTGCTGCTCTGAATGACCGCTAGTAAAGATTTAGTTTCACTAAGCACTAATAGTGTCTCTTCTGATTCGGCAATTGCTGCGTTTAAATATTTAAAATTAACCGCTTCTATTGATTGATGGAAAATAAAGTTAATTAGCCCGGTTAACATGCCTGAGTTGGCTAAGTGTATTAAAAACAGCAGTAACAAGAGTTTAAAAAGATGTATCAGCTTGTTTTTTTCTTCAATCGAAAATGATGATGTTAACGATGACACAATAATATTTCCTGTTTAAATATGATGTTTTTATATTGAGTTTTTTGGACTAACCTTAAAAATATAAAAATAAGTAACACGGAGATAGGTTATAAATGAGTTTGCCTTATAAACTGGGCAAATTGTTCGGCATTACCCTTAAATCGACTTAAATCAACATCTCCATTAATTCCATTAATATTACCTGACTGGGTAAATTGCCAAAGTTGCCAGCCTTGTTTTTGCCAGGCCGAAGGTAGCGGTGGCTGTGTTTTATTGTAATCGGCAATCCATAATGGGTACTTACTCAATTTTTCACTGTTAAGATATTGTTTGGCAAAGGCGACATCTGTGTAAAGAATCGGTAAGCGTCGGGACTTTTTCTCAACAGTTTCCAGCCATACTAGTACGCGACTTAAAAGTTTGGACTGTGAAACATGATCGGTGATTTCTACATCTAAAATTGGTGGTAGATCTGAAGCTTTAAATTCTCCGACCGTTGTTAAAAAGTGATTTGCTTGCTTGTGAGGATCATCGTTGGCATAAAAAAAATGATAAGCACCTCGTGCAAAACCTGAGGCTCGCATCCCTTGCCAATTGTGCTTAAATTGTGGGTCGATATAGGTTTCGCCGCCAGTTGCTTTAGCAATGGTAAAATGAATATTATGCTGTTTAACATGTTGCCAGTTAATGATGCCTTGATAATGGGATACATCAACACCATGGAGTTTTCCTGGCGCTGCGTGGGGGAGATCCTGAGTAGATTCTATTTGTGTCAGTGAGCGCTTTTTACTTGCCCAGGTTTCTATGGAATGTAGATTGATGTGGTTTGCCTTGAGTGCCGAATCAATGAGCTGATATAGCCATAAAAAACTGGGGAGTAAGATTCCAATTAATAAAAATAGTTTGATAATTGAGTAATGTTTAATGCTGGTTCGACCTAACATAGGCTACCTTGTTTTTATTTTATAGTGACACTTTGTCGATGTATTGCGCAATTCTAAAAATTAACAATGAAGGCGCTAATAAAAAGATAGCGTATATTATGCAACTAATGAATAAAAAGCGGTGAGAAGTTTTTATATTATTTTTTAGTGAGATTTATTTAATGAGTATTTTATTTAACTACTATGACAGCTACCGTTGTAGCTCAGCTTAATGTCTTCATCTTCAAAATATTCAGTTCGTAAGGAATAACTTGTAAACCGAAAGCCAGCCCACTCAATTCGAAAAATATTTTCTTCTTTAATGGCTTGTCTTTCAGAATTAAAATATAACCAGGTGCCATTCATTTTATGTTTAGCGTGAATCAACTCATGAAACAGGTTGTGAACGGCAAGGTATGGAACATAATGACCATTTTCATTGAGTATGCAGTTAGTTCCGTTTTCATCCATATCTAGAAAAAATTTAATATAAGCATCTTCGCCTACACCATTTGTCAGATTTTCAGAAAGTGTGGCTCCTGTAATGCCCGCAGAAAGTAAAGCTACATCACTATGAAAAATGATTAACTGATGTTGACTGTTTTCAATGCTGTTCAGAGTTGCTTCGCCGATATTGGTCAATCGTATTAAATCAAGCCATTGAAACACTTTAACGGCCTGTTGAAAATTTTCAACTTTGACGGTGATATTGGTCGTGTATTTATATATTTCATCGGTAGTTTGCGACTGACCGGTTAGTTGATTTTCTATGGCTATTGATTGAGTGATAAAACAAAAGCTCATTAGTAGCGGGCCAATAAATTGGATGATTAGATTGTTAAACTGTGTGTTAGAGATTCGTTTTGACACTGCTCGATTCTGTTTTAAGATTCAAAGTATAAAAAAAACTGATAAATTAATCTTAGAGCAAGAAAATGTTTTTTTCCTGTCTTTTAGTTTTTTTTGATAATGGCTCTTTAATGAGGTAATAGGTTGTTAATTAGAGTAAAGCGGAATAGAAATATGTATTTTTATTCTTATTAGAGAAAGATATAGAAAAACTTTTTTCTCTTCTTGAGATGTTTGAATTATTTTATATAATTGCCTCCGATTTGTGTAAGGTGTCAGTCGAATAGCTGCTTTTTAAGTATTGATAGTAAGAAAAAGATTTTTAATTAGAAATTAATTTATTCAATTTATATCAATAAGGTTGAGTGCTATTGAATTTGTATTGACATTTGTTGGTTAATATTCAGTTTTAACACTCAACCAATGTTGGTTAATGTGAGTTGTACTTTTTATAAGAAATATGAATAGTAGGATTAATTCATAAATAAAATATATTGCGTAGATTAAACCTGACGTGATTATTGTTGAACTAATTAAACAAGCGCTTGGTATTTTAGCTGACTGCAAACTAACTGATTGATTATAAATTGAAATGAAGTTTTCTATTAAGTCAGAGTAAGTTAGCGAAGCTTAAATTAGCATTGTTTAATGGAAGATCTCTCACAAGATATTCAGATTTGACGGCTACGCTTGAATAATTGAACGGCGTATTATATTACCCATAAATTATTGGTAAACATCAGAAAAAAGAGAAGTAGATTATGGTTTCGAATCGTCGATTAGGTGACGACCTAGAAGAAGTTCAGTTTACAAGAACGGATAGATTTATTGTGAGTGATGAAGGACACTTTTTTCGTACTCGTGAAGGTGTTGTTGGCCCTTTTGATGACTTGTCATCAGCGCTGCTCGGTTTAATTGATAGTGCTAAAAAGAGCGGACTACCTCAATATCAGATTAATCAAATCTATCAAAGTGCCTGCCAAAAAGTTTTGGAAAGCGTCAATTGATAGGTCTTTTACCTAACATATAGCGGATCAAAAAATCCGTGAATATAAAAGCTAGCGAATAAACTTTCATTTGAAAAAATAGGGCGTTTATTCGCTGGTTTGCTTATTTAATGCCAATTCTAATTAGTATTAACTCTAATAATTATCAATAAATCGTCAATAATTTTATTCATCAATCATCTTATTCATTGTAGTCATTAAAGGCATAACGCTATCCGCTTATTACGTGCGGCTTCTGTTCCTTTAGGTCTATTAATTGATGTTGCATACAGTTTTAGTGATTGATAGGCGTGTTTTGGCAAGAGTGAAGCTTTGCTATTGATTTAAAAAGGTAATAAATTAACTTTCTGTCTCAGAATAAGGTTGAATTTGGCTTGGGCTGCGGCAGGATTACTCGAGTAAAAAGTCAATTGACGAGCGGTATTTTGTAAGTTGACATTATCGCCCAGTTTACGGGCTATTTCTTTAGCGACGGGCTGAGCATTTTCTAAAATAGTGACTTCTGCCCCCATAATTTGTGCGATTACCTCGTTTAAAAATGGGAAATGGGTACAGCCTAAAACCAGCGTATTAACTTTTTGGTCAATAAAGATTTGCAGCTCTTGCTTTATTTCAGCGATATGCTGAGGTTGTAACTGAGCCACAGTTTCAACCAGTTGTACAAATAAAGGGGTTGCTTTTTCGGTGATGCTGGCGTTTTCGGCAAAGCGTGCCTTGAGTCGTTGGTATTTTTCGCTCTTTAGGGTTGCTTTGGTGGCAATTACACCAATTCTTCCCTCTGGGGTCTTTTCTACCGCGGGTTTAATTGCCGGTTCGACACCAATAATCGGGATTGAATAATTGTCTCGCAAAACTTGTATTGCAGCAGCTGTGGCGGTGTTGCATGCAACCACCAAGAGTTTGATTGAATGCTGTAGCAAAAAGTCTGTTATTTTTTGTGATCTTTCTATGATAAAAGCTTCACTTTGATCTCCGTAAGGGGCATAGCGTGTATCGGCTAAATAGATAATATTTTCTTGAGGAAGAAAATCTTTTACTGCATTAAATATACTAAGTCCGCCAACACCCGAGTCGAAAATGCCAATAGCCTGCTGATTGCCCTTAGACAGCTCGCCAGATTGATTGTGACAGAGGTGACGATTGTGACTGAAGTGACGATTGCTGATTTTACACCTCGAAATAGCGCGACGCTTTGCCTGACTTTATATTGGTACGGAAATGGCCTCAGCCAAAACAATACCCTCAGCATAATAATTATTACAAAAGCGGATTATAGATCAAAAGGTTAAATTTACGCTAATCCTTTGCTAAGATGTCACTTTTAGCCAATTGCATTGAAAACTAGGAAGTTGTGCAAATGAAATTGATCACTTTGCGATTGTATACCGTCTTATTAGGGCTGTTCTTTTTGTTATCCGGTTGCGCTACCTATGTGCCTCAAAACTCCGATAATTTATGCGATATTTTTTGGGGCGAAACTGACTGGTATGAAGCGGCCAGAGAAGCTCAGCACCGCTGGGGAACGCCAATTTATGTCATGATGGCAATCATGCATCAGGAATCTCGCTTTATTGCTGATGCTCAGCCCAAACGAGACTGGTTTTTGGGTATTATTCCTTTACCCAGAAAGTCATCGGCATATGGCTATGCACAGGCTCAGGATCCTGCTTGGGAAGAATATCTTAAGCAAACCGGTAATGCCGGAGCCGATCGAGATGATTTTGAAGATGCAATTGATTTTATTGGTTGGTATACCGATGGTTCACAAAAGCGTTTGAAGTTATCAAAATGGGATGCATTTGGGCAATATTTAGCCTATCACGAAGGCCGCGGTGGATATGCCCGAAAAACCTTTAACCAAAAACCTTGGTTAAAAAAAGTGGCGCTGAAAGTCAAGCAACGAGCTGCACGCTATAATTTACAGTTAAAGCGTTGTCAAAAGCAGCTCGATGATGATGTAGATAGCTGGTTTTAGTTAATCACTCAAATTGAATAAACTGGCATTATTGTTGAGACTTAGTGGGTGAGGCTTTAGTTTGACTCAAGCGGTAGATTAGCAAGGCGGCTTTTTGTGAGTTTTGTATCAGGCTACTAATATCGGCCGTTTCATCCTTCGTGTGTCCCCCGGTCCCCATTAACCCTAATCCATCTACAACGTATTCGGCAGCAAAGGAAATATCTGCCGCACCGCCTTTCATATCCATCTTTGATTATCAAAAATCGCAACAGATGACATTTAACCAATAGCAGGGCAACATTTTTTCATCTAAAGTTCGATTCGTTAAACCGTTCAAGCCAGTAGTTCGTATTTGACTTTTATAATCTGCCGTGCTTTTAATGTCAAAACAATAATTAACAAAAACATGACAGCTAACTTCATTGGGATGATTTGAATGATTATTCATAGACGAATCAAATAACCACGTAAAATAATGAAATGCAGGAGTCTGAAGTGAGTAACAATAAAGGTCTTGATCCAAAAGCTTATACTCGGTTGCGACCCGGAGAAAAATATCCTCCTTATATTGCGGCCAGTGAATCGATTAGTGAGTTTACTATCAAGTCTGTCGGGCTTGGCATTTTATTTGGCATTATATTTGGAGCGGCCAATGCCTATTTGGGACTGCGTGCCGGATTAACCATTAGTACATCGATTCCGGTTGCGGTTATGGTTGTAGCCGTATTTAAAATATTGGGGAAGGCCGGTATTAAAAGCACCATATTGGAAACAAATATTGCGCAAACAACTGGATCGGCTTCAAGTTCGGTTGCCAGTGGTGTGATATTTACCTTACCTGCATTATTTATGTGGGGAATGGCGCCTGATTTGCTGCAGATGACTATTTTGGCCATGTGTGGCGGATTACTGGGTATATTATTTATGATTCCTTTGCGCCAATACTTAATTGAAAAAGAGCATGGTAATTTACCTTATCCTGAAGGTACCGCATGTGCGGAAGTTTTGGTGGCTAATGAGGTTGGCGGCAATAAAGCAAAATATATCTTTATTGGTATGGGCATTGCGGCGCTATTTAAAACGCTAACTTCGTGGATAAAGGTTATCCCCGATCATCTTTCGTTTAACGTTCCTTTGATTAAAAAAGCTAGCATCGGGATTGATCTTTCGGCTGCATTATTTGGCGTTGGTTATATCCTCGGTCCCAGAATTGCCGCAATAATGGTCGGTGGTGGTTTATTATCGGCGCTGGTTTTTATTCCCGCTATTGCTTACTGGGGAGAGTCACAAACCGTACCTTTATTTCCTGAGACGACTTTCTTAATTAAGGATATGTCTGCGGGACAAATTTGGACTCGGTATATACGGTATATCGGCGCAGGCGCTGTGGCAACTGCGGGTATTATCACTTTGATTCGCAGTATTCCCATGATGTTGGAAAGCTTCAAAGTCGGTGCTCGTCACTTATCGGGTAATGAATCTGCCACTCAAGTGCCCCGAACTCAACAAGACCTCCCAATCAAATTAGTGGCTGGTGGGGTCTTTTTGGTGATTCTGGTACTTACTTTGTTTCCCAATGCATTTGGTGCAGTAGGTGGCATGGATACGCGCCTGATTGCAGCACTGTGCGTCACACTGTTCGCGTTCTTTTTTGTGACGGTAGCTTCACGTATTGTCGGTTTGGTTGGGGTGAGCTCTAACCCGACTAGCGGTATGACAATTGCGGCTTTATTGGGAACCGCAACAATCTTTTTGACTATGGGGTGGACTGATGAAACCGGCAAAGCGGCAACTTTGATTGTTGGTTGCGTTGTTGCTATTGCCGCTTCTATTTCGGGAGATACCTCGCAAGACTTGAAAAGTGGTTTTCTCTTAGGCGCAACTCCCAAAAAACAGCAAATAGCAGAACTGATTGGTGTGATTACATCGGCAACATTTGTGTGTTTATCGGTTATGTTATTGGCTGAAACATTTGGCTTTGGCTCTAAAGAACTACCTGCACCACAGGCAACACTCATGAAAGTGGTTATTGATGGTGTCCTCGACCAAAATCTCCCTTGGGAACTGGTTGCAATTGGCGCTGGAATAGCGGTGGTATGTGAGCTTGCTAAAATTCCCTCTTTGCCGTTTGCCGTCGGCGTATATTTGCCGGTTTCGACAATGACACCTATTTTTATTGGTGGACTAATTCGACATTATTTTGAGAAAAAATCCAAAAGTTCGCAGCAATTGGATGATCGGCGAGAGCGTGGCGTGTTATTGGGGAGTGGCTTTGTCGGTGGTGAAGGTTTATTAGGCGTGGCTATTGCTGCTGTTGCGTTTATTCAAAGTAAAAAACCGGCTGGAATAGGAACTGATTGGGCGGGTAGCGAATGGTTAGCCATGCTGGCTGGTGCGATTGGTTTTGGATTGCTGGTATCTTGGTTTTTTAACCAAATTCGTCGAGTATAACTGTTTTAAGCTTATGACCTGAAAGTACTTTTTCAGGTCGGTTACCGGCCGTTTTTAAATTAAGCCGTGTACAATTAACCGAGTGTCTTTGGTAGGTTTTTGATAAATTAAAATTGAAAAATGACCGTCCAAAGACGCTTTAACTGCGAGTATTTGTCTTTCGTATCAACTGGTAATTTGTTCTCAATTGGTTCTTATTAAGAACTTTTCTCAATACTCTCCTCTCAATACTCTGCTCTCAATACTCACCTCAATACTCACCTCAATACTCACCTCAATACTTTCCACTCAGTAACGCACACTGACTATTTTACTGGCGAATTTTAATGAATATTTGTTGTTAAATTTAGGTATTGATAGTGAATATCTTATTTTTGGCATAAATTTTGATAATTTTTTTATAGCAAGGAAATGACGTTGTTATTATCTATTGCGTATTCAATTTAATCGGTAAAAAAGAATCATCAGCATTTAGCCCAGTAAACTTAGTGTTTTGCCGATCTTTTTTACTGTTTGAATTGGCAAAAAAATTGAATGCTGTCTATGCTAAGTAGTAGCTATTTTTATTAAAAATTAACAAGTTAGCACCTATTACTAAAAATGATTTATTCAATGAGTAAATGAGAATAATAGTGATAACTATCTGAAGGATGACGATAGTTTTGCAACCACAGGTGTATCAGTTTTGGAGAATGTTTTATGTCGTTTGTACGTAGGAGGTCTATTTCCAGACGCCTGGTCATAGCATCGGGTGGTTCCGTGCTGGTTTTGCTGGTGATATTTGCCTTTTTTGCCGTGAACTTTGTCAGTGATCAGACTCGTAAACAAATAGAGGAATCGATCGAAAGTCTGGTTTATGCCGAAAGCTTGGAAATAGTTAATTTCTTTGAATCCAAGCAATATTTGAACAAAACACTTTTCTCAAGTCCGATGGTGTTGGACTGGTTTTCTAAATATAACACTCGTCAACAACCCATGGGAGACGATCCAGAATACGATCGCATCATGAAGCACTTTAAGCTCTTAACAAACTCCGACCCAAAAGTGAAAAGTGTGTACTTTGCACATGCGAAAACCGGTGAATACTTTACCGAAACTGGTCGTCGTGAAGATAAAGAATATTGGGCCACTAAACGCCCTTGGTGGATTGATGCGATGAAGATTAATCGTGATCATGTCGGGAATGCCAGTATTGATATTTTTGATGGTGCCATCATAACCGCCATTCAGCATTTAGTGCATGATGAAAATGGTACCTTGATTGGAATCGGTGGTGTTGATGTACTTATTTCAACCATTGGTTTGAATATTTTGGATAAAATCAAATATCAAGGAAAAGGTGATGCCTTTTTAATTAGCGGTGATGGCAACATGGTTTTTTTTCCCGAATTGTCTATTAAGCAGTTTGGTGAAGGAACGCGACTTGAAGCTATCGATGAGCTGCAATCTTCCGAAAACTTTAAACTGCTTCAGCAGCGGATGTTAAATGAAGATAAAGGAATAGAAACGGTTAGTTGGAAAGGAGTCAAACATCGAGTTATTTTTCAAGACATTTCAATTGAAGAACCTTTGCTAAATTGGCATCTTGGCTTTATGTTGCCAGAATCCGTGATAGAAGAACCGATTAATAAAGTGGCCTTAATGACATGGCTGAGCGTTATTGGTACCAGTCTTATTTTGGCTTTAATTATTTATTTTGAAACAGCGACTGTACTTAAACCGCTCAATGAATTGGTTCAAGCACTTAAAAATATTGCGCGAGGTGAGGGTGATCTAACACAGCGCCTTTCGATTAAAAGAGAAGATGAATTTGGCGAGTTGGCCTATGAATTTAATTACTTTGTGGAACAGATCCAACAGTTGGTGACGCAGGTTGTTGGAACGACAGAGCAGGTGAATGAAGCAGCAATTGATATTTCCAATATGTCTTCATCAACGCAAACACGCGTCTTGCAGCAACTCGGTGAAATTGAATTAGTTGCTACTGCTGTTGCTGAAATGGTGCATACGGTAGAAGGCATTTCAAGCGGCGCTGAGCAAACTTCTCAATCGGCAGATAAGGCTGATGAGCAAGTGCAAACTGGTCAAAATGTTGTTCAGGGAGCAACCGGTAAAATTGGTAATCTGTCTGACGGGGTATTGCAAGCCAGTGAAGTGGTCGGCAAACTGCGAGCCGATTCGGATAGTATTAATGAAGTGCTGGAAGTGATTAAAAGTATTGCAGAGCAGACCAACCTGTTGGCACTGAATGCGGCAATTGAAGCTGCTCGCGCTGGAGAGCAAGGCCGAGGATTTGCCGTTGTTGCTGATGAAGTTCGTACTTTAGCCAGTCGAACTCAAGATTCAACTGAAAATATTCAACACATTATTGAAAGTTTACAAAGCAGTGCATTACGTGCTGAATCAGTAATGACAACAAGTCGAGATTTAGCCAAAGAAGGTGTTGATCAAATTGAACAGGTTAACGTTGAATTAACTGGTATCACATCATCGGTTGCCAATATTCGACAACAAGCAGAAGAAATTGCTTTGGCAACTTCACAACAGGTAACCGTTGCTTCTGATATTTCTGAAAAAGTTGAACATATCCATAGTGGCGCAAAAGAAAACACCGATTCTGTGAAAGTCATGTCGACTTGTGCTGATCAATTATCGGAAGAAGCCAACCGTCTAAAACAGGTTATTTCACGATTTAAAGTTTGATTAAGAATCAATTGTCTATATAACTGCTATATATGCAGATGTTCCTACAAAAGCCCCAGTCATTTTGATCGCTGGGGTATCTGATAATTTTTATTCACAACTAACTGCTGAGTGATAAAGTTCATCTACATTACTTCTTCCAGTAACTGTATACACACAGTTAACTATTCTGGTAAATATTTAATTCAACTTAATTGGCTTATATCAGTTTAGTCGACATGAATTCAAATAGTGCCTTGTTCTCACCTTAAAGAGATTTAATTCTTTTGTCATAATGCTCAGATAGGATCATCTCATTTATTAATTTTGAGACTTAACTATAAACATGAAGAAATACCTATTATTACCAATTTTTCTAGTATTAGGCGTGATTTTTTTAACTGGAGGATGTTCCGATTCTAGTTATGTTTCTGGTAATAATAATATTGTCACCAATGAAATCGGCTTGCCCGAAGTTGCAATAGAAGACCGAGTGAAAAATAAAGAATTTCAACTTTTAAATGAAGAAGCACCCGTTCCTCCAATGTGTTACACCAAAACTGAAGGTGTTAACAATCCCTGCTATGTATGTCACCAAATTTATACACCGAATGAAGAGTATCGAGTGAATAAACTAAACGATGGAGGCTTGCAAGGTGGGTATTTATTTTCCGACATAGGAACCGTTAATCATTGGAAAAATTTATTTGTTGATCGTTCTACTTGGAATAAAAAAATTACAGACAAACAAATTTTACATTATATAAATCAAGAAAATTATACGAGTTTAGTTGATGAATTAAATGCTAATCCAAACTGGAAGGGATTTATTCCTGATTTAAATGATTATCAACTATCCGCAAAAGCATTTGACTCTCAAGGAATGGCACTCGACGGAAGTGGCTGGGTTGCCTTTAACTATAAACCTCTCCCGAGTACCTTTTGGCCAACCAATGGTTCAACTGATGATGTTGTTATTCGTCTTCCTCAAAAATTCAGACAAATCCAGGGGAAATTAAATAATCAAATTTATTTAATAAATCTTTCATTAGTTGAGCTTAACATTAAGCAGCTTGAGAGTATTAGCATTCCTGAAACAAATGAGATTTTATTAAATCTTGATCTTAATGGTGACCAGCAGATTACGCAGAAAGTCTCAACATTGGTAAAACGCTCTCAGTTTGTTGGTGATGCAACAGATGTAGTTTTAGTTGCGCAGCAATTTCCAGAGGGGACTGAGTTTATGCACTCTGTTAGATATGTAGGCGTAGATGACAAAGAGCAAATACATGTTCCACCAAGAATGAAAGAGTTGCGGTACATGAAAAAGATTAAAACGCTGACTGATGATGAACTAACTGCTAGGTATGCCAGAGAACGAAAAGAAAAATTTTTAGAAGAGTTGCCTAGTTATGTTAATCACCATGATAAAGGTATGTCAAATGGAATGGGTTGGTTATTGCAGGGATTCATAGAAAATTATGACGGAAGTTTGCGCGAACAAAATTTAGAAGAAAAAATGTTTTGCATGGGGTGTCATGCCGCTATTGGTACCACTATTGATCAGACTTTTTCTTTTGCGAGAAAAATCGAAGGTGCTAAGGGGTGGGGATATATTAATTTAAAAGGAATGCAGGATACACCTAGTGTTTCTCAATATGAAGGTGAAATTCTTCAATATTTGAAACTCAGTGGTGGCGGTAATGAGTTTAGAGAAAATGACGAGATGCTGGCTCGCTGGTTTAACTCTGACGGTTCTGTAAATGAAGAATCAGTAAAAAGTGCTGATGTATATCAATTAATAACCCCTTCAAAAGAAAGAGCTTTAGCGTTAAATAAAGCTTACACCCATATTGTACGACACCAGAGTTTTATTTTTGGACGTGATGCAACTATTTATCCTGTAATTAATGTTCACAAAAATGTTGATGAAAGTGAGCCGCCATTGCAAAAGAATAGCCGTTTATTTGGCTGGGATATTCGAATTAAACAATAGCTCTCGACTTAAGTAATTAAATATTTTCAAGAGAGTTTTTAGGATATTGATTCAATTTATTTGACCGAGGAAAAGAGATGAAAAATAACATGAAATTTAAATTTGGGGTTTTAGCACTTGCTATATCAAGTGTTTTGTTTACTGGGTGCGCTGATGATGGGGATGATGGTGCTGTCGGACCTGCTGGCCCTGCGGGACAAGATGGTCAGGACGGTGTGAATGGTGAAGACTTAACCGCTGTTGCTAAACTCATTCGAATAGCAACAGTACCTCTTGGTGCTGAAATTACGGGTATTTATAAAACTGATAACGGTGAGTTATTTTTTAATGTACAGCATCCTGATGATGCTCTTCCTGCGCCAGAAAACAATGCCGCTGTTGGCGTTTGGAATGGCGTTGACTTTGATAACTTTGATCCAAGAACTCAAGATCTACCTGTACCTGCGGCAGACTCTGCAGAAGCGCAAACTGTTCAGGTTTTTGCGGGTGAGTATCAGGCATTAGGGCGTGCCGAAGATACTTTTGGCGGTGCATTAGCTTTCGGATTAGGCGCTATTGTTACAGCTGATGAGTCAGCTAAAATCAAGCAATCACAAGATCCTGATTTTAATGCTTTCATTCCAGCCAATGCAGATGGCTCACAGGGATATTTATTTACTGCATTTGAAGATAGGCCAGGTGCAATGAGTCGTTTGATGGTTTCTAAAGCCGATAATGGTACTTGGAATGTTGATGCTGCATTAAATGTTGACTTTTCAAGTGTAGCAGGAACTATGATTAACTGTTTTGGGACAGTTTCTCCTTGGGGGACGCCTTTAACTTCTGAAGAAAACTATGAAGCTGAAAATGCTGCTAACTGGAACAATCCTGCTTATTCTGATGGTTATCCTAATTATACGGATGTTCAAAACATACAAACTTATTTAGGAGGAACTTTCCCTAACCCATATGACTATGGGTATATTGTAGAAATTACTCAGCCAACTGAAGCTGCTCCTGTTCCTGTTAAGCAATTCACTTTAGGTCGTGTTGCGCATGAAAATGTTGTAATCATGCCTGATCAAAAAACCGTTTACATTACTGACGATGGAACGGATAAAGGATTCTATAAATTTGTCGCTACGACTGCCGGAGATTTAACTGCTGGAACGCTTTATGCTGCCAAGTTAATGCAAGATGCGACTTCTGATGTCAGTAAAGCTGGATTCGATATTAGCTGGATTGCTTTAGGTAGTTCTAATAATACTCAGATTGAAGGATGGATCAATGAGTATGATGGCATTGATGAAACTGACTATGTAGCGGATTCAACAAGTTATATTACTGATGCAGAAATTACTGATTGGGCTGAGAATGGAACTGGTGATGATCGCTATGCCTTTCTTGAAACATTAAAAGCAGCTAAAGCGAAAGGCGCAACAACTGAATTTAGAAAAATGGAAGGTATTAATATCAATTATGACGGTGTTGCAAGTGGAACCGTTCCATATATGTATGTCGCAATGTCTGCTGTTGAAAGAGGAATGGCTGATAGTGAAGGGGATATCCAACTACAAGAAAATCGCTGTGGTGCTGTTTATCGTTTTGGTTTAGATTCTAGCTATAATGCCATTCGAATGGAACCCGTCGTTGTAGGTGGTCAATATGACTCTAGTGCAGTTAATCGATGTGCTACTGATTCTATTTCTAACCCAGATAACCTGGTTGTTTTAGATGATGGCAAAGTCATTATCGGTGAAGATACTGGAAACCACGTAAATAACATGATGTGGGTTTATAACCCAGAAGGAAAGTAAAAACTTATTTCAATTAAGCTTTTGAAAGTGGTCACTCAAAGTAGTGGCCATTTTTATTTTGTGAAGTGTAAATAAAGTATCAAATATGAGCATTTCAAATATTGAGCTAACCTTTATTCCCTAGCCACACACTTTGCTTCTTGTAAAACCCAATGCTGTTGTGATTGTTGATGAATTAAAACGCACTGCTGGTTATTTTCCAGTATTAGCAAAAATAAATGCGGTGTTTCCAATGAGCGACCGACTATTGGTCCTTGAAGGGTTTTAATTGGTGTGCGCTCAATTGATAACTTGCTTTGTTGGGCGAATGCATTTTCTGTGAGTGTGACTTTACCTTCGGTAACAACTTGGCTCACGTATAATTGCAATTCGGCAATTGAGTTGGGAGTGTGTTTTGGAATGATAGCATCAACTGCTGAATAAATTGAGTCTGAGTTTTCTGATGCCGCGGGATCTAATGCTTTGCATCCGGTCAATAATAGGCTAAGGGTTGAGTAAACGAGAATTAAACTAAAATTCATATGTTTTCGTTTTGTTAACATATTATTGACCTTTGCAATTGTCATTTTATGAGTAAAATTAACCTCAATCGTTATTGTGGTATGCCAAATATTTTATCGTTGAGTTTAATGGGTTTATTAATTGCAATCCCGCTAGCCTGTGTTTTACCGGTGCCTTGTTGAGGGGAGTTATGATGTTTAACTGCTACTCCGGTTGGGGTAGGGCACGAGCCCGTTTCTCGGTATGTTAATGCCGCACTTAACAAAGACTCTTGGGGGTTACCTAATAAATGATTAAAGTCATCAGCAATCGAGCAACCATTGACTACTTCGCCAACTGTACCAGCGGTATTTACCGGAGAAAATCCATCAGAGTAATCACCAAAACCTTTATCATTTTCTCCACGGAATTGAATGGTGAAATAGGTCGTGCCGCAGTTATCTGTTGGATAAAAACCATAGGGTTTACCGCAAGTCGTTGAGCCAATGAGTATTACTTCAACATCAATTCCTCTTAGTGCATTAATAATGGATTCGCTGGCTGAGCAGGTGTCGTCGGTTGATAAAATAAAAACGCGGCTCAGGTTGAGTGTGGGTAATGACTGGCCTTGTGTTAAAGAAAAGCCTAACGTCGTGTTATAAAAAGGGGTTGGAGCCAGAGCACGTCCAGTTACTGGGTTAGTTGAAGTGTGTTTATCGTTAAAGCGTATTTCTTCAAACACTTTGTTATTCGTCGCATTAGCACCCGCTATCATGTAACTTAGTTGACTGGCTATTGCAAGCAATCCTCCGCCGTTATATCGTAAGTCGAGTACCAGATCGTCAATATTATCTTGTTGTAATTGATTAATAGCATCGACCAGTCCTTCTTCAGCCGTTGCGATATGCGCATTAAATAGCAGGTAACCAACTTTTCCATTGTTGGTATCAATTGTTGCTGTTTGCCTTACTGGTGCAGAAGTAATAATTGCCGAAGTCATTGTGACAGTCCGGTTTGTAGAGGCGCCCGCATCGCGCACAACAAAGGTATGAGTTTCACCTTCATTGGCCGGAAAAAGTCCTGCATTAATAATATTAACACTGGCCTGGTCATCGGCGTTAATTACATCAATGTTATCAATCATTAATATTTCTGTACCGCGTTCTAAATTGGCTCCTGCCTGAGAAGCCGGGGCATTTTCCTCGGTAAAGGCAACTAAAATCTTTCTTGGTGGCGCACTGGCAACAATCGTCCACTCGGCACCGTACCCGGCTGATTGTCCAGATTGCGATAGTTGTTCCCACTCTTCTGAGTCATAAGTAAAGTGAAATTTATCTTTATTGTTACCTGATGGCGATAACGCGGTTGTTTTTAAAACATTAAAATAGCTTTCGGTATTACTAAAGTCTGCTGGATCTTGATCAACAATTTCATCGTACCAAAGGTAGGTATTGTTGCTCCAGGCGCGCAACCAATGATTTTCTTGTAAAGTGGTACCTTGTTTATCGGGAAAAACGTTGCCTTGAGAGTCTGTGCCACTGCGCGGCATTTGGCAATAATTCTTAAATTTGCCTTCATTCTCAAATACGCCCTGTTGCCAACTTGGCGGTTGACTAGGATTAACATTATTGCTGCTACCACCACCACCGCAAGCTATCAACAAGGCTAAAGAAGTTGCTACAGATAGCGAGATAACTGGTTGAAAAGATTTATTTAAATAATTCATCATACGCTGTGCACCACGACATTAATCAATTTTAATGTGATTATTGCATGAAATATAACTGTGAAGGAGAGCAGGAGGTGCAATAATCAGTATGGAAGAATATATTGCATGTTTATTGCCTAGTTGGCAATACTCGTAGCCATAAATGTCTGTTTTGTACAGCGCTAAAGTCACCGAAATGTTGAAACAGAACCATTAATTATGTTTGTGATATTTTATTGAATAATTATTTTAACCTCGGTAAAGTTGATCACTACTCACTTTTTAAGGACAAAA
The DNA here is from genome assembly GCF_040719265.1 of Aliikangiella maris. Taxonomy (NCBI): domain Bacteria; kingdom Pseudomonadati; phylum Pseudomonadota; class Gammaproteobacteria; order Oceanospirillales; family Pleioneaceae; genus Aliikangiella; species Aliikangiella maris. The sequence continues at coordinate 258,276 of NZ_JBFDAH010000006.1, read as the reverse complement.
ATCATGTATTGCCCCGCTCATTTTCAGTTAGATGACGAAAAAATTATATTTCAATTAATACAGCAGTATAGCTTTGCGCATTTAGTTTCATGCCGCAATGGGGTGCTTGAAATCAACCAAATTCCGTTTTTACTGGATACTTCGCAACGTTGTTTATATGCACATGTCGCAAAATCTAACTCTCATTGGAAAATGCTTGAAAAAGCAGATGATTTGAAAGTCTGTTTTTCAGGGCCTGATGCTTACATTTCGCCAAATTGGTTTTCTCATTCTCAAGGTGTTCCGACCTGGAATTTTGTTAGCGTACAGATAACAGGTAAAGCAACCTTGATGGATGAAACACAATTATTACAGTTATTAATTGATTTAAGTGCTAAGCATGAAGCCAATCTAAAAAATCCCTGGACCATTGAGAAGCTTCAGTCTAAAAAACTGGATGCGATGCTAAAGGCGATTGTTGGGTTTAAAGTTTCAATTGACGCAATTGATGCAAAAGCCAAACTCAGCCAAAATCATCCGCCCGAAGAAGTACAAAGACTGATTGCTGGCTTACAACAACAAAATAGCCATGATGCTACTCAGGTTGCTGAATGGATGAACAGGTTTTTGTAAAACGATAGAAGTCACGATAACTTGCGATGGTTGTGTTAAATTCAACTATGCTTAACATAAATTAATCGTCTTTTATGTCAATTGAGTGAGTAATAATACAATTAACAGCAAAAAAATTCATAATAAGAAACTCTCGCAGTGGATTAATCAGGCCGTTAAAGATCATCAAGCAGGCCAATTAAGTGCTGCAAAAGCGCAATATCTTAAAATTTTACAACATGCTGAAGCTAACCCCGAAATTAATCATTTACTGGGCTTGGTTTGTTTGCAGTTAAAAGAGCTGAACGACAGTGTTCACTATTTGCAAAGAGCGGTTCAGCTTAATCCTAAAGAAATGAGTTTTACTCAATCGTTGGTTAATGTTTGGGTTCAGGTGGGAGAATTTGCTAAAGCCAAACAGCTATTACAGCAATTAGTGCAAGAAAATAGAATAAATGCCGAACTCGCTGATAATCTGGGATTTTGTCTGATTCAGCTGGGCGAATATAGCGCGGCGATTGACTGGTTGAAATCACGGTTAAACATAGATGCCAAAAATTGGCAGACTTGGCTATTACTAGGTAACAGCTATTTTCAAATGCAACAATTCAGCGAAGCCGCCGAGTGCTATCAGCAAGTATTGCACTTATCACCACATCAAATCGATGCGATGAATAATTTGGCATCAATTCATTTAAACCAACAACTAAATACTCAGGCGCTCGAATTATTATGCCAAGTTGTAGAGCTTAATCCACAGCATTTTATTGCCTGGTCAAATATGGCAAGTGCGCTAATTGCTATCAAACAGTATGATGAAGCGCTCAATTGTAGTGAAAAATCAATACAAATTAATGCTCATTATTCAGATGCTTATTTACTCAGTGGTATCTGCAATTCGGCTTTAGGGCGATTTGAGCAGGCTCTAGCGCGGTTCCAATGGTTATTGTCTCACCAACATGTCAGTCCGAATTTTTTTAACCATTTGGGAAATTTATATAAGCGGATGCAGATATTTGAACAAGCCGAAGCGGCTTTTAACTCTGCAATAGAATTAGATGAACACTGTATTGAAGCAATTTATAATTTAGGTATATTAAAAGCACTACAGCGTAATTATTCGGCAGCAATTGAATACTTTAAAAAAACATTAATACTAGATAAAGAATTTCATGCAGCACGTGCACCGTTATTACACATGTTGAGACAGGTTTGTCGCTGGGACGAAGCACAAGAGCAAGTTACAATATGTCGTCAGTTATTAGCCAATCACGTGGCGGTCGAATTACCACCGTTTAGTTTTATTACACTGGAAGATAGCGATGCTAGTGAACAACTGGCGATAGCTAATCACTGGTTTAAACAGCACGCACAAACGATTATACCTTTGCCCGCAAAAGGAAGTTCTAATGGAGAAACGCAACCACAAGTATTAATAAAGCAAAGATTAATAAACGAGTTATCCAAAAAACAGACTTCACATCAGAAAATAAAACTTGGCTATCTTTCGGCTGACTTTCATGAACATGCGACTGCCAGTTTGTTAGTGAGAGTCATTGAATTGCATGACCGTCATCAATTTGAAGTTCATGCCTTTTCCTATGGTGTTGACGATCATTCCAATATGCGCAAGCGGCTTTTAAATGCATTTGATTTTTTTCATGATGTGCAGTATTTCAATGATAAGCAAGTCGCCCAATTAATACAAAACCAACACATCGATCTGCTCATTGATCTTAAGGGGTTTACTCAAAATTCGCGGTCGCAAATTTTGGCTTATCGACCAGCCCCTATTCAAATTGCTTATTTAGGATATCCGGCAACAATGGGAAAAAAACTGGTTGATTTTGCGGTTGCTGACCGTTTTATTACGCAAAGCCAGTCGGCTCAATTTGAAGAGTCTATGTTAAATTTGAATTATTGTTACCAACCCAATGATGATACTCGTCATTTAGCAAGTAAGCCATCGCACTTTGATTATGGTTTGCCTTTAAACCATATTATTTTTGGTGCCTTTCATCAAAGCTATAAATTGTCCAAAGAAATGTTGCAAACCTGGAGTCAGATTCTTATCAATGTACCAGAGAGTATTTTTTGGTGTTTATCTGTTGATGTGGCTGCTCAAGCGGTGATTAAAAGTGTTTTCATTGAAAGCGGTGTTGATGAGGGACGAATCATATTTGCTCCCCGCTGCAGTCCAGCAGAACATTTAGCGCGTATTCAATTAGTAGATATAATGCTGGATGCTTTTCCCGTTAACGGGCACACAACAACCAGTGATGCGCTTTGGGCTGGTGTACCGGTGATTACCTTGGTAGGAAAAACTTTTATTTCTCGAGTCGCGGGAAGCCTACTACATTTTATGCAGTTGGACGAGTTGATTACCGAAAATCATCAAGCTTATCAACAAAGAGCCATTACCATCGCACGCTCTCCAGAGAAGCTTCAAGCGATAAAACAAAAAATACAGGTTCAAAAAAAATCTTCCCCAGTTTTTAATACTCAAGCCTATACCACAGATTTTGAAAAGCAATTGTTAAATATTTATCATTCCCATCATCAGATAAAAAATATTGAAGAATAATTTTTGTCATAATTAACTGGCTGTTGTCTTTAGTTACTGAATGTTAGTATTTGTGTTTATTTCACATCACGCTTCGTGCAAAATTGAAAGCAGATTTAAGACTCGCTCTTTAACTTGAATGAGTATGATTAAACGGATTGATGTAACATGAGAGGTTTCAGCTTTAGGGATATTTTAAGTGAATAGTTTTCAGCAGTTAAAACAAAAGATTAAGCAATGTCAGCTTTGTATTGGTGAATTACCAATGGGAGCCAATCCCGTTTTTCGTGCCGAAAAAGGGGCTAGAATTCTGGTTGCCGGGCAGGCGCCTGGTATTCGGGTTCATCAAACATCAATCCCGTTTAATGATCCCAGCGGAGTGAGGTTACGTCAATGGATGGGGGTTGATGAGGCGACTTTTTATGATGCCAATAAAATTGCGATAATTCCAATGGGATTTTGTTATCCAGGAACGGGAAAATCTGGCGATTTACCGCCGCGCAAAGAGTGCTCAAAAACCTGGCATCATCAATTATTAGCCGAACTTAACAGTATAGAATTAATTCTTGCTATTGGTCAGTATGCTCAAAAGTATTATTTACAAAATAAAATTAAGAAAAACCTGACAGAAACTGTAAAATGCTGGCAGAATTACGCACCACAAATTTTACCACTGCCTCACCCTAGCCCACGAAATAATATTTGGTTAAAACGTAATCAGTGGTTTGAAAAAGAAGTCATCCCTGAACTACAATTAAGGGTGTCAAATTTATTAGCGCAATAACTAAAAAAATACGGGACTGTTTAGTTTCAATTTTTTTGGTGATCAAATGATATTGTAAGTGGTCGATGGTCTAATCTTGATTGTCATTAAATCAGGAAGTTACGGGAGAAGAGGATGACTGTTGTTTATGATTGGCTCTCTGATGAATTAGTGCATGCAACTTATTCGGGCATTGTAACCGGAGAAGATTTGATCGCGTCAGTTCTTCATGTTGGTAATAGTATAAAGATGGAAAAGATTCGATATATTATTTCTGACTGGTCAAAAATTGGTGAATCACGAATTAAGCCTGATGATATCCGTCAATTGGCCGCTTATATTTATGCGTTAGCCAAAAGTTTTCCTGGTGTTAAAAATGCTTCGGTCGTTGCTGAATATGAATCAGGCCAAGCAAGGGCATACTTTTATGAAGTCTTAACCAAAGATACTTCTTGGCAGTTAAAAACTTTTACCTCCTTTGAGCAGGCATTGCAGTGGTGTTATGCCGATAAGGTTGAGCAGGATAAAACGCAAGGTTTGCTCGATAAAACATGATTCAATAGCGCTTAGTAATATAACAGAAAGAATCATTCAATTACTTTAGTTAATTTTCCCGCTATATTTTATTTTCATTATCAGAATAAACCTTATAAAAATCACAGCCAGAAAAACTTAAAAAACTGGCTGTGGCTGTTTTATTGTTTAATGATCGGATATGGATAATAATAATTTTATAGTTGCCATGCATATGAAAATTTCATAAACACTGAGCGACCTGTTTTTTCAATATGTGTAAGATTATCATCCTGATAGCCTTCGTCTGCATAACCCGCAAAAAATAAAGTTTGTGGATTAATTTTATAAGAATATAAAAATTGCGAACTGACACTTTTACTAGTGGCATTAACCGGTATTGTATAGTTTTCAATAGTGCGAGAAATATCGGTTTGTTGCATGGTAAAACGTAAGAAACTGCGAACATTCATTAAGTATGTGATGCGAAAATTTGATAATTTCGCTGTAAATAATTCGCCAGCTTGAATATCAAAGTTAACATGTCGGTAGTCAAGAGAAGTTTGCCAATTGGTATTAATTTGCCAAGATATTTCTGGAATTAAACTGGTTTGTTTACCAATTCTAGTATTGGCAAAATCAATGTTGTCTCCCCATTCATAACTTAAATAGAGTTTTAAACCACGTATTGGCGTAATAGTGAGATCTGAATACATATGCCGTTCATTAAAATAATAACCATTCCAGTATTTTCGACGTTTGATAATACCGGTTTCGAAAAGACTTTGATAATTACCCTCAACACCAAAATGTAGTTCTAGTTCTTCTTCCAGCTTTAGACCATCATTATCAAAAGTATGATCCCAGTCACTGGTGACTATTATTTTCTTCCACCAGGAATCATTGTTTTCGGGATACCAGCGATGGCTTAAACCAACAATCGTTTTATCAAAGTTTACTTGACTGATAAATCCTAAGTCCGCACGAAAATTTTTGTCGTATTCAATATAATCAATGTAACCCCGCCAATTGCGAGATTCATGCTTTAAACTTACTGTCAGTGCATCGCCGGTTTGAGTTTTTGGTAATTCGTAAAGTGCTGCAATTTCATTTGTATTCTGGGTGTCTGCGGACATATATTGAAGCGTCATTGAGTGATACTGATCAAGCCAATATTTGGCATCGATAGCAGTAACTTTATTATGGTACTCATCGGCTGTTCTGCGGGTATGTAATATACCAATATTATTTTTGTTGCCTAAATCATAAGAGTAGCGAAGCACCTGATTTTCACTTTTTTCTTCATTCAATCTGACAACTTCTGAACGGGAAGAGGAAGGTAATAAATAACTGGTGTGTTCGTCATTGGTGCTCATTAGTCCAAAGCTATGACCATTGGTTTGTCCTGATACTTTTAGCCCATAATCCGGCGCGATTATATTGCGAGTGTTGACCAGATTATTATTTGTCTCAAAATAATCGACACCATCTAAAAAGAAAGGACGTTTTTCTTCAACAAATATTGAGAAAGGGTTATTCACATCCAGTTGTGGTGAATCTGCTTCAACTTGCGAGAAGTCAGGATTTAAGGTGGCATTCAAATAAATATCTTGGGTGATACCCCAGCGTAAGTCTAAACCAAATTCATGTTCAACATCGCCTTCATTCCATTCATCAATTGACTGATCTTTATGATCAACCCGGTTTGTTACTAGTGTTGGTATTAGATTTAAATTTTTTGATGGTTTTGCATTTTTTAGTCCGACTAGCTGATCAAATTGACAAATATTGCAAGATATATCACGGTTAACTGGCGTGTTAGCTATTCTGTGGCGTACATCCCTTGGATAAAAACGTATTGCCTCAAATGCCCATTTTTGCTGTGTTTGACTCGCGGGAAAACGTAGGGCTTTTAAGGGAATTGACATTTCAACCAAATAACCCCATTCAGTGATTTGTGCTACACTATCCCAAATGGTGTCCCAATTCGAGTTGTCACCTTTAAAGTCTTCTTGAATAGAGTCCGCTTGTACGCCAAGTGCATTGGTAAAAAACTGAAATGCTTTTCTTGATTCGCCGAAGGTATCAAATTTAATGCCGACTAAGTCCGTTTCCCATATATTATCGCGATCAGTCAGGTAGTTGCGAATGGCTTTCGGCTGTGGGTCGAAAGCTTTAAATGCAACATAAATATTGATCCCGTTATCAAATAATAATACTTCTGTTGTAACGGGCGGTTTAGTGTTTTCTCCTGGTTGGGTTTCATAGTCCAGAGAAACGACAAGTGCTTGCGCCCATGCTGCTTCATCAAGAATACCATCAACTTCAATGTGAGAATCAATATGGGGAAGTTTAAATTGTTGCTTTTGCGTAGTTACTTGAGACTCAGCAACTAAATAACTACAGCAAAATAAACTGCATATAATTCCGAGGAATTTTTTTAAAATAGTGGCTTGCATTGAGGTTGTATACTCCTTTTTTCTCTTATTTTACCTTAAGTTTTATTGCATTAGGTAAAATGAGTCGATGACAAAAGCTTATAGTTGTTTCATTTTATTATATAGACTGATTATCAGTATTATATTTTTTCTATCCATTGGATTGTTTTTGATTAGAGACTTGAATTAATTTATCTCTAAATAGAATAATCAATAATAGCATTGGAAAATTTTTTGTGAGTGGACCAAATGGATGTAGCCAGAAGTCCGGCGAAATAATACTCAATAATAATGTATATAGGATTATTGTAATCATTTGCAGATGACAATTGAGTAGCAATTTTTTGCCGCTGATAAGCCAGAGGCCAAAGATTAAATTCATTGTACTTGCTAGGTAAATCAGACTAAGAGAATAATTGGATGATACACCAAAGTCTTTAAGTAATTTAAATCCAAATTGAAAGTCAAAAAATAGCGAGGTCAATGCTGTCCATATCCAGACAGCTGCAAGTGTTATTCGAATGAGAAAATGATATTTTTTAAAGCAAATAGATGGCACTTTAGACATAATCAGTTAGCTTGGTATTTGTTCGTTAAAAGGATTGTTTTAGTGTAAAGGTAACGGCTTAAAAATCATTAGATAAAATAAAATGATCATTGCGATAAATGCAGGAACACCTAAAAAAATCCAGTACTTAAATAATTGTTTAAACGACGACTGATCGCCGCGGAAATCATGCAGGCAACTGAGCTTGTGCAGTTGATATTGAATTAGAATAACAGGTATCCAGCAGCAGCCAACAAAAAGAAATAAACTGATGCAGGTAATAAACCAGGCTGATTGCCAGCTTATTTGTAACAATTCACTGAGTAAAAGTCCTGTGAATAGTTGAATAACAACCGCGGGTGCAGTAAAGATCCAATCAGCCAATATGACTATACGACTGGTGTGTCGAATGATTTTCTTATCTTGTGTTCGCACGGCCATCAACATAAAAAATGCGATACCTGCTCCCGTACCCATAGTGACAACGGCAGCGATAATATGAATCAATTTTAATAAATAATAATGTTCCATTATTTTTCCTTGTTGATGATTATTTTAATTCTCCATCTTAATCAAAATACTAACTGCAAACTAATTGAGTTGTTATTCCCATCGGATTCGCGATTTCATTAAATTCAGCTATTGAAAATAAATTAATGCAAGCCTGTGCGCCTGTTTCCAGCGCTTGACCTTGGATTAATTTTTCGGCAACAATGATGGCTGGAATTGTGGGAATATAAGGGCCAATACCGTTGGGAGCCGTTAGTAACCATTCTAATTGAAATCTTTTGTTTTTCTTTTTTCCGACTAATCTCACTGACATACCGCCAATATCACTACCGAAAAAATTAAACCATTGACTAATTTTTAATAGGTAATGCGCCTTATTTTTCCAATTTTTAATAATCTGTTTTTTGGTTAACCAAGCCATCAATACCATAACATGATGTAATAAAGTTAATTCAAGCCCCGCTTGAAAGGTGACAGTTTGTACGCCCCGATAATAAGCTGGAAAAAGCTGTAAATCTGGTACATCAACATTTGCCAGCCATCTGTGCCCAACGATTGAACCAAAAAATTTTTTCTGTGACGACATCCAGCCAAACTGCGTTTGCCATTGACCATTGATAAAAATTTTGAGTGGTTTTCCTGTATTACATAAAATGGCTTCGAGTGTTGCTAATCCTCTTTCTGCTTGATTTCCCGGAGCAATGGCAATTTCGATTGAATCTAACTGGTCAAACTCATGAAGATAAGTGGAAATTACACATGACGAAAGGCCGGGTACCGAACTGGCGCCACTGATAAGTGTTAATGGCTTAGCATTAAGTTGCTGATTGAGTTGCGCATTGAGTTGTGCAAAGTGAGATACAAAATGGCGATCATCTGCCAAGTCAATGTAATGACAATGATAAGCAATGCAGGCTTGTGCAACTCGATAGTCTTGGCCTTGAAATGGACCGCTTGTGTGAATTAAAAGATCGGGTGAAACTGTGCGGATGATATTAGAAAAATTAGTGTCATCGATATCAATTTGTAATGGCTGTACTGAGTGACATTGCTTTGACTGTTGTAATTGCTGGCACAGATTCTGTGCTTTGGAAAGACTTCTGCCTGCAATAAAAATGGTTAGCTCATTAATTTGAATAAGATGCTGTGCGATACGCTTACCAAAATTTCCATATCCGCCCAGAATAATGACACTTTTGATTTTTGTCTGCATCAATCACCCTGAAATTAAAATCTATTGACTATTGTCTCTGCTGCTGGAGTAAATAACGTATTATGCGATAAAAAGGTGCTGATGAATACAAAATATAATATCAATCCTTAGCCAAAAATTATCATGACAAAGAATGTATGTGAGTCTGAAAAGCTTAACGCAATTCTTACTGGTTTAATAAAGTGCAAGCTATCAGGTAACATTTTATCAATGAAAATTATATGCAGTGGCGTTTCGATTGTGATTATAACTGGTTATGGTATAAAGCCGCATAGAATGTAAAATAACCTTTCAAGAGACATAGTAATATGTCGCTTTTCTTGTTTAATTATTAGACAGTTTCAGTTTGGTGTCACACATGATAAATCGAGTTAGTAAAAAATTATTAGGGATAGTGTTAATATTAGTTACTTGGGCATGTGCTAATGCACAATCGACATTGACGTCATCCAATAAATCACATTCAAAACCCAAAAATATTATTTTATTCATTGGCGATGGAATGGGGCCAGCACACATTAAAGCGTTACGAATGTTTCAGGACAATCCAGCAACACCCCTTGAAGAGCCATTAGTGTTTGATCCTTATCTGGTGGGGAGCGTCAATACCAATGCTGCTGACAGCAAAGAAAATATTACCGACTCAGCCGCTTCGGCAACGGCTTATGCAAGTGCTCAAAAATCTTATAACGGTGCAATTTCTGTTGATTTAAACGCTAAACCACTGCGCAATCTATTTGAAAAAGCGCGTATCGCAGGTAAGGCAACAGGCCTAGTAGTCACTTCTCAGTTAACTCACGCAACACCTGCGGCGTTTTATGCTCATATTGACGATCGAGAGAAAGAAAATGCTATTGCTGATCAATTGATTGATAATCGATATGAACAAATGCCGTTAGTGGATATCGCACTAGGTGGCGGATTAACCTTCTTTCAACGGCATGATCGAAATATACTCGAGGAGTTTTCCCAACTTGGATTTGAAATTGTTAACCGGAAAGAACAATTGCAAAATGCCACAGGGCAGCGATTGATAGGTGTGTTTGCCAATAAAGGATTAGATAAATATTGGGATAGAACCATTAACCAACCTTCTCTGGCTGATATGACTAAAGCGGCACTAGATAAACTGACTGTTTTAAAACCAAATGGATTTGTTTTAATTGTTGAAGGTAGTCAGATTGATTGGGCTGCACATGCCAATGATGTGTTAGGGGTCATTTCAGAAATGCAGGATTTTGAGCGTGCAGCTCAAGTAGCCATTGACTATACAAAAGCCAGTAAAGATACATTAATGGTTATTACTGCAGACCATGAAACGGGTGGATTATCAATTGGCGCCAAAACCAGTGGCAAGCACTATCAATGGAATGTTGACTTTTTACGCCAGTTTAGTCTGACCCCGGCTTTTATTGCGACAAAAGTCTTGAATTCTAAAGCGATTATCCGCGAAGTCGAACAATCAATGAAGATTGAATTAAGTCAAGCAGAAAAGCAGTCTCTGAAAAAAGTCAACTTACAAGATTGGGATAGTATTCGAGAAAAGATTGCCAAAATTATTAGTCAGCGCAGCTTCACCGGATGGACGACTCAAGGACATACCGGTGGTGATGTTGCTCTCTATGCTCTGGGAGCAGGTAGTGAGCGGTTGCGTGGCCATATGGACAACACACAGGTAGGCGATGTCTTGGCTGAGTATGTCGCTGAGTAATCAGATTTTAATTGTTCGCTGAATCGGGTTTTGTAGCGACATAAAGGTTTCGGTATCGCGTATTTTTTCTATCGACTGAATTTTGCCGATTAATACCCATTGCAATTCGTCAATGGAGTGACAGATGACTTTTATAAAAATACTGAATTTCCCTGTTGTATAGTAAGCCTCAACAACTTCGTCAAAGGCTTCGAGACGTTTGACAACTTCAGGGTAGTCGCCCGCATTATTTAAGGTAATCCCAACATAGCAACTGACATCGTAGCCAAGCCTTTTAGGCTCTATCGCTAGTCGAGTACCGACAATGATGCCCGCTGACCGCATTTTCTCGATACGCACGTGAATAGTGGCTGGGCTCACCTTAAATCGCTTACCGAGTTCTGCGTAAGGGATGCGCGCATCGTCTAAAAGTGCGTTAAGAATCATTTTGTCCAAATTATCGATCTGAAAGTTTTGCATAGAATTTTTTGGTATATTTTAACGAATTATCAATATAATAGGTAAAAATTAAAAAATATTCACTAAAAAACTTGTTTTTATTGATAGGTATTCACTTTTTGGTCGATTTGTTTAATGATTGTAAAATATCGGTTTGAAAGTCAGACTTGACTAATCACTCAAACTATTTTTATCAACAATAATTAAGCTGGCAAAAGGTGAAATTCCATGTGTTCCATTTTTGGTATATTGGACATTCAAGGAGATGTTAAAGCGCTACGTAGTTTGGCGATTGAACAGTCTCAAAAACAACGCCATCGCGGACCTGACTGGTCTGGGGTGTGGGAGACCGATACCGCGGTTTTGGTCCATGAGCGATTAGCAATCGTTGATATTGAGAGTGGCGAGCAGCCACTGCTGAATAATAATGGAAATTTAGCCTTGTTAGTTAATGGTGAAATCTACAATCACCGCCAGTTAGCGATTGACGAAGTCAGTCAATATCAATTTCAAACCAAATCTGATTGTGAAGTCATTTTGGGGCTGTATGCCCAGGATTTAACCGCAAGCAATCAGGTTTCGGCAGTTCAAATAGAAAAAAGACTGAATCAACTGGAAGGGATGTTTGCTTTTATTTTGTTTGATCAGGTGAACAATCGCTATTTGGTTGCCCGTGATCCAATTGGTATTATTCCACTTTATTATGGTTACGACGAACTGCGTCAACTTTATGTCGCTTCAGAGATGAAAGCGCTAAGTGATGTATGCCGCGAAGTCTATTTATTTCCACCAGGACACTATTTAGATAGTGCTCAAGGCGAAATCAAGCCTTATTATAAGCCAGAATGGAAAAGCTACGAAGCAGTGGTCAACAAACCTGCATCACCCGAAATGGTTCGCGAAGCGCTTGAAGCTTCAGTGAAAAAGCACATGATGTCAGACGTACCTTACGGGGTTTTACTTTCTGGTGGTCTGGACTCATCAATTATATCGTCAGTGGCTCAACGTTTTGCGGCTAAACGAATTGAAGATGATCAGAAGAGCCCGGCATGGTGGCCTCAACTACACTCCTTCGCGGTTGGTTTAAAAGGTTCTCCCGATTTAGCCGCAGCACAAAAAGTTGCTGATATGATTGGTACCATTCATCATGAAATTCATTTTACCGTTCAGCAAGGTATCGATGCGCTGGCAGATGTTGTTTACCATTTAGAAACTTACGATGTAACAACCATTCGTGCATCTACCCCGATGTTTTTAATGGCTCGAAAAATTAAATCAATGGGAATTAAAATGGTGCTGTCAGGCGAAGGTGCTGATGAAATTTTTGGTGGTTATTTGTATTTCCATAAAGCGCCTGATGCACGTGAATTTCATGAAGAAACTGTACGTAAACTGGAGCGCTTACATCAGTTTGACTGTCTGCGTGCCAATAAAGCAATGTCCGCTTGGGGCGTTGAAGCTCGAGTCCCATTTTTAGATCGGAAGTTTCTTGACGCTGCAATGTCGATTAACCCCGAAGCTAAAATGTGTGGTAACGGCAAGATAGAGAAACGAATTCTGCGTGAAGCTTTTGAAGGTTATTTACCAGAAGAAATCTTATGGCGTCAAAAAGAGCAGTTTTCTGATGGCGTAGGTTACAGTTGGATAGATTCATTAAAAGATTATGCTGAAGCACAGATTTCAGATATTGAAATGCAACGTGCAGAAATTGATTATCCAATCAATACACCTGATACCAAAGAAGGCTTACTCTATCGCAAACTGTTTGAAAGTAAATTTAAATCAAATAGTGCAGCGGCCACTGTGCCAGGTGGAAAGTCTATTGCATGTAGCACTAAAGAAGCATTAGCTTGGGATGCCAGTTTTGCCAATAACTCTGATCCTTCAGGCAGAGCAGTTGCTGGTGTTCATGCCGACGCTGTCAGTAAGTAAATAAATTTATGCCATTTGAATAAAATGGCATAAAGCAATACCCCAATTTGTTGTAACTTAACAGGAGATAATTTAGCGATGAAACTTCAACAGCTTAGATTTATTTTAGCCATATCTGAGAGTGACCTGAACATTACCTTAGCTTCTCAGCGGTTATATACTTCCCAACCAGGGGTCAGTAAGCAGCTTCGTTTACTGGAAGAAGAACTGGGGATGGAAATATTTTGCCGCAACGGTAAGAGCTTGGTTGGCATAACCGATGAAGGTCGTGTTGTGTTGGAAAAAGCCAGAGCAATTATGGACACCGTCAATGAAATTAAAGAGTTTTCAAATGAGGTTAATGGATATCATCGCCCGGTTTCTTTAAGCCAGTTTGCCTCAATGGGTCGATAATTTCGGGCCGTTGCCATTACTCGTTGCCACAATTGGCTAGCGAAGTAGCAGCAATTTGAGGGAATACCTCACTTTTAATTCATCGCTAATAAAGTTCAGATAGATTAAGTTTTGGTCTATCTGGCTTTATCAATGACTATCACCTTTTTACTATTCTCATTTTCCATCTACTGGAAAACTTGCTATAGCCGCTTAGAATTTTATTTTGAGATAAATGTTTTTGCAATGCAAAAACGCTAAACTCCTTATTAACGAACACTTCCTTGGATTCAATGGTAATTTTATTCTGAAATATCTAATTTCAAGATATTTGATACTGAGTTATTGTTTTTTGCCAAAAATTAAGATAGCTTCTGTCGTTCAATAATAATTCAATAAAAATTCAATAAAAATTGATGAGAACTAATAAGAACTGGCGGTAACCATTTGACCGTTTTTGGTTGTTGTACGCCAAAAAATAACTACATAAAAAATAATTTAAAACAACAAAACAAAAACTGGGGCATCACATGAATAAAAAACAATTCAAACAAAAGTTTAAACTAACGCTTGCGGCAATGGCGGTTTCGACATTGCTGGCTGTACCATTAGGCGTGCAAGCATCGAGTAATAATACCGGATCCATCTATGGGGAGGCAGAAACAGGAATCAGCATTACTTACAAAAGCAAAGCAACCGGTGCGAAAAGAACGGTTGTTGTTGGCAAAGATGGTCGATTTAATTTTAAAGATGTGCCGCCTGGTCGCTATGTAGTTACCACAAGCGACGGTAAAACCCGCGAAATTATTGTTAAAATTGGTACTGGATCAGCGGTTGACTTTATGGATAGCCAAGAAAATGTTGTGCGAGTTGTGGGGACTCGGGTGTCTTCAATTGATATGTCTTCTTCTGAATCTACAATGGTATTTACCGATGAACAAATCAGCCTGCTGCCAGTCGCCAGAAATCTGGTTGATGTGGCAATGCTGACGCCTGGCACTGTACAGGGGGATGATGACTTTGGAAATTTACCTTCATTTGGTGGCGCTTCAGTTGCTGAGAATGGTTATTATATTGATGGGTTTGATGTCACCAATATTCGTACTTTTCTTAATTATGCCAATTTACCGTTTGATGCCATTTCACAAACCCAGGTAAAGTCTGGCGGCTATGGTGCCGAGTTTGGTCGGTCACTTGGTGGTGTCACTAATATTGTTACCAAAAGTGGTAGTAATGAGTGGGAAGTTAGCGCTGCCGTTTATTATACCCCCGATAGCCTGCGAGCGGATCGAAAAGATGTGGTTGATAAAGGCTCAATTAATGGTGCTTTTAGTGTTTATGATTCGGATGATTACAATAGTCGACTGGCTTACAATGTTTCAATTGGTGGTCCTATTATTCAAGATGAATTATTTATTTTTGCCAACATTGAAGGCCGTAAAAATACTAATGACTGGTACTACACCAGTACTAGTACTCATCAAGAAATTACATCACCCAATGCGTTAATTAAACTCGATTGGTTTGTGACAGACAATCATCAATTGTCGATGACCTATATTCAAAACAAAACGGATGAAGAAAAAACCGATTACAAAAATCCAGTAGGTGAAATTAATACTGGTATTCATGGTGAAGAAATTGCCAGCTATACCGAAGAAAATGGCGGTGATATTAAAATTATTAATTACATTGGACATTTAACTGATGACTTTAGTGTCAAGGTAATGTACGGCGAATTGTCGAATAAAGAAGATAATGAAAATCCTCGTGTTTTTCCAGGCGGTGAATGCCCATTGGCTTGGGATACTTCAGGCGATTTAACCTGGACCGATAGGGTGTACATAGGTTGCTGGAATCAATCGAATGATTTTATAACCGATCCAAATTTTCGCTCCGATGGCGATGAACGCACTGCTTTAAAATTTGATTTTGACTGGACTATTGGTGATCACACTATTCGCTTTGGTTACGATAGTCAGGAATTTATTTCTTATTCTCCTGGTGTGACCTATTCTGGAGAGCGCTATTATCGTTATATTTCTGGTAATGATGCTAATGGGGGAGTTGTTAATGGAGTTGATGTTGGCGTAGGTACATTAACCGTTCGCGAGAGAACTTATGCGACTCAATCGGGTAACTTCAAAGTCGATAATACGGCGTTTTACATTGAAGATAGCTGGATGTTTAATGATGATCTAATGCTTTATTTGGGAATACGAAATGAAACTTTTACTAACTACGCTGCAAATAATGAAGTGTTTGTTGAAGCGGATGATTTAATTGCACCACGTCTTGGTTTTTCATGGGATTTAATGGGAGATGGTACGCAAAAATTATTTGCTAGTGTAGGACGCTATTTCATTCCTATCGCATCGAATACCAATATTCGAGCGACACGCACTGAAACCTACACACAAAAATATTTTTATACCGATGGCTTTGATGTTGCAACGGGTGAACCAATTGGTCTGGGTGCTCAGTTTGGAAGTGAAATTATTGATATTCAAGTGCCCGATCCACGGGTGATTGCTGTATCTGATTTAGAGCCAATGCATCAAGATGAACTGATTATTGGTTATCAGCGAGAACTGGGAGAAAACTGGACGGGCGGTGCTAAATTAATTTATAAGACGGTGCGTGATGGAATGGATGACTTTTGTGCGCACGATGGGTTTTATAACTGGGCACAAGATAATGGATTTACTAATTTTTATCCTGGAACCATGTCAGGATGTTTAATCGTTAATCCAGGAAAAGACTTAAGTTTGTTTATTGACTTGGAACATGATGGTAACTTGACTCACGTTACCGTACCGAATGAATATTTTCAGTTACCTGAATATAAACGAACTTATAAAGGACTCGAATTCACCGCAGAGAGAACATTTAATGATGACTTTTTTGTGAATGTTTCCTATTTATTATCTTATAGCAAAGGTAATGTAGAAGGTTATGTGAATTCAACCTTGGGACAAGAAGACGCCGGAGCTACTCAGGATTTTGATCACTATCGCTATCAGGAAGGTAGTGATGGCTATTTGCCAAATGATCGTCGACATCAATTTAAAGCTTATGGTGCTTATAAGCTCACCGATGAAGTGACATTAACTGGGCGTATCAGTGCATCATCCGGGTCGCCAACCAGTTGTAATGGTTATATCCCGTTAGAAGGATTGATTGGTGAACCAGGCACTGAACATGCTGGCGATACTTCATTTGATTATGCAAACTTTCAGCGCTACAGCGCATCAAGTTTTTATTGTAAAGATGAAAATGGCGTATCACAGCTTAGTAAGCGTGGTGCTTATGGTGAAACCGATTGGTTGTATACATTGGATATGGGGATCAACTATCGGCCAGAAGCTGTTGAAGGTTTAACGTTACAGGTCGATGT
Source organism: Aliikangiella maris (assembly GCF_040719265.1). Taxonomy (NCBI): domain Bacteria; kingdom Pseudomonadati; phylum Pseudomonadota; class Gammaproteobacteria; order Oceanospirillales; family Pleioneaceae; genus Aliikangiella; species Aliikangiella maris. The sequence continues at coordinate 241,288 of NZ_JBFDAH010000006.1, read as the reverse complement.
GTTTAATCCATTTAATTTTGATACAGTTACCGAAGTAAACCAACAAAAAGATTTGGCCAGAGATAATAACGAAGTTAATCCAAACTTTTTATCGCCTACCGGATTTCAGGCGCCACGTCGTGTAGACTTTACCATTCGTTATCAATTCTTCTAATCCGTTGACCAATTAAAAGCATCAACATTGTGTTGATGCTTTTGTTTAACGCTAATCTGTTAATTATCAATTTCAATTAATCTGTATCTGTTTTTTGATTGTCAGGATTTGCTATTCTCATTTTAGATTGTTTGACTGAGAAGGAAAAAATATGTCACCCTCAAAAGCTGACTGGCAAAATCTTGATGAATATTTAAATGTTTTTGCTCAAATTACCCGTAATTTTATGGCAGATTTAGATGAAAGACCTGTTGGACAAATTACGCCTCAATTAGCCAAGCTTCCTGTATCATTACAAGGCGAAGGATTTCATCAAGCTTTAGCGTATTTATGTGATCATATTATTCCACAGTTATCAGCATCACGAGGACCTCGATATTGGGGGTTTGTTACTGGAGGTGCAACTCCCGTAGCAACTTTTGCTGATTGGCTCGTGAGTACCTTTGATCAAAACTTATCTTTTGATGGTGACTCAGTTGCCTGTGAAGTTGAACGACATACGATTCGTTGGCTTTGTGAAATGTTTGACTTGCCAGAAACATTTAATGGCATCATTACAACTGGGGCGACTGCATCGAATTTTTTGGGAGCATTATGTGCCAGACAATTTGCCGGAGAGCAACAAGGTATTGATGTGGCCAAGCAAGGTGCTTACCAGTTAGAAGTTGAAATTTTTGCGACAACACCGCATGCAAGTATGATTAAAAGTTTGGGAATGGCAGGGCTTGGACAACAAAGTGTCACTAGGGTAAATGCCAAGCCTGACTCTGAAGCTATTGATGTTCAACATCTAGCAGAATTATTAGAAGCTTCTCAAAAGCCAGCTAAAATTATTATTGCCAGCACAGCCACTGTAACGCTAACCGACTTTGATGACTTACAAGCCATTAGTCAGCTTGCGCAACAGCATAATGCATGGCTACATGTTGATGCGGCGTTTGGCTTATTTGCCCGACTATTAGATGATGAGAAAAAGCGAAATCTGGTGGATGGCATTGAATTGGCTGACTCGATCACTCTCGATAGTCATAAATGGTTGAATGTGCCTTATGAAAGTGGTGTCTTTTTAACACGCCATTTAGACAAACTTTTTGCCAGTTGTAATGTGCCTGCTCCTTATTTGGCATCAAACCATGAAGCTCCTAGCTTTTTAGCATTAGGTATAGAAAATTCACGGCGTTTTAGAGCGTTGCCTGTATGGTTTACCTTATTGGCCTATGGCAAGCAAGGTATTGCCAGCTGGATTAATCAAAGTGTGAATTTAGCACAGCAATTAGCGCAAAAAATTGATGCATCAGCTGAATATGAATTGGTACATCCTTGCCAACTGAATGTTGTGTTGTTTCGACCAGCATGTGACAACCTTCAACTTGATATAGCTAATCAAAAGACTGCCGAATATTTAAAAGCAATTAATTTAGATGGACGCTTATTTTTAAGTCCCGGGCGTTGGCAAGGTAAAAATATTATTCGTATGGCACTAAGTAACTGGGAAACTGACCAGCTCGATATTGATATTGCTATACAATGTTTGCAAGATATCGCAAAACAATTGAATTGATAAACTATCATTATTAAGCTTGATGGAATGTTGATTTTCCATCAGGCGAATATTTGTCTATAATCATGCCGATTAATTGTTAATGGGTATGTCGGTGGTGAAGAATAAAAAAATTACAAGTTTATTAGTTTCTAACGAAAGTCAATTTAACCGAACTTCAAACTTGTCATCTGAGATTTCGGCCAAATTAGCCAACCATCATTTAACGAGCAACTTATTTCAGTATCACTCGAAGCGAGTGACTTCTAATCAAAATGGATTACATAAAAATCTGGATGTGATCGTAAATAAACATATTTATCATCCTTATCAGCGGCCTATTCGCCAGCATAATATTGTGGCTTTTAATTTGTTATATGAAAAATTTTCAATAGGTAAACTCCCACAAATCATATTGGATTCATGTTGTGGAACTGCAATGAGCACGATAGCATTAGCTGAAAAAAATCCAGATGCGTTAGTTGTCGGTGTTGACCAATCTATTTATCGACTTAGTAAAAATCGACAATCAACATTATTACCCGAAAATTGTTTATTAATTCAAGCTAACTGCGAAGATATTTGGCGATTGAGTGTTGAATATCAGTTGCCGATTACGCATCATTATATCTATTATCCAAATCCTTGGCCCAAGTCTGTTCACTTAAAACGACGTTGGCACGGACATCCTGTTTTTCCTTATTTGCAACCATTAGCGAAACACACTATTTTAAGAAGCAATTGGTTACTTTATTTAGCAGAATTTGCCCGAGCTTGGGAGTTGCTGACTGGGCTACTTTTTGCCGTCAATGAAGTCAGCGTTATTGAGCCTGTAACGCTGTTTGAAAAAAAATATGTTAACAGTGGTCAGGCTGCTTATGAATTAGTCTTGTCTTCATCTTGATACTTAATTAAATGAAACTCAATCTAGCATCTAAAATAAGAATAAGCGATTAATCTTGTTTTAAATATTTAGCCAATTGTTGTTGTAATGCCTTGGGGATAGACTTTAAGATGAGCTCGCCACTTTCAGGATTAAATATGACGTTATCACCCATCATATCAGAAGAAAAGCTGATGCTTAAATCTTTTTCACGGCCATAAAATCGTACAAATTTTTTCAAGCTATTGCGGTGAGCATAAATTTCTTCTTTAGGATCTTCCTGCTTTTCTTTGACAAATGTTGAAAAATGCTCAGGGTCATTGGCGTTTAGTTCTTCCGATAAGTCTTTAATGTTTACTGCATTACCTTGCATATCTTGCTCAACACAATAATCAACAATTTTGGTTTTGTATTGTTTACTTTCTTCTGGTGTTAATGTTTGCGTATATTCATCAACAATTGATAAGAACTCGTTAGTTTGTTCTTGCAAGTTAACACTGGAAACAAAGCCACAAAATTGTAAAAAGGCGTGTGCCAAATCTTTACTGCCACGAGCGGTAATCACCGAAAGGTATTGTTGCCAGTTTTCAACTTGCCATTGGTTGAAGTCGAGTTTGAGGGCAAACTGAAATTTACTACCGTCAATATATTCAATAATATCGACATCTAGTTCTGAGTCAATATACTGCGCTTCGGTGTGATTTATCCAAAAGATATACAGTTGTTTTTCTTCTAATAACTCTTCGGTAACGATTAAAATATGAGCACTTAATCCTTCTTTAATTTCTTCGAGCTTTGTTTTTAAATGTTCGGTTATTTTTTTGCTGACATTCAAAAAGCTCATGGATTCTTTTTCGTATTGTTTTAACCAGCCGGGTAATGGATTATCTGATTGTTGCGGATCAAATAAGCCATATTGGCGCTGCGCGCTGCGTTGGAAGCTTTGTTTCAATTGAGTAAACAAGGAAACAATTGGACCCTCGGGGGGAATTTCTGTCTCACGAGTCTGAATAGAGATTTCACCACCGTCTACGGTGCGCTTTAAAGCGTGGATTATGCTGTTTTTTATAGACATGTTAATAACTTAGGAAAAATTAAGAGCCATGAAGTCAAGCGGTTTTTAAGCGATTGTTAAATGGGCAAAACACTAGCCAGCCATTGTAGCGAAAATTAACAGCACTGTCTTGCTCTGCTTGATTGCTGTTTAAAATATAACCTTGATGCTGAACAAACTGATGAATAAATAAAAGCTTATAGCGGTTGATGCTAATTATCATTAAAGCAAAAAGTTGTTATTCAGGTATGTTGTCAGTTAACTTAGCGAATAATGGTTAATTGATCACCTAATTTAATTTTTCCTGATGAGTGAGGAATAAGATTCTTGCCAAAAATGATGCCGCTATCAAATTTGCGATATTGAGTCAGCGTTTTTAAGGGTTCTTGTTGCGGATCCTTGATACCGGTTTGTGGATTAACGGTTGTGAGAATACATCGACTACAGGGTTTTACTGCATCAAATATTACTTCACCGATACGAATTTGTTGCCAATCATCTTCGGCATAGGGCTCACAATTGTCGATAACAATATTGGGCCGAAAATGCTTCATTGATACCGGTTGTTGCAGACGCGAATTCAAATCGGCTAATGACCCACTTGAAATTACCAAAACAGGATAACCATCCGCATAGCTTACTATATCACCGGGTTTCGAATACTTAACATCAGTCGGGCGTGGATTAGTGTGATAATAAGTCACCAACTTGACGGTAAATCCTAAATACTCACTAAACCATGAGTTGATGGACTCACTGGCAACGCAACCATAACAGTTATCTTTCCAGATGGTGACTGGGAGTGGTGTTACTTGAAAGTCGCTGGCAGATATTTGAATTGGTTGCTGTTTTGGCGATTTTATAAGTATTGTGTTATGTTTGAGTTTTACTTCAAGTAGAGCCAGTTCGGGGTATTTGCGCTGGGTAATGAAAACATTATTTTCGTCAATTAACATCATGGTTCTATCTTGTTGCAGACCAATGGTTTCAACTTTAGCCTCATCTAGTTGGATACCACTGAGTGATTTAACGGGATAAATGGAGATTTCACTTAAAAAAGTTTTGGGGTTTGCGCTCATTTGATAACCTGATCAGGATTGCATCAAAAATAAAGACTTTTGACTAAATAATGACAAGAAGAGTGGACAATTTAAAGGAGTTAATCTCTTTAAGCAAGAACTGATAAAATAGAATCAACAAAAATAATCGTCGAATAAAACGGCTGTGAGCTGATGAGCGATTAGAAAAGTAAAAACATGATAATTATTAACCCGTTCAGTGGTGTTTTAGCCACGAAATAGCATTGTAAGAAGGCCAAATGACAAACAATCAGGATAAATTTATTGTTGGTAGTGAGGAGTGGTGTGCGTTTCCACAGTTAGGAATTCCGGCGGTAAAGGCCAGAGTTGACTCAGGCGCCAAAACTTCCTCATTACATGCATTTAATATTCAGGCATTTAAACGTGATGGAGAGAGTTGGTTAAGCTTTGAAGTGCATCCCTTGCAACTCGATCGTTCGACTATCATTCGCTGCGAAGCAAAAGTCTTTGATAGGCGTCGTGTTAAAAGTTCAAGTGGCATGTCGGAAAAGCGTTATGTCATCAAAACTCAAATGCGAGCAGGGAGAGATATTTGGGAAGTTGAAGTCACACTTACCAGTCGAGACTCAATGGGATATCGAATGTTGCTTGGCCGAGAAGCAATGAAAGGTCGAATGATCGTTGATCCAGAAGAGAGTTTTTGCCTGGGCCATTACAGTGATAAAGATGTCAAAAATTTCTATCCACGAATTGATTCACATTTAAATAATGGTTTAAAAGTCGGATTGCTTGCCAGTAATCCTGACTTATACAGCAACAAACGCATTATTGAAGCTGCTAGACAACGCGGTCATCAAATTGACTTTTTTAATATAAAGCAATGTTATATGAAGCTCGATGCGGTTTGTCCCGAGGTGCATTATCGTGGCGGCAAAGTGCTCAAAGATTTAGATGCGGTAATTACTCGAATCAGACCCAGCTTAACTTTTTATGGGTGTGCATTGACTCGGCAATTTGAAAGTATGGGGGTATTTACCTTTAATTCATCAGATGCCATCGCACAATCTCGTGATAAATTGTATTCATTACAGTTGATGCTTAAAAGCGGGATTGATATTCCTACTACGGGATTCGCTAATTCGCCCATTGATACTACCGACTTGATCGAAATGGTTGGTGGTGCGCCATTAATTGTAAAACTATTAGAAGGTACACAAGGTCGCGGTGTGGTGCTGGCCGAAACTCGTAAGGCATCGGAGAGCGTTATTAATGCGTTTAAATCCTTGAAAGCTAATCTGTTGGTACAGGAGTTTATTAAAGAAGCGGATGGCAAAGATTTACGTTGTTTTGTCATTGATGGCAAAGTGGTTGCGTCAATTCAACGAACTGCAGCACCTGGTGAGTTTCGCGCGAATATTCATCAAGGTGGCTCGGCCTCTATTGTAAAAATCACACCCGAAGAGAGAAGGTTGGCAATACTTGCTGCTAAAACCTTAGGACTAAAAGTTGCGGGTGTCGATATTATTCGTTCACGAAATGGTCCATTGTTACTAGAAGTTAATTCATCACCTGGACTCGAAGGGATTGAGTCGGCAACAGGTAAAGATATTGCCAGCATGATGGTTGTCAGTATTGAGAAAAAACTTGGATGGCGGATTAGGTAATTATTTGGAAACTGTCATTAATTTGTCAAAATTACTAACTGCAAATAGTCAGATTTTAATTTTTAATTTAATGAAAAATATCACAATAAATTGTTTTATCTCTTATTGAAATAAGAACAGGGTTACCTCATTTATTGGGTAAAAATATCTCTAAATACTGTGTAGTCTGTACACTTTATTGTGATTTTTGATGTTTATAATCTCCGACTCAAATGGCTTTGGATATCTATTGGATGTCTAGTTAATTTGCCAACCAATATCATATTCCCAACGGAGAGATAAATGAAAACAATAAGGCTGCAATTGACTTTAATGTCGATTTTGAGTGTTGGTAGCTTGGGATTTGGGCCGAAAGCAAGCGTCAAGGAACCCATCGAACCCATCAAACCCGTTACATCTGTTAATAAACAACTTGCCGAACTAGGAAAAAAATTATTTTTTGAACCTCGACTTTCAAAGTCTGGATTTATTTCCTGTAATTCCTGCCACAATTTAAGTCGTGGAGGGACTGATAATCTGGCGACTTCAATTGGTCATAATTGGCAACAAGGGCCGATTAATTCTCCCACTGTGTTAAATGCCAGCTTAAATTTAGCGCAATTTTGGGATGGTCGAGCCGCTGATCTTAAAGAACAAGCTGGTGGTCCAATTGAAAATCCAAAAGAAATGGCTGCCTCACATGTGTTAGTGGTTGATGTACTCAATTCTATTCCGCAATATGTTAAAGAATTTAAAAAAATATTTAACCATAAAGGTATTGAGATTGAACAAGTCACTCAAGCTATTGCTGAATTTGAAAAAACATTGATTACACCTAACTCTCGCTTCGATCAGTGGTTGCTAGGTAATAAAGATGCAATTAATCAACAAGAACTGGAAGGTTATCAGTTATTTAAACAAAGTGGCTGTATTAGTTGTCATAACGGCGCTGCTGTTGGTGGTAATTCATTTCAAAAGATGGGGATTGCACAACCTTATAAAACCACTAATGAAGCGAAAGGCCGAATAGCGGTTACTGGAAAAGAAGAAGATAAACATGTTTTTAAAGTACCTACTTTAAGAAATATTGAACTGACTTATCCCTATTTTCATGATGGAAGTGTTGATACATTAGAGCAAGCCGTAGATATCATGGCAAAAGTTCAAATAGGGCGAGACTTTACCAAAGCAGAAAATGCAAAAATTGTTGCTTTCCTGAAAACTTTAACCGGCGAGCAGCCAACGCTGACCGTACCGATTTTGCCGCCATCTTCCAGTGCCACACCTCGACCCCAACCATTTGCACAGTAGCCATTAGCCATTGAAGTTATTTGATATATAATCGCGAGCATCAGCAAAAGTTATTTTTGCTGATGCTCCATATTCTTTCTAATAAGTTGAATTTTACTGATTCAGCTCTTTTCTAATTTATTTAAGTAAGACCCTTTCACTTAATTTAATTTCAGGGAGCGTTATTATGAAAACTCAATATCAAAATCTGGTGTGCTTTTGAAGTAACCAGTAAACGTCGCAAAGATTATCCTTCAGAAACTCAAGTCAAGCGTGGTGATCGCATTGTTCACGGAGACAAGGAACTTATCGAAAAACTTGGTCGAAATGATCCCTGTCCTTGTGGTTCTGGGAGGTTATTTTAAAAAGTGTTGTCTTAAGTCGGGGAATTTTTGACGGAGCTAAACGTCATTATTATCGTCGCTAAAATCATTTTTGCGAACAATAACATTTAACTTTCGAATCATTTATATGAATGGGCTAAGTGACACTGTACTTATTTTCTAATTGAATAGGCGTATTTAATACTTAGCTTTTTTAAATTGACTCTGGTATCAAAATTTAACGTTACCTGAGAAACATGACTAGCCAATAAAAAATATATCAGATTAAAAGTCACCAATAGTTGATTGCACCACAGCAATACACGCAAGTCCTGCGGTTTCTGTGCGTAATACTCGTGGACCAATCAAAGCAGGGGTGGCACCAATATCAACTAAGTGGTTAATATCGTTTAGAGAAAAACCACCTTCAGGTCCAATGACAATATTGAGTTTATCATTTTTGGAATATTGTTTTAATAGGTGGTTAATTGAATGTTCGGCACCAGGATCAAGATATAAAGACATAATTTTATCAGTACCGATGAGTGTCTTTATATTACTCGGCGGATTAATTTTTGGAATTACTGCGCGTTGAGATTGTTCGCAGGCACTAATCACAACACTTTGCCAGTGGGCAAGTTTTTTAGGCAAACGTTTTGCATCAAGTTTCACATTACATCTTTCAGTAAAAATAGGTGTTATTTCATTTACACCTAGCTCTACCGCTTTTTGTATAATTAAATCCATTTTTTCACCACGAGCAATACCTTGTAATAGATGAATATAAATGGGTGATTCATTGTCAATTACAGTTTTATCTTCCACTATAACATGGCATTGTTTTCCATTAATTTCGGTAATTTTTGCCAGATAATCAGCTCCATCACCATTAAATAAAACGAGCTGCGCATTGACTGCATAACGCAAAACCTGAATACAATGGTGGGCAACTTCTTTAGGTAGCTGGTAGTTATTTCCGGGAGAAAGTTTGTCGGATGTGTAAAAGCGATGATAGCGCATAAATAAAAATTTCTGAAGAAATTGTGATAGAGAAAGTCTCTATCACAATAGTTTACTTAGCAATAATACAAAAGTACTTTGCCAATTAATAACGATAATGATCAGGTTTGTATGGGCCATCTACATCAACATTAATATAAGCCGCTTGCTCTGCGGTTAATACCGTTAATTTTGCACCGATTTTTTCAAGGTGTAGACGAGCAACTTTCTCATCGAGATGTTTAGGTAATACATAAACTTGATTACTATAGTTGTCACCGTTTGACCAGAGTTCAATTTGTGCCAGCGTTTGATTTGTGAAAGAGTTAGACATAACAAAACTTGGGTGGCCCGTTGCACAACCAAGATTAACTAATCGTCCTTCGGCTAATAAAATAATGCGTTTGCCATCAGGGAAAATGATGTGATCGACTTGTGGTTTGATGTTTTCCCATTGATACTCTTTAAGTGATGCAACTTGAATTTCATTATCGAAGTGGCCAATGTTACATACAATGGCTTGATCTTTCATTGCAATCATATGTTCGTGACGGATAATGTCAAAATTACCCGTGGTGGTAACAAAAATATCAGCAAGTGCGACAACATCTTCAACTGTCACAACACGATAACCTTCCATTGCTGCCTGTAAAGCACAGATTGGATCGATTTCAGTGACATAAACGGTTGCACCCTGACCACGTAAAGATTGTGCACAACCTTTACCAACATCGCCATAGCCACAAACAACAGCGATTTTTCCAGCGATCATAACGTCGGTTGCACGTTTGATTCCATCAAGTAAAGACTCACGACAACCATAAAGATTATCAAATTTTGATTTGGTTACCGAGTCGTTAACGTTAATTGCAGGGAAGGGTAGTGTGCCTTCTTTTGCCATTTGATTTAAGCGCATAACACCAGTGGTTGTCTCTTCGGTAACTCCTTGGATGTTTTTAGCAAGGCGACTATATAATTCAGGATCTTTGGCTAATTGTGCTTTGATAGATGCATAGAGGAATGTTTCTTCTTCACTGCCAGGATTTTCTAATAAACTGCCATCGGTCGCTGCTTTTTGTCCAAGAATCACGGCCAGTGTAGCGTCACCACCATCATCTAAAATCATGTTAGCAGTTTCACCATTACCCCAGTCAAGAATATTGTGGGTGAACTGCCAGTACTCTTCCAGAGTTTCTCCTTTGTAGGCGAACACCGGAATGCCACGTGCCGCAATTGCCGCCGCCGCATGATCTTGAGTTGAATAAATATTACAAGAAGCCCAACGAACTTCAGCGCCCAACTCAACCAGTGTCTCGATTAACACAGCAGTTTGAATTGTCATGTGCAGTGATCCAGCAATACGTGCGCCTTTAAGCGGCTTGCTGTTACCATATTCTTCGCGCATAGCCATCAGGCCAGGCATTTCAGTTTCAGCGATGGCGATCTCTTTTCGTCCCCAATCAGCTAAAGATAGATCTTTTACGTAAAAGTCTTTGTTATCAGACATTGAATCTCTCCAGTTAATCAGGGTGCCCTTAGAAATGTTTTTACCTATCAACTGAGCGTGACAAACACTTTTCTGTTTGCTGCAGCACCCCTCAGTTAATTTGCTTTGCTCACAGGGTCAAACCTGTGATTAAGAGTATTGATTATAGATTAGCGTCAGCTCTTAAAGCGTCTGCTTTATCTGTTTTTTCCCAGCTAAAATCAGCATCCTCACGGCCAAAGTGACCATATGCTGCAGTTTTACGATAAATTGGTCGAATTAGATCAAGCATTTGGATAATACCGTATGGGGTTAAATCGAAATGTTTTTTCACTAATTCTGCCAGTAAGGCTTCGTCGATTTTTCCAGTACCAAAAGTATTTAAGCTAATACTGGTTGGTTGTGCAACACCGATAGCGTAAGAAACCTGAATTTCACAGCGATCTGCCAGACCCGCAGCAACAATATTTTTGGCGACATATCGTCCAGCGTAAGCAGCAGAGCGGTCAACTTTTGAAGGATCTTTACCAGAGAATGCGCCACCACCATGATGTGCCGAACCACCATAAGTATCAACGATGATTTTTCGGCCAGTCAATCCACAATCACCAACCGGACCACCAATGACAAAATTACCGGTAGGGTTAATATGGAATTTAGTATCCGCATGAATAAGATTTTCGGGTAAAACAGGCTTAATAATTAATTCGCGCACGGCTTCCTGTAAGTCTTTTTGGCTGACATCAGGATTGTGCTGTGTTGATAAAACAACCGCATCAATCGCAACGGGTTTGCCATTTTCATACTTCAGTGTTACCTGGCTTTTCGCATCTGGGCGTAACCAGCTTAAAGTACCATTTTTACGTACTTGTGCTTGTCTTTCGACCAGTTGGTGAGACCAAGTAATTGCCGCTGGCATTAAGACATCCGTTTCATTCGTTGCATAACCAAACATTAAACCCTGGTCGCCAGCACCTTGTTCTTCTTTGCTTTTTCGGTCAACACCTTGATTGATATCAGGAGACTGCTTACCGATTGCATTTAACACTGCACAAGTTCGACCATCAAAGCCCATTTCTGAGCTGGTGTAGCCAATATCACAAATTGTTGATCGAACCACTTCTTCCAAATCGACCCAGGCACTGGTAGTGACTTCACCCGCGATAATTGCCATACCGGTTTTAACCAGAGTTTCCACCGCAACACGCGCATTGCTGTCTTGCTTTAGAATTTCGTCTAATACTGCATCGGAAATTTGATCGGCTATTTTATCAGGGTGTCCTTCTGAAACCGACTCAGAAGTGAATAAAGAGTACTCAGCCATTAGCGAAAAACCTCATGTTTTTGATTATTTGTTTTGGCGATATTTGCCAGTTAATTTTAGATTATTTTCATCTTGATAGCGCATTGCTGAATAGTGCACTTCAAGCCTGAAAATAGTGCGCAATTGTACCCGTAAAGACTCGAATTTTCACGGTTTTTCCGTGTAATATCCGGCTAATATTCCATCTGATTATCACAATTTGATGACTAGTCGTCAAAAAGAGCCTTTGGTTATCTCGCTTAATCTGCTTTTTGTTGAATTTTTTAGCCTATACTTAATTAAATTTTAGAAGAAATTCAAAGGCTTGAGTATGGCAGAACGACTGTTATTTGTCGAAGACAGCACCTTGGTTTTAAAGGTCATGCGCCGTCTGGTCGCGGAAGCTGGTGACTTCGAAGCGGACTTTGTTGAAAGTTATGCGCAGGCTGAGCAAAAATTAACTGAAAATCCACAAAAATATTTTGCAGCGGTTGTTGATCTTAATTTACCCGATGCACCAAAAGGTGAGGTAGTTGATCTAACGCTTAGCGCTAAAATTCCAACAATGGTTTTAACTGCGACTTTTGATGAAAAAAGAAAAGAAGCACTGCTTAAAAAAGGAATTGTCGATTATGTGGTAAAGGAAAATCGATACTCATATGGTTATGCCATGAAGCTGATTAATCGTCTGCAACGCAACCACCAAATCAAAATAATGGTGGTAGATGACTCAAGAGTTGCCCGCAAGCAAGCTGCGCTGTTATTAAATAAATATCAATTTCAAGTCGTCGAAGCTGATGGGGCAAAAAGCGCGATTAAAGCGTTAATTGCTCAACCTGATATTAAACTGGTGATTACTGATTATCATATGCCGGAAGTTGATGGGTTCGAATTGGTTAAATTAATCCGTGGTAAATATGACAAGCAGGATTTGACCATTATTGGTTTGTCCGGAGAAGGCGATGCATCTTTATCTGCAAAGTTCATTAAAAATGGTGCCAACGATTTTTTACGTAAACCATTTAATCAAGAAGAGTTTTACTGCCGAATTATGCACAATATAGAATCATTGGAAGCAATCGCAACTATTCGAGACTCGGCAAATAGAGACTACTTGACTGGCCTGTATAATCGACAATATTTCTATCAAATTTGTGATAGCAAAATTACTCAATGCCAGCAACAACAGACTAATTATGCTTTGGCTATTATTGAAATTGATAATTTTAAAACATTTAATAATGTTTATAGTGAATATGGTGATGCGGTGTTGATTAAATTTGCAGAACAATTACAAAAGAAATTTTCTGGTTATATTACGGCTAGATTGAATAGCAGTCAGCTAGTGGTATTTTTATGGGGAATTTCGCTGGATGAGTGTGATAAAAAAATGAATGAATTTCGTGAGCAAATTAAGAAAACGTTTATTGAAATTGAAAATGTAAAAAAATATCTGACTGTCAGTATTGGCTTGTGTTTGTCTGAGGAAAATGGTTTACGTCAACTACTAGAAATTTGCGGTGGATTAATTGCACGTGCACAAAACGCTGGAAATGATCTGGTCTTATACGATTGATAATCAATCCGTATAAGCGCATACATGTACATCCTTTATTGGGCTGTTCGAGTGGAATGATTTTCTTGAGTGGTTTATTCGATATAGAGTTGTGTGATTAGTCGCATAAAAAGCAGACCTTAAAGTATAATTACCAATTGGCAATATTACCGATAGATTATGTGATGTGATCCTCAATTTTTGAACTTTGTTAAGATACAATTAAATGTTCGAACATTGTGGCTTGTTTAGTAAACCTGATTGAATATGTTTTGTTTGAGCTTTATTCGAAAACGCTAATCTAAAAATATTTTGACTGCAACAATTATTAATACCAAATCGTCTGATGGGATACTCATGAAAAAGAATGCATTAATCGTTGATGATTCACGGCTGGCCTGTAAAGTCATGGCTAATATGCTGGAAACTTTTGGCATTCAAAGTTTTGCTGTTTATTCGGCAGAAGAAGCGCTCGATTATTTACAACAAAATATTCCCGATATTATTTTTCTTGATCACACCATGCCTGGTATGGATGGTTTGGAAACGATTAAAGTGATTAAAAGTAATCCGATGACGGCGACGGTTCCGGTAATGATGTATACCGCAAAGCAGGGAGATGTCTATGTGGGACAGGCGCGGGCGTTAGGTGCAGTTGATGTATTGCCAAAAGGATTAGAGAAAGATTATTTATATAATGCCTTAGAGCAGTTGGGATTAGTCAAAAGAGAACCTGAAACTCAAGTTGAAAAAACTAAAAATACACATGCGAATAACAAAAATCAGACACATACTCTACCGGTTGAGAACTATCGAAATAATGAGGTAGTCACCGAGCCTATTCAGGAAGATTCAACCTGGCAAAAACTGTGGCTGCAAAAAATTGAACCCTATTTAAATCGACAAAAAGCTCAACAGCTCGAAGAACTACAACGTTATAATGGGATTCAAACACGTAAATTAACCCGCGAGTTTCACCAAACTCTGGAACATTTTGAGCATGCCATGGTTCATCGAATGGAGTCACACGATGAGTTTGTTGAAGCAAAAGAGGAAATATCGAGAAGTTTTTACAAAAAAGCCGGCGTTGTTGGTGCACTGGTAATAACTTTTTTATTAACGGGAATTTTGTGGCAATTGTGGACTATTAACCAACAAAACAGTGCATTACAAGCTGCTTATCAAGAAGGAAATCAATGGCGTAATAAAATGGAAGCTCAATTTCAGCAACTTGGTGAACAGTTTACTCAAGTCCAACAGTCAACGTCAAAAGCGTTTGCGCAAGGTTCGCCACAAGGTTTTAACAGTGTTTCACTGGTTGATGAAAGTGGTAGTGTTATTACCGAATTATTGCCCGTTGATTTGGAAAATGGGTTGTTTCGAGGTAAAACAGATTCGGGGTATCAATTTGTAGTGAATGCTCAGGGTGAGCTTGGTTGGCCAATGGAAGAACGCTATTATTTGACGGACAATTGTACTGGTGACGCTTTTGTGAATTCGCCCAGTGGCACTATTTTAAAAGAAAGTAATGGCCGTTTATGGTATGTTGACAAACAAGCTCCGGCCACCCTTATGACAGTTAATTCACATTTATTAATGGAAGGTAAATGCGCCACTTTAGCTGGTGAAATTCTCCGATTGCATTTGTTGCATCCTAATCAGGCGCTGGAAACTGGGTTAGATGAACTACAAACAGTACAACTTTATTTTAGTCGTTAAATAATCGTCAAAACTGCGAAATTATCGCTTCTATATTTAACCCTGTACTAATATTTGCTATTCTGCTTAACTGATTTCAGTCTGTTAAGCGGGAATTGTATGCAGTTTGCCCAGCCACTCGAAAAAACTCGAATTATTAAGCGTTATAAACGATTTTTAGCCGATGTAATTCATCCAGAAAAAGGTGAAATAACGGTACATTGTCCCAACACTGGCTCAATGAAAAATTGTTGGCAAGCTGGTTGGTCTGCCTGGATTGCCGACAGTCAAAATCCTAAAAGAAAATATCCCTATACTTGGGTGTTAACTGAAACTGATGATGGTCAAATGATAGGTATCAATACTCATTTAGCAAATGATATCGTTTATGAAGCGATTGAAAATAAACAGATTGAAGAGTTAACTGAATATTTATCAATTAAAAAAGAAAAAAAATATGGTCAGGAAAATAGTCGAATTGATATTTGGCTTGAGCAATCGGATGGGCGTGAGACCTTTATTGAAATTAAGAGCGTTACGTTGAAAGAATCACAAAATCTTGGTTTCTTCCCTGATGCAGTTACCACTCGGGGGCAAAAGCATTTACGTGAACTAATGACTTGTGTTGAGCAAGGACATCGAGCAGTTTTGTTTTTTTTAGTGCAACATAGTGGAATTGGCGAGGTCAGTGCGGCATCACATATTGATGCCGATTATGCACAACTGTTAAAAAAAGCCGTTAATTTTGGCGTGGAAGTATTAGTTTATCAGTGTCATTTATCTCCACAATCAATCGAAATTGGAAAAAAACTACCTTTTAAGCTCTAGCAAAAATAGGTAGTTTGATTAGGTATAGCTTAAATTGTCGGTTGGTTGATTTTTACATTACTTTTAATAAAATTTATGGCTTATGTTATTCAGTGGTTACTTCGGTGATAGCATCTGTCGTCATAAATGTTGGCCGTTTAAAGCGGTGAGAAAATAAGTATAAAGTAACGGTTAACAAAATGAGAATACTAGTTAATTCATATAAGACTGAGCCACCATACTGATCGATAATATAACCGCCAATGATGGGCGAACTGGCATAGCCTAGCGAATAGAATGAAGTTGCACCAAAATAACTACCTCTTAAATGTTTAGGGGCTAACCGATCGATTTGAATATTCATTGTTGGAAATAAAATAGCTTCGCCTAGACTTAAAATAAACATTCCGCCAATCCACATCCAATAACTATCCACAGGTGAATAGATGTATAGGACCTGTGAACTAAAAAGCAACACTAGTCCAACGTGAATCCGCTGATTGATTGAAAAGTTCTGCAACAATCTTAAAAGTGGAAACTGAAATAATACAATCGTTAAAGAGTTGGTGATAATCAGCGCCGAAATCAGTTGTAATAAATCTGGTGCGTTGGCTTGGGTTAAATATTGAATTAACGATGAGTCTGAATGGGAATAAACGAACATAACAATGATGTTGGCAATAATTAAAACCAAAAATAAATGATCGTTGAGTAAAATGCCGATAGTTTGCGAAAAGTTATAAGTTGTCAGTTTTTGTCGTTTTAGTAAGTGTGCATTGTAATTAAAGCCAATGTAAAGACCGACAGTTAAAATTAAATAGGCAGTTGCAGTGAACAAAAAAGTTTCTTTTTGTGCTGATAATCCGAGTAAAATACCGATAAGTGGACCAATAGCAACCCCCACATTTGTCATAAAGTAACTAAGTTGTAATGCCATTTCTCGAGTTTCGGCTTTTTTTAATAAGTCACCGATTAATGCTTTGCTTGGAGAGTCCCATAGTGCTCTGCTGAGTGAGCTTAAAGTAATTGCTACAATATAAAGCCATAAACTATTGGCAAACGCCAGCAAACAAAAAGCAATAAAGCCAATAATCCCGCTGATTAAAATTGTCGAACGGCGACCAATTCGATCAGTTAAGCTACCGACATAAAAACCAACTAGGGAAGAGCCGACTGCTGAGCAGGTGAGTATCATACCAATGTTGGTTGCTGATAGTGAAAACTCTCGATACAGAATTACTGACAAAAATGGCCAAACCATATAGTAACAACCACGTGTCATCAAAGTACCAACTAAATATAACCAGATTAGGGCAGGGAATTGACCAAACTGTTTTGTGAATTGGATTCGTGACATGAGGTGTTCCTGAGTAAACTTATGACATGCAGTAAATTTAAGACTTTTATTAAATAAAGTAAATACTTTATTTATGTGATGTGGTCAAAATTTATTGAGTGAATAGTGTTCTACTATAAGTCGAGTGCTTCAATGTGAAGCATAATTATTTGTTATCAACGTTCATGCTTTTTTATAAGGTGTCAATTAGAAAAAAACGTGTCAGAAAAGTAATTCGGCTGTTTAAAATGATGTAGATCGAATGATCGAATTCTAGGGGGAGATACTAAGTTCAAGGTAATGATAAATAAAAAGCCAGTTTTTACTATTCAGCAGTTGCCGAAGTATTTACTACAGAATAAATAAAAACTGGTGCCAATTAATTAATAGCTTGTCAATCGGCTAAGGAGTCAATTTGAAATCAAAAACGAATCAATATTTTTCCGATGTGGTATTAGGCAAAGGGGATTGCTTAACCCCAAGCTAGTTGAACACCGTAATCGCTATGGATTTGTTTTTCAATTTCAACGACTTCGAGGAAAATATTTAAATCGAACAAGGCACTCGATTCGGTTGAAAATGGTCCATGTAATTCACCTTCCCTGGTACGATAAAACAGCTCGCCATCTTGCTTAACGAATCGGTTTGATCGTGAAAATAAATCGGTAATGTTAGCGTCTTCAGCTCTGGTTTGGTACATGATGCAACTCCCTTTGTTGAGGTTGTATTCTTATCTGTTTGACTTGGGACTACTATAAATCTTTAGCGTTTGATTCTCATCAGGCAAACACGCTTGACCTTGTAAGCTATTTCTCAAAGTCCAATAGGTTTTTTGCTAATCTCAAAATAAGATTTTTAGATTTTTTTATAACTCTTTGAATTTTAAAACTATTGTGTTTATATAAGAGCTTGTTGATGTATAAATAGTGAGATTTTGTACGGAAAACAGTCAGGCCGAGCTAGGCTTTTTCTAATGTACGTTCTAAAAAAGCTTTTCCCGAAATAGTTAAAAATAACTAGCAAAAGTTATGTGCTAAAAAATAACACTTAATTGAAAGCATGGTATTTCGATTGATTTCAAAACAGCTTTGACGATATATTAAGTGCTATGCAGCCCCCAACTCAGCAAGATATCAACCGAATTTATCGTGGTTTTAATCAAGCCTCGGCCGTGGACTATCGACATCAATATTTTATTTCTGCCCGTCAGTTTGGTGACAACAATCAAGGTGTGCATCTTGATTTTAAACAGAGTATAGCAACCGGTTACTGGGAGCTATATCGACCCCATCGCGATTTATTGATCTGTTTGGCTGACAGTTTTTATCACCAGGATTTTATACAAAAAATTAAACCTGTTGAAGATATCGTTTCAATTCGTTTTGTTTTGTCGGGAAATTATCAAGTCACTTATGCCGATCACATTCCTTTAGGTATCCCTAGGTTAACGGTTTCAATTTTGTCAACACATAAAAATGATACGTTTGATTTATCGATTCAACAGGGGAATCACTTGAGTTCGGTCACATTACATTTACGACCTGATTATTTCATGCATCATGTGAACTTGGGAGGAAGCTCATGTTCGCTAACTTCACCGTTATTTTTGGACAAAATATTTAATCAAAAGCAACTTTTTAATATTCCGTTATTGCCCGCCATGAGAAGTGATGTTTTGACGCTATTAAAAATGCCTTATCTAGGGACTCGACGTCGTCTTTATACAGAGTCAAAATCTTTAGTTTTATTGTGTCAGTTGTTTCACTATATTGAAGAGTTTTATCAGCAATCGGCATTACCCCTTGATATTAATGAGCGGTTGATCGACAAGTTAGCTCATGCCAAACAGTTAATCACGCAAAATTATCAAAGTCCGCTTACGATTATTGAATTAGCTCGCCGTGTAGGATTAAATCGAAGCACTTTGTGCGGAGAATTTAAGCGTCAATATCACTGTACCGTACATGAGTTTTTGCAAAACTACCGTATGAATAAAGCTAGAGAATTACTGCAATCATCATCAATGAGTATCTCACAAATTGCAGAAAGGGTTGGTTATGAATATGCAACTAACTTTACCACCGCATTTAAAAAGCAATTTTCAGTATTGCCTAAAGCTTATCGCACCAAAAAAACGCTCTAGTCTTTTTTTACTTGATAGGGCGATTTCATACACTGGCGCTACCAGTATTCAGGAAATTGTAGCGGAAGTTGGCGCTTTAGTTGGATCGGCTAGAGAAGATGAAGTCAGTAATGGCGAAAATTTTCTGAACTTGCGTAACCTCGGCGCAAATCGGACATTGACATTGATCGATAGACATCGCTTTGTTAGCGGTTCGTCAGGTGGAACGGCTGCAGTGGATACCAATTCAATTCCATTTGCGATGATCGAACGAGTCGATATTTTTACCGGTGGCGATGGTATTCCAAATTATATTTTATTTGCTAACGGAATACGCCCCGGAAATGAACGCCATGTGCTGACGCTAAAAGCTCACTATGAGTTCGCTGAAAAATTCGAGCCTTATGTCAGTGTTAATTATTCCGACGTGGCAACACGAATCCTCAGCCAACATTCACTTACTGTCGGTAGTCAAGTCGCCCGTGATAATGCTTTTTTTTACCTGCCTCCGTTTTAGCTGCGGCAGGTGCTGATGGTCCGCCTATCTTTTTCAATCGCTGGGATTTAGATGCTGGTTTTAATGATTTGCGCACCAATAAACGCAGTTACCGAATCTTGGCTGGGGCAACAGGACAATTTAATTCCGATTTAAAATATGATTTCTCGCTGAACTGGGGAGAGTCAAAGCAAAATGAGCGTTCACCTGAAAATCGCTTGTTTGATCGATATATGGCGGCGATGGATGCCGTATTTGATGATAATGGTCAAATCGTTTGCCGCAGTAGTTTAAACCCTGCAAGTTTTAATCAGATCGCCGGTGATTAACGAACAACGAGCAATAGCCGATCAAATAATAGATGTGCCGTATGTAAAAGCTTACCGCAACCATGATATTCAAGTAGGCTATCAATGGCTGGAAAGTTTACGGACATATATTGGAATACGTAATTTAACTGACGAGTATCCTGATAAAGTCCGTGCATCGCTAAATGGTTTTTCTGGCCGTCAGGGGTATGCAGGAAGAACTTATTATATAGGTTTTAACTGGCAGCTTGATTGATTTTAATTGTTGTGACTGATGCGATATCGGTGGTGTATTTGCTTTGAACTTTTTATATCAATATTAACCTGGGGTTCGAAGCATAATGTGTTTTGTTATTGAGCTAGGTTTACTTAAATTTTATTTTGTTAGTCTATTTTCCTCTAGTAGTTTCTATTTTGTCATAGCTTATTGTCAATGAGAGCGTACCCGAGATGGATTTCGGGAATTTTTTTCTATACTTGCGATGGTATTGTTATCCTCCATTTAGCAACTGATTTTTATTTTCCTGGTAAATGATCTATTGATTATGCGCTATAAGTATCTGCTAGGCGTCTGTATCGACATATCTGTATCGATATCGCTGTGTTAATATTTCTATGTTGAAATCTCTATGTCAATATAATCATTCGGAAAATGGGTTATAAAGATCTGTTCGAGAACTGTTTACTGGTTATTTGAGTGTATTGAACAGATAGGAAATATTAGCGGGTCTATAGTGTATTATGTTAAAAAGAGTATCGATTTAAATAGAAATTCAATAATAGCGTGTCAATCATTACAGGAATAATCATGAAAAAAAACTTTACAATTATTTTATGCGGTTTGGTTATGTTTTATTTTTCGACAGATTGTACATCTCGAAATAATCAAGAGAAAAACAATAACCTCACTCAACAACATGAGATAATCATTGAGCAGACAGGCAGTGTGATTGATGCTTTTCATCTTGCGGCCGCCAACGCTGACTTGAATGGCTATTTTAATTTGTTAACTGATGATGCCGTATTTTTAGGCACCGATGCAACTGAGCGTTGGACTAAATCAGCATTCTATCAGTTTACTCAACCCTATTTTAGTCAGGGAAAAGGTTGGGCCTATACACCGACAAAACGCCATATTTCGGTGGTTAATGAACAAGTGGTTTTTTTTGATGAATTGCTCTATAACAAAAGTTACGGTGAGTGTCGTGGTTCTGGTGTGCTGGTAAAATCGGGCAAAAACTGGAAAATTTCACAATACAATTTATCAATTCCTATGCCAAACGGAATTGCCAAAAAGTTAGTGACACAAATTGCAGACTTTAAAAAATAAGCCTATTAGTGAAGCTTTTAATTTGAACTGCTTTTAATTTGAACTGTGTGTTATGAAAGAAATACTCGGATTATTGATGAATAACCGTTCAATCAAACTGATGGAAACTATTATTTTGTCTATGGTAATGGCTATCGTCATTGAAATAGCAATTGGCATGCAATGATGACTTATCGCTGTAATGGTTGAGGGCCTCGATTCAACCGGTGTTCGATTTAAAGTTGAGGTGTTATCTTTATTAAAATGCTGGATTTATTATCTTGCTTAAGTTGAAATTTATTGATTAACACAGCATTAAATAAAACACCGAGAGTTGATTAGTGAGGATTAATTTCTCGGTAACTGTTTTTCCAAATATTGGTTGGTGTAATATGAAAAAACAAAAGTATTTACTGATTATTGGATATGTACTTTTACTACATTTTCTGGCCAGTTTTATCGTGTTGAAATTAGGTATGATAGGGCAGGCAAAGCACCTGCTAGGATTAATCGATGAGGAAATAACGCCACACTATATTGCAATGAGTGCATTCTATCAACGGATGGAAAGCAATATTCCACCACAAAGTATTTTATTTTTTGGTGATGATTTTATACAGCGATTAGCTGTAAATACAATTAATGACGGTGCGCTTAACTTTGGTATCGGCACAGAGACATCTCGTGGGCTATTATTACGCATAAAGGATAATCAAGCGATTGAATCCGCGAGTTTAATGGCTATTATGATTGGTAAAAATGATTTTACTTATCGTCATGAAGCAGAAATTTTTGAAAATATCCAACAAATTATCAAGCATATTCCAGCACATACGCCTATTTTAATTACCGGTCTATTACCAATTGACCGAAGATATTTTTCTCCCGAACAACAAACGAATTTTGCAACATTAACTAACAAGCGTATTCAATCACTCAATAGTCAAATCAAAAACTGGAGTGACTCTGTTGAACAAGTAACGTATGTCGACTTATTTAATCACTTTACTGATGAATACGGCCATCTTGCTGCAAACTGGCATGTGGGTGATGGGTTTCATTTAAATGCAGACGGCAACCAGGTTTTAATAACCGCTTATAAAAATATCATTGAAAACTAATGAATAGATTCTGTGCCGTTAAATGTAACCAACACATATCACTTCAATTTGTCTTTTTAAAGGCAATCAATTATCTGTAATGCTCAAGTTGTTAATGAGTAACCAGTTTATTTTCTACTGCCCAAACGGCTGCTTCAACACGAGTTTTTAAGCCTAGTTTTTTTAGTAGGTTCTTCACATGAACTTTTACCGTTGCCTCGGTGATACCTAAGTTATTGGCAATCACTTTATTACTTTTGCCGTCGGCGATGAATTTTAAAATTTCCAGTTCACGTTGGGTTAATTTATCAATTAGGTTGATTTTCTTTTTATCCCCCGATTGAAGTGAGCGCGCCATAATTTGAGTTAGAGGTGCACTAAAAACCAAATTACCATCAAGGGCTAAATTAATTTTTTCGATCAGTTCTTCAGGTTCTGAGTCTTTTAACAAATAGCCATCGACACCAAATTTTAGTGCTTGTAAAACGTCGGCTTCATTATCTGAAACAGTGAATATAATTATTTTACTTTTTGTGCCTGCGCGCCGCAAAGATATTAGCGTATCGATACCGCTAGGTCCTTTCATATTTAAATCGAGCAATATCAGATCAGGAGAACTGGCGAGTGCAGAGGTGATCGCTTCTTCACCCGAATTTGCTTCGGCAATCACCTCTAAGTTATCTTCAAGCGAAATTAATTGTGCAACGCCCTTGCGAAGCATCGGATGATCATCGACCAATAATATTTTATGACTGCTCATTGGCTGGTGTCCTGTTGTTGAAATCTTTTCGGATGCAGCTTGATTATAATACGAGTTCCTTGAGGCTGTCTTGCTAAAATTTCCATCACTGCATTTAAGGACTTTGCTCTTTCTCGCATAATGCTTAGACCAAGATGACCTTGTCTGTTCTCCAGATTTTTTATGCCTTGTCCGTTATCCCAGATTTCAACGATGATATTTTCACTCATCCGATGAATATGAATACCCGCTTCTGTGGAGTGGGCGTGTCGCTGAATATTAGATAATGCTTCGCGAATAATTTGTAATAAATGAATTTCTTGATTTGCTGATAAGCTTTCTGGCTCAATCTGATAATTTAAAAAAATTGGATGATTACATTTGGTGGAAAACTCGGCAACTGTTCCTTGAATTGCATTTTCAATAGAGGGGTCTTCAAGTTTTAGACGAAAGGTGGTTAGTAATTCGCGGAGCTGTAAATAGGCACTGTTAATACCTTGCTTAATATCATCCATAATCATTGTGAGTTGTTCCTTAGGGACTTCTTTTTGCATCTTTCGGCTAAGCAGACTCATTTGAAACTTTAAATAGGATAAGGATTGTGCAAGGGAATCATGTAACTCTCTAGCAATGACAGCCCGCTCTTCGATTATTAATAATCGGTTTTGTACACTACGTTGGCGTTCAAGTTGAAGTGCAGTACCAACGATATCTGCAATTGCTTGAAGCATTAACGTTTGCCACTCACTAATGACAAATTGGGTTGGCGTTTGCCAGACAATATAACCAAATAAATTGCCATGCTTTTTTAAAGGGAAGCGTTTAGAAAGTAAACAAAATGGAGCATTAAATCGGGGATGAATATCAATTTTTTGAGATTGATTATCTTCGATTGCTAACAATTCAATAGTGATTTTGCCTTCACCCAAAATATTTTCAAGCTCTTGAATAATTAAATCTCTGCCATGACTAAAATCGTTTGCAGATAAGTATCGAGCAGTTTTATATAAAAAATCTAGTGAACGATTACTTTGTAGTAATTCTTCTGTTTTTTGGGTTACGCGTTGTTCGTAATCCTGGTAAGTTAGTTTGAGTTCGGCTGACATCTGATTGATTGTTCTGGCCAGTAAACCGAGTTCATTGTCTGAATGATAAGTGGCTTTGAGGTCGAAATTGCCTTTACCCGCTTCAGATGCGACATCAACCAGTTGTTTGAGCGGTGCTACAATAATTCGGTTTAACTGAAACAGGACAACAATGGCAACAACTAAAACCGACAATAAGCTAATACCTTGAATAAGCCTTAACATGTTAAGCTTTTTTTCGGATTCTTTTTGTAAAAGAAAAACCATCTGGTCAATAGTGCTAACGAATGTGTCAAATGTATGAACAGAATGATCTGAATTATTTGAGTTCAATTTTTGCCAGTTTTCTAAAATCAGTTGATATTGTTCTTCAATTTTTTTATTTTTACGAGCACTAACTAAACCGCCGATAAGTAATTGATTGAGTTGGTTTTCAAAAGCCGTTGTTTCTTTTTTTATCAATAACTTTTGCTGAGAGGTGTCGGCAAGATGGGCTCGAGAAATTCGCATGGCATGCATTCTTAATGAACCTGCAATGTTAATTTGTGCCGCATCACCGCTTAAACTTTCTGAGACCAGCATAGATGAAATCATGCTCACTAGTCCCAAAATAATAATCACAACCATTATTTGTCCGGCGCGAGCAATTAACGATGAGCTGGTTGTTGTTGGATCGGTTTCAATGGGCAATGACTTGGTCACCTTTGTGTAATTTATTGAAAGTAAATTTGCTGGCAATGCGCCTGAAAAAACGCTTTTATAAAAGCATGTAACTCATCAACTACTACTAAAGAGTTGTAAAAAATAAAAAGTCATCATAACAAACCATTGATGACAAAAAAAGAATTTAAAAACAATCATTTGATGAGATAACAAATTTACTACTTTAGTAGTAGAGCAAATAAATATACTCAAATTGAAGAATATGACGAATGATCCAAATCAAGTATTGTCATTCGGGTGATTGCTATTCTCTCATTGCAGTCTCTAGTAGAATTGATGTTGATGGAACATCAAAATTAGACTTATGAGGGGTATTAAAATGGCGACTCATACTACAAAGCAGTATTCTGTTTTAACCATGAATACAATTGCTTTTGCGTTTAATTTTGCGGTGTGGACAATGTTTTCCATTATCGGCCTTAAAATTAAACAAGAGTTAGGTTTAACAGATACTGAGTTTGGCGTATTAGTAGCGACGCCAATATTAACCGGATCGATTACTCGTCTACCTTTGGGGATGTTAACGGATCGTTTCGGTGGAAGAATTGTTTATTTCATTCAAATGATTGTTGTAGCAATTGCGACTTACACACTCGCTTTTGCTCATTCCTATTGGCAATATCTTGTTGCGGGATTATTTGTAGGACTTGCAGGCGGATCGTTTGCTATTGGAATTGCTTACACTTCAGCCTGGTTTGAAAAAGAAAAACAAGGTACAGCCATGGGTATTTTTGGTGCAGGTAATGCTGGCGCTGCAATTACAAATCTGGTTGCTCCTATGATTGTCGTTGCTGCGGGTTGGCAAATGGTACCCAAAGTTTATTCAGTTGCAATGGCATTAATGGCGGTTGTTTTTTGGTTTTTTACTTATGATGATCCTGGGTTAGAGGAAAGAAAAAATTCGGGTCAACATAAAACTATCGCAGAACAACTTGCACCTTTAAAAGAATTAAGAGTTTGGCGATTTGGGCTTTACTATTATTTTGTCTTTGGTGGATTTGTTGCTTTAGCTTTGTGGTTACCAAAATATTATATTGGTGAATTTGGGCTTGATATAAAAACAGCTTCCCTGATTACTATGATTTTTACATTGCCTTCAGGTGTTATTCGAGCAGCTGGTGGTTATGCTTCTGATAAATTAGGTGCGAGAACTGTAAACTGGTGGGTTTTTTGGATCTCAGCAGGTTGTTTATTCTTTCTTTCCTATCCTGAAACCAGTTTCGTGATTAAGGGAATTAAAGGAGAGGTCAATTTTAACATTGGACTGGGTGTCGAAATATTTACCTTGTTCGTTTTTATTGTAGGAATTGCGCAAGGATTTGGTAAAGCGAGTGTTTATAAACTGTTACATGATTATTATCCCAATAACATGGGTTCGGTAGGTGGTATGGTCGGCGTTTTGGGAGGACTTGGCGGATTTACTTTACCCATCTTCTTTGGAATTTTGTCTGACTATACTGACGTTCGCTCCTCTTGTTTTATGTTGTTATTTATTTTGGTCGCAATTTGTATGTTATGGATGAACTACTCCATTATCAAAGCCAAAAAAGAGAGCGAAATTTTATAATTATTTTTTATATTTTCGAATCATAAAATCAAACTCTTAAATATTTTAAGAGTAAACAATAAAAATTATCGTCTTATTATTTGGAGTGAGTAATGTCAGATATTAAAGAATGGAATGTAGAAGATTCTGAGTTTTGGGAATCAAAAGGCAGAAAAATTGCCAATCGAAATCTTTGGATTTCGATTCCAAGTCTGCTGTGTGGCTTTGCGGTGTGGCTATATTGGGGAATTATCACCGTACAAATGTTAAATCTTGGTTTTCCATTTGAAAAATCGGAACTGTTTACCTTAATGGCTATCGCCGGTTTAACCGGTGCGACCTTGCGAATACCCAGTAGCTTTTTTATTCGGTTATGTGGTGGACGAAATACCATCGTTTTTACAACGGCATTATTAATGTTACCCGCGATAGGTACAGGTCTAGCACTACAAGATAAAAATACGCCGCTTTGGGTATTTCAAGGGTTAGCTTTATTATCTGGATTTGGTGGTGGAAACTTTGCTTCATCTATGTCAAATATCAGTTTCTTTTTCCCGAAAAAACAACAAGGTCTTGCGCTTGGTTTAAATGCTGGCCTGGGAAATTTTGGGGTAACTACCATGCAGATACTGGTTCCTTTAGTGATGACTTTCGGTATCTTCGGTGGCGAATCCATGACGTTACAAAACACCAGTGGTACTTTAATCGGCAAGATAGCAGCAGGTAGTCAGACCTGGATCCAAAATGCTGGGTTTGTCTGGTTGATCTTTTTATTACCTTTGTTAATCATCGGCTGGTTTGGTATGAATAATATTCGAGCTCCTCATGTTTCGCCTAACATTGGCAGTCCTGTAGGTTCCGTATTAAAAATATTAATGATGCTGTTAATTGGTTTTTCCTGTGCGGTATTTGGCTTGTGGTTAATGTTACCAGAAAGCGCCAATGGTTCCGGTTTTGGCATTCCTAAAGAAATCGTTTTAGTCATTGTGGTTGTGTTAACCGTTTATGGTTTAAAAATGTTACCGGGCGAAATTGGTGCCAGTTTAAAACATCAGTATCAGATCTTCGGTAATAAACATACTTGGGTAATGAGTGTAATTTATACCATGACGTTTGGTTCGTTTATCGGATATTCGGCTGCATTTGCATTAGCCATTAAAGTTATTTTTGGTTATCAGCATATTATGGTTGATGGAGTGATGACACATAATACGGTTAATGCCAATGGTCCCAGTGCTTTAATGTATGCTTGGATGGGACCATTTATTGGTGCATTAATTCGCCCGGTAGGTGGATGGATTTCTGATAAAGTTGGCGGTGCAAAAGTTACCCAAATTTGCTCTATTGCGATGGTGGCCAGTGCTCTTGGTGTTGCTTACTACATGAAGGCGGCTTATGCATCGGCAACCCCCGAAGAATTCTTTGTTCCTTTCTTTGTATTATTTTTAATTCTCTTTGCTGCAACCGGAATAGGTAATGGTTCAACTTTTAGAACGATTGCAATTGTGTTTAATAAAGAACAAGCCGGACCCGTGTTAGGTTGGACCTCGGCAATTGCTGCCTATGGTGCCTTTTATATTCCAAAGGTATTTGGTGAACAAATTAAAGCGACGACACCCGAATATGCATTAATTGGATTTGCAGTTTTTTATGGAGTTTGTGTTGTTATTAACTGGTGGTTTTATTTGCGTAAGGGGGCTGAATTCCATAATCCATAAATCAGCGGGTTAATCACTGAAAATAATGTATCCAAGGTGTTACCAAAATTGGCAACACCTTATCGACTGTATTAACAGTGCTCAATAAAAGATTACAGCAAGATTATTTATATTAATTTTATTTTATTCATTGCTCAGGATTAAAAAACTAAGCAACCTGTCGCGATGAATTGACAAAAATCTAAACGGGATTTTTGTATAGGTCAACGGAGAAAAATTATGAGTCAATTTCTTGATCGCTTGCAGTTTTTTAAAAAGAAAACGGGCGAGTTTTCTGACGGTCATGGTGAAACGACAAATGAAAGTCGCGAGTGGGAAGACAGTTATCGTCAACGCTGGCAACATGATAAAGTTGTCCGTTCTACTCATGGCGTTAACTGTACCGGTTCTTGTTCGTGGAAAATCTATGTAAAAAATGGTCTGGTTACTTGGGAAACACAATATACCGATTATCCCAGAACTCGTCCTGACTTACCCAATCATGAACCGCGCGGCTGTCCTCGAGGCGCGAGTTATTCATGGTATTTATATAGCGCTAACCGACTAAAATATCCTAAAGTCAGAAAGCCTTTACTTAAGTTATGGCGTGAAGCACGAGCGACGATGAAACCGGTTGCTGCTTGGGCATCTATTGTTGAAGATAAAGAAAAATCTTTGTCTTATAAATCAAAACGAGGACTTGGTGGCTTTGTTCGTTCAAGTTGGAACGAAGTGAATGAAATGATTGCGGCGGCTAATGTATATACCGCAAAAACATATGGTCCAGATCGGGTGATAGGCTTTTCACCTATTCCGGCTATGTCAATGGTGTCATATGCTGCAGGTTCACGGTATTTATCATTAATCGGTGGTGTTTGTTTAAGCTTTTACGACTGGTACTGTGATTTACCTCCCTCTTCACCAATGACTTGGGGAGAACAAACGGATGTTCCTGAATCTGCTGACTGGTATAACTCAAATTATTTAATTGCTTGGGGCTCTAACGTACCACAAACACGCACACCTGATGCACATTTCTTTACCGAAGTTCGTTATAAAGGCGCAAAAACCGTTTCAATTACACCCGACTACTCTGAAGTTTCTAAATTAACTGATGAATGGCTTAATCCTAAGCAAGGCACCGACGCGGCACTGGGAATGGCGTTTGGACATGTCATATTACGTGAATATCATTTAGAAAATCCAAGTGAATACTTCACTCAATATGTTCGTCAGTACACCGATTTTCCTATGTTGGTCGTGTTAGATGAGTATGGCGATAATGCTTATAAATCAGCACGTTTTTTAAGAGCGTCAGATTTAAATGATAATTTAGGTCAAGCTAACAATCCTGAATGGAAGACCATCGCACTTGATGAAAAGACCGGTCAATTAGTTTCTCCGCATGGTTCAATTGGTTATCGTTGGGGAGAAAAAGGAAAGTGGAACATTGAAGAACGTGAAGGCTTGGAAGGTAAAGAAACGAAGTTACAGTTGTCATTAATTGGTGAAGAAATTTCTTCTGTTGCATTCCCTCATTACGCTGCGAATAACAACAACAAACATTTTGTTTCCTGTGAACATGATGATATTTTATTACGTAATGTCCCAACTCGCACAATAACAGGCGTGAATGGAAAGCCAATTAAAGTTGCAACGGTTTATGACTTGATGATGGCTAACTATGGTTTAGATCGTGGCTTGGGCGGTGAGAATGTTGCCACTAGCTTTGATGATGACATACCATTTACTCCAGCTTGGCAAGAAAAAATTACCGGTGTTTCGCGTGAAAAAGTAATTCGAGTTGCGCGCGAATTTGCCGATACCGCACACAAAACCAAAGGTAAATCCATGATTATTGTTGGTGCAGCAATGAATCACTGGTATCACATGGATATGAACTATCGTGGACTTATCAATATGTTGATGATGTGTGGTTGTGTTGGCCAGTCTGGTGGTGGTTGGGCGCATTATGTTGGCCAGGAAAAATTGCGTCCTCAAACCGGTTGGTTACCATTAGCATTTGGTCTTGATTGGTCACGGCCGCCACGGCAAATGAATGGTACTTCATTTTTCTATAATCACTCTTCACAATGGCGACATGAAAAAGTCAGTATTCATGAAGTGCTTTCGCCTTTGGCTGATAAGTCACAATTTCCTGAGCATATGCTTGATTATAATATTAAAGCAGAGCGTATGGGGTGGTTACCATCGGCACCGCAATTAAATCGAAATCCACTTCAGATTGTTAAAGATGCTGAAGCGGCAGGAATGGATCCCAAAGATTATTTAGTTGAGCAACTTAAATCTGGCGGTATTCAGTTTGCCAGTGAAGCACCTGATTCACCTGAAAATTTCCCGCGTAATATATTTATTTGGCGATCAAATTTATTAGGTTCTTCAGGAAAAGGCCATGAGTATATGCTCAAGTATTTGCTGGGTGCAAAAAATGGCGTAATGAATGAAGATTTAGGTAAAACTGGAGGTTTTAAACCCACCGAAGCTGAATGGGTTGATGACGGCGCGACAGGTAAACTTGATCTGGTAACAACGCTTGACTTTAGAATGTCTTCAACCTGTATGTATTCAGATATCGTATTACCAACAGCGAGCTGGTATGAAAAAGATGACTTGAACACTTCTGATATGCATCCTTTTATTCATCCATTATCGACTGCTGTTGATCCTGTTTGGGAATCACGGTCTGACTGGGATATTTATAAAGGGATTGCTAAAAAGTTTTCAGAAGTTGCTGAGGGTGAACTTGGCATTGAAAAAGATATTGTTACCGTACCATTGTTACATGACACACCCGGAGAACTGGCACAATCGGTTGATGTAAAAGATTGGAAAAAAGGTGAATGTGAATTAATTCCTGGAGTGACTGCGCCAAACTTTGTTGTTGTTGAGCGTGACTATCCAAATACGTACAAAAAATTTACTTCACTTGGGCCACTGATGGAAAAACTCGGTAATGGTGGTAAAGGTATTAACTGGAATACAGACGAAGAAGTCGAGTTTTTAGGTAAGTTAAACCATAAGCACTGGGATGAAGGTGTCAATCAAGGGCGTCCTGTTATTGAGTCCGCAATTGATGCAGCAGAAACTATTTTGACTTTGGCGCCTGAAACTAATGGTAATGTCGCAGTAAAAGCCTGGACTGCTTTAGGTGAGTTTACCGGACGAGATCATACTCACTTGGCCAAACCAAAACACGATGAAAAAATTCGTTTTCGTGATGTAGTTGCGCAGCCAAGAAAAATTATCTCATCACCAACCTGGTCTGGATTGGAAGATGAGCATGTCAGCTATAATGCGGGTTACACCAATGTTCATGAACTCATTCCATGGCGAACCATAACTGGGCGACAACAGTTCTATCAAGACCACTTGTGGATGCAGGCATTTGGTGAGCAGTTTGTTTCTTATCGTCCTCCTATTAATACCAAAACGGTTGAAGCTATTCAAAATAGCAAAAGTAACGGCAATAAAGAGATTGTACTTAACTGGATTACGCCGCATCAAAAATGGGGAATTCATAGTACGTACACCGATAATTTGCTAATGCTGACACTTTCTCGTGGTGGTCCAATTATTTGGTTAAGTGAAGTTGATGCCAAAGAAGCTGGCATTGAAGATAATGATTGGGTTGAAGTATTTAATGCCAATGGTGCGATTTCTTGCCGAGCCGTTGTCTCGCAACGCGTTAATCAGGGTATGGTAATGATGTATCACGCGCAGGAAAGAATTGTTAATGTGCCAGGAAGTGAGATGACTGGTACGCGCGGCGGACACCATAACTCGGTAACGCGTGTAGTCATGAAACCGACCCATATGATTGGAGGTTACGCTCAGCAATCTTATGGATTTAACTATTACGGAACGGTAGGTTGTAATCGTGATGAATTTGTTGTTGTCAGAAAAATGGATAAAGTTGATTGGTTGGATGGATCCGACTCTGATGATTTACCCCGTCCTCTACCCACAAATCCTGACGAAGCTTAAGGAGCAGGCGAAATGAAAATACGTTCACAAATTGGTATGGTATTAAATCTTGATAAATGTATTGGTTGCCATACCTGTTCGGTTACTTGTAAAAATGTCTGGACTTCACGTGAGGGGATGGAGTATGCATGGTTCAACAATGTTGAAACCAAGCCGGGTATTGGTTATCCCAAAGAGTGGGAAAATCAGGAAAAATGGAAAGGCGGTTGGGAGCGTAAAGCTAATGGCGAGATTCAACCCAAAATTGGTGGAAAATTTCGTATTTTAGCGGGTATTTTTGCTAACCCTGACTTACCCGAAATTGATGATTACTACGAACCATTTGATTTTGATTATCAACACCTACATACCGCACCCGAAAGTAAGCATCAACCCGTTGCCCGTCCTCGCTCGCTGATTACCGGTAAACGAATGGAAAAAATAGAATGGGGACCTAACTGGGAAGAAATTTTAGGTACTGAATTTGAAAAGAGAAGTAAAGATAAAAACTTCGAAAATATGCAAAAAGAAATTTATGGACAGTATGAAAATACTTTCATGATGTACCTACCACGTTTATGTGAGCACTGTTTGAATCCAACCTGTGCAGCAGCTTGTCCCTCTGGTGCAATTTATAAACGAGAAGAAGACGGCATTGTTTTAATTGATCAAGATAAATGTCGTGGTTGGCGTATGTGCATTAGTGGTTGCCCGTACAAGAAAATTTACTTCAACTGGAAGTCAGGGAAATCAGAAAAATGTACCTTCTGTTTCCCTCGTATTGAAGCCGGATTACCAACGGTTTGTTCGGAAACCTGTGTTGGTCGGATTCGTTATTTAGGCGTGATTTTATATGATGCAGATCGCATCAAAGAAGTTGCTTCAACTCCGGATGAAACCGATCTTTACGAAAAGCAGTTAGAAATCTTTTTAGATCCTAACGACCCTGCAGTAATCGAGCAGGCAATTAAAGATGGTATTGCTGAAAATGTTATTGAAGCGGCACAACGTTCTCCGGTTTATAAAATGGCAGTTGATTGGAAACTGGCGCTGCCTTTACACCCTGAATACCGAACACTGCCGATGGTTTGGTATGTGCCGACATTAAGTCCAATACAAAATGCGATTGAAAGCGGTACCGTTGGTATGGCTGGCGTTATTCCTGATATCCGTTCATTACGTATACCCATGAAGTATTTGGCAAACCTGTTAGCCGCAGGTGATGAAGAACCAGTAATTCGTGCATTGGAAAGATTGCTTGCCATGCGGGCATATAAACGGGCGGAACATGTGGAAGGTGTTGAAGATCTCGAAGTATTAAATCAAGTTGGTATCAGCAAAAAAGAAGCGGAAGAAATGTACCGTTATTTAGCGATTGCCAATTATGAAGATCGCTTTGTAATACCTACCGGTCATCGTGAGATGAATGTACCTGCTGCTTATGATGAAAAAGGAGGGTGCGGATTTACTTTTGGTAATGGATGTAGTACCGGAAGCACAAGCGAAACGAATATGTTTGGTGCTAAAAAAGTTAAATCCCGCGACGTGATTAAAACCGTTCGTGTAGGAGATTAGTTGATGTTGATATTAAAAGTGCTTTCTCGACTATTGGACTATCCTTCACAAGATTTGTTTACAGCAAAAGTGGATTTACTTACTGTCGTTGAACAAAGTGTTGATATTAGTCCTCAAACTAAACAGCAGTTAACTGACTTTATTAGCAATTTGGTGTCTAAAGATATTTATGATGCGCAAGAACGATATGACTTGCTATTTGATCGTGGTCGCTCATTGTCTTTACTGCTGTTTGAACATGTGCATGGTGAATCTCGTGATCGTGGTCAAGCGATGGTGAATTTATTGGATGTTTATCGAACTAATGGGTTCGAGATTCATTCGTCACAGCTACCCGACTATATTCCATTGTATTTAGAGTTTTTAAGTGAACAGCCGAAAGAATTTGCTCAGGAGTGGCTTGGTGATATTTGCCACATAATGACGATGCTATCAGAACGTTTAATCGAGCGAGAGTGTGATTACTGCATATTGTTTGATGCATTAATTGAGTTTTCTGGATTTGCTGTTGATCGGTTGGAAATTGCAAAAGCAATCAGTAAAGAAGAGCGTGATGATACCGTGGAAATGATCGATAAAGCCTGGGAAGACAAAGAAATCCGTTTTGATGAACCGGTTGCTGATCAGTGTCCAAGTTCAAAACCTGCGATTGATCTTGCATCAATTGATATTACTCCGTCACAAGATGTACCTATTAAATGGCATAACGCTGGCGGCTCTCAACCTTCGGAATTAACACAAAACACTCGGATGAGTGGGTTGTAAGGAGAGAATGATGTCTAATTTGAATTTTTTATTATTTGGGGTTTATCCCTACATTGCTATTGCTGTATGTCTGGTTGGTTGTTGGATTCGATTTGATCGTGAACCCTATACCTGGAAAGCAGATTCAAGCCAGTTATTGAGTAATAAAGGACTGCGTCTGGGTAGCAATCTATTTCATATTGGTGTGATTTTTATTTTCTTTGGCCACTTTTTGGGCCTGTTAACGCCTCCGGCCGTTTATCATTATGTCATCTCCAGCGCTGATAAACAATTAGTAGCGATGGTTAGCGGTGGTTTTTTTGGCGTTATGTGCTTGATTGGTCTATTGATACTTATTTATCGTCGATTAACTAACGAGCGTGTTAGAGCATCATCAAAAAAATCAGATATTTTTATTTTATTTTTATTGCTGATTCAATTAGTACTTGGACTAATGACGATTGTTGTGTCTATGGATCACATGGATGGGACCGTAATGGTACTTCTCAGCAGTTGGGCTCAATCCGTAGTCACCTTTCAGGCATTTGATGCCGCACAGTTTATTGCTGGTGTACACATTATTTATAAACTGCATGTGTTTGTCGGACTTACCATGATTTTGGTTTTTCCATTTACCCGGCTGGTACATATGATTAGTGCACCTGTGTGGTATTTAGGGCGACGTTATCAGGTTGTTCGACAACGCTGAATTTCAAAGATTAGCTAGATTTTTTTACTGCGTTGTAAGAAGCCGGAGCCTTAATAGACCGAATGGAATTTCAGGTTGAATCCGTTAAGGAGTTAAGGCTCCATTTTTAATTAACTAAAATGAAGAAGAGAATTTTATGGGCGCTTGTTCACCAGTATCTCCCGATGAGGGAGCAGGAAAAAATATTACTCAACAATTACCTGAAATTACTGTTAATGGTCGATTGATTACCGAGAAAGAGTTGGCCAATGAACTCCAGTATCATCAGAATAATAATTTTAATATTGTCGTTCGCCAAGCTGCACAAGCTTTAGTTGTGCGAGAGCTGCTGTTACAAGAAGCTGGATTAACTAATACAGAACTTTCTCCGGTTAATGAAGAAGAATTAGTACAAAAGTTGCTGGAAGAAAATGTCAAGTATGACGATCCTGATGAATTAATTTGTATGCGATATTTTGAAAATAATTCACATAAATTTAAAACTGCGCCATTGCTTGAAGTGAAACACATTTTACTTCCCGCGGCAAAAGAAGATTTAGAAACTCGATCAATTGCTAAAAAGCAAGCAAAAGAACTGATCAAAAAACTGCAAAAAAATCCCGAAGATTTTTCGGCATTAGCACATGAGTTTTCTGCTTGTCCTTCTAAAAAAGATGGTGGAATGTTAGGTCAAATCAGTAAAGGACAGACTGTTCCTGAGTTTGAGCGTCAAATATCTGGAATGTCCGAGGGGCTTGTGTTAAAACCAATTGAGTCACGCTATGGCTTTCATATTGTTGATATTTTACGTAAGGTCGAAGGTAAACAGTTAGAATATGCAATGGTTGCTGATAAGGTGAGAGGGTATTTAGTCCATCGCGCTTCTCATTTAGCTGTTCAGGAATATATTCAAAGCTTGGTTGCTAAAGCGGAAATTGAAGGTATAGAAATGCAGTTTGTTGAAGAAAATATTTTTCTTGGGTAGCGATATTAAATAAATATCGCAAGATAAATACAAATTCAACAAGACTTTCTCTTGGCAATAATTGAGCGTTACATGAACTGAAACGAATCTAATTTAACTTGGTTTAATCTAAAATAAAGTAATCTACTTAGGTTTAGGTTTAGGTTTAGGTTTAGGTTTGATGAAGGTTGGTTCGGTTCGTGTTGCTCAACCTAATTTGAAAATAATAATTCTATTTTATCTGACAAATAAATACTCTGATTGATAATTTTTTTATTTGCCCGCTACGCCGTTTTCATAAACTCTCAATATATTAACTGTTAGCGTGTGAATTAATATTTCAACTTTCAATAAGTAAAATCTTATTCAAGATATCTGTTTTATTGAGGGGTACTTAGATAGATTTTACTGACGGCTAATGCTTAAATTTCAAATGGATTTTTTATTTTTAATTAACCTTCTACTTGTCGTTTTGATCTTAGTCAATATCTTTTCTTCAAGTCAATTTACTATATTCTATTTCAACCTTTCACTGAGATGACAATGAGCGATAGTAACAAACCGATTGTTTATTCCTGCTCTGGCTGTTCAAATCTGGCACAACTTGCCTATGATATCGCGTTGCAACTAGAAAGTGACGGTATTGCTGAGATGTCCTGTATTTCGGGGGTAGTTGGTAACGTTGAACCCATAAAGCAAATGGCTGAGTCAGGGCGTCCCATTATCATCATTGATGGATGTAGTCTTGCTTGTACTCGAGCATGTCTTGAAGCTTGCGGTTTGAAAGCTGTTCTGTATATTGATATCAGTCGTTATGGTATTGAGAAACGG
Organism: Aliikangiella maris; assembly: GCF_040719265.1. NCBI lineage: Bacteria > Pseudomonadati > Pseudomonadota > Gammaproteobacteria > Oceanospirillales > Pleioneaceae > Aliikangiella > Aliikangiella maris. Next base: position 204,266 of record NZ_JBFDAH010000006.1, on the reverse strand, counting down.
AGCATTCGAGAAAGCGCTTTCAATGAAAGTTGTGTAGCCTTAAAGCATGTTTATGAAGAGCTGCGCATGGCCGGTTATGCAATTCCCCATTAATTAAACCTGCTAAACACATCATTGGGAGCTATATTTCCTGTTTATTGATTGATGTTATGACCAAGAATGTTGCGGTAAAAAAATGTTACTATAGTGATTATGTAAATAGTCTGTTTCAGAAGATGCATTATTTATTATGAATATTATCTTTCTGATTAATCGCGATATTGCCAGTAATTATGCGCTTAATCTCATTTTGCCGCACTTAAAACAAACCAAGGTTCATCTTGTCTATTCATCACAGGTCGGCCGTACTGATGTTAGGCCCGCTAATAGACCTGCTGCATTAGCACAGCTCCAGTTTTTTGAGCAAACCTTACCATTTGAATTACTCCTTCCTAAATATCAGGTTAATTATTGTACCGATTTTCCTCGTTTAAATAGGCGAGTTAACCAATCATTATCAATTGCCTCGGTCCATTATATTGACCAAATTAATAGTGAAAGTGCATTAACAATAATTAAAGCGATTGAACCTGATCTCATGGTGTCAATTCGCTTTGGGGCAATTCTCAAATCTCCGGTTATTCGATTGTCTCGACTGGGCGTCATTAATTTGCACTCAGGTGTTTTGCCTGACTATCGTGGTGTTATGGCAACCTTTAGAGCAATGCTTAACGGTGAAAAAGAAATTGGTACTACACTGCATTATATTCAAAATCATCAAATTGATTGTGGTGATATTATTCAAATTGACAAAATCCCGGTTGAAAAAAATCGGTCTTATTTATGGCATGTGCTCAAACTTTATGAGTCTGGTGTGCTGCTCATATTAGATGCAATAGCAACGTTTTCAAAAAATATCTCTGTTGAAAATCATTTGCAACCCAAAGAGGGTAAATATTTTTCATATCCCTCTTTGCAAAATATAATTGATTTTGAACGTCGAGGTGGCGTGTTAGTTGATCCTGATAGTTATATTGATTGGTTGATGAAAAATTATTGCTAGTTATTAAAAATAACTGCGTACCTAACAAATTGTTGTAAACGTTTTCAATGAAAGGTTTTAATTTCCATCTGTTCTTTCCTGAAATTTTCAAATTCTTAAAATGCATATAAATTTTTTCGAAAATAATGTTTGTTAAATGAAACTCATAATTTCTTTTTGATTTTTTTCTTCGAACTAAATGTGTTTTTTATTTTTATTTTTTTTTTTTTTTTTTTTTGATCTATCCGCCCCCCCCAAAAAAACTTTAAGTTATTAAAAATGGTTTTTTACTCTTCTTTTTGAATGACAAAAAAAGCCTTACGGTTTTTCTGAATTGAATTCAATTTGTTAATGATAAAAGTTAAAGCTTTTCTTTAATAAAGTTGATGGTGGTTTATTTTGGTTTTTTATAAATTAAAGGTGCAGTTGAAAATTTTTTTAATAATATTTTTTATTGAAATAATAAAAGTTCGTTGAAAAGTTAGGTAGATCTCAAAAAATAAATGTGTTTTTGAATAACACGTCTACAATCAAAAAAACTAATTTAATTCTGACTGGATGTTGTTCAGCAAGTGAATAATAAAAAACTTATTTTATTTAATTAGAACTAACGATAACCAAAAAATAAGCGAGGAATTTAATATGCCTAACCTTGTGACCTCTTACGACAAGAGAAAATTAGCTGGTTTTTCTCTTTCTTCCTGTGTATTGGCGATATCAATAGCGCTAATACCTAACACTGCTATTGCTGCTGAAAATGATGATGCCGAAGCTGAGGAGGGACAAAAGGTTATCATCGTTGGCTCGCGTATCAAGCGAGAAGATTTTGATTCTGCCAGTCCTATAATTACCGTAGATGCGGAGTTATTAGTACAGACCGGATATACCAACATTGAAGATGCATTAAATGAGTTACCTCAATTAGGTATAGGTACGAATCTAGGCAATAACGGAACCTCAGGGACTGAAACCGGTTCTTCATTTGCAAACTTACGTTCAATGGGATCAGGAAGAACGCTCGTATTAGTGAATGGTAAACGAATGGTTCCATCGAGCCTTTCGCAAACCTCGGTAGATTTATCAAATATTCCCGTAGCACTGGTTGAAAAAATAGAAATATTTACCGGTGGCGCATCGGCAGTGTATGGCTCTGATGCGATTGCAGGTGTAATTAATGTGACGCTAAAAAAAGATTTTCAAGGGTTTCGTATTAACTTCGGTGGTACTTTACCTGAGCATGGCGGTGCAGAAACGCAAACGGGGTCGCTAACTATGGGAGGGGAATTTGGCGGCGGTAAAGGGAATATTTCTGGCGGTCTGAATTTTTCAAATTCAGAACGTTTACTGCAAACAGATCGTGACTTTACTACTGGTGATGGTTACATTGGTACTGTGCCAAATCTGCAAAATACTTCATCATTTGATGGAATTCCCAATGTTTTAATTATTAAAAATCAAACGCAAAGCTGGTATCCTGAAAATGGAGGGGTAACAACTTGGGATCCCAATGTTGGTGGTTATGTAACTTATTATATGGATGATTCAGGCAACCTGATACTTAATGATTTACCCCGTTTTGGCGCACTTGGTGAGTTTAGAGAAGGTGGGCCAGGATTTTCTTTTGCCAAATATTTATTTCAATTGCGTAGTAAACAGGAAGTATTGAATTCATTTTTAAATTTGAATTATGAAATTGATGAAAGCATGGCTTTTTATTCCAGTTTTCAAATTGCAACCAGTAGTAGTGATGGTGACTTTCAGCCAAACTTTACTACTTCTGCGGTTACTGTCAGACGCGATAATCCCTTTAATACCGATTCGGTAAATGCTTTTATGGATGACCGCGGAATTACGGAATTATCACCCGCTAATGGTCACTTTGTATTTCGTACCAATAGCGATATTGGTACTCGCCAGCAATATAATGAACGTACCACTTATACCGGCGTATTTGGATTAAATGGTTACATTGAAAATTGGGATTGGGATGTTTCTGTCCAACATGGTGAATCTAAATCGAGTACAACAGGGACTGGGTTTGCTTATATTGATAGACTTGCGGCAGCTTATGATGTGATTCAGGGAACTGACGGTCCCCAGTGTCGCACTATGATTAACCAAGGATGTTTACCATTAAGAGTCTTAGGTGAAAATACGGATCAAGCTGCGCTGGACTGGGTGAGAGCAGTCACCATGCAAACGCAAAAAAATACCCAGTCAATTTTTTCAGGTTATATTACCGGTGAAATTTTTGATTTGCCGGGGGGCGGGGCAAATATTGTATTTGGTACAGAGTATCGTGAAGATACGATCCAGTTTAATCCCGACCCTTCTGAGCGTTCTGGCAACATTGTGTTAGCCGGCGAAAATAATCCCATTCCCGAATCTAGTCTGGATGTGACTGAGTTTTTTACTGAAATTAATTTGCCGGTTATTGAAACTTTAGAAATTGGTGCAGCTTATCGTTGGTCAGATTATAGTACGGTTGGCAGTGTTGATGCCTGGTCAGCAACCATTGATTTTCGTCCTATCGATGATATTGCTTTTCGTATGACGGGGTCTACCAGTATTCGTGCGCCTAGCGTGCATGATTTATTTAATCCCGGAAATACTTTTTTTAATAGTATTCAAGATCCCTGTGATGTCAATTTCATTACTAGCGGGCCTAACCCGCCGGTGAGACGAGAAAATTGTGAATCGCAAGTCGGGGTTGGGTTTACCGATCCATTGACTGGGGTAACTCGGGCAACTTTATCTGGCGGAAATCCTGAATTAGAACCTGAAGAGGCTGACACTTTTACCGCCGGAATTGTGATCACTCCAACCGCTGTTCCTGAATTGAACATTTCTATTGATTGGTGGAGGATTGAATTAACTAATAAAATTGATACCAAATTGGTGGGCCAAATTTTAAGTGATTGTTATGATACGCCTGGATTGAGTAACGATGCCTGTCAAGCGATCACTCGACGAGGTAGTGATGATGCGATTATTCGTATCAATGGCGGACAAGTTAATCTGGGACAGGTTGATCTGGAGGGTTATGATATTGGCGTTGAATATAAACTTGATGCTTCCAACCTGTTTAATGATCTGCCTGGTCAGTTTGGTGTGCGACTAATAACAACTAAACTTGGAGAAAATCTGATTGATGACGATGGTAGTTTAACCGACTCACTAGGCGATTATGATAACCCTGAGTGGGCTGGTACATTTACCATTGAATATGAAGCCGATGATTGGGGCGTTAACTTAAATACAATCTTTCGAGGCTCATCGGTTGCTGATCCAGATTTGAACACGGAAGATGATGATGGCAATGCTATCAATTATGATGAAGTTTATCCTATGGGAAATGGCAAAGTTGATGCGCTTTATCGATTTGACTTAAATGGCCATTATGCATTATCCAGCTCAACTTCGTTATCCTTCGGTATTCGTAACCTTACTGATGAAGAACCGCCCAGAGTTACTGATTTTTTCTGGGGAAGAAATGGCACGGTTGATGTGATTGGTCGCACTTATGTGTTAAATGTCACGATGGATTTGTAATTTAGTGATAAATAGCCGTAAATAATTGGTATGTGTGTATTTTTGGCCCAGGCTATTCCTGGGCCTTTTGCTTTATTAATTCTGCTGGCTTTCCTATTATAAACTGAGACAGATCAAAAATGTTGTTACCAGTCATTGTCGACTAATAGCCAATGTTATGGATATGTCATGAATATCGTATAGTTAGTTGATATGATATAAAGTTCAGTTTAATTTGAATTTTTTCCAAATTAAAGGTAAAGATTTTGATCGTACGGTAGATAACATAACTGAGCGTTAAACAGCATAGTCGTGTAAAGCTTTGGAATATTCAAAAAGGTCTAATTGAGCCAATCACTGATTATCAATTATTGGTTTTCAAAACTTGGTTGTTAAAAGTTGGCTATCAATATTATCGATATTTTCTAAATTGAAAAGTATCTATCAAATAGTATTTCAATTGTTTTATCTTTTAAGTCAATACAGCAATGAATAAATCAGCGAGTATAACGAATGAATAGAGATAGCGGTGATAGCTTTGAAATTATTTTATTTGATTTAGGTGGCGTACTTATCGAGTTGGGAGAAAAGCCTTTTCAACACGCTGGAAAACAGATTAATGCGCAATCATGGCATAACTTAAGCTCAGCAATGGCTTTTGAAAAAGGATTGTTGTCGCCCCATGAATTTGCCAAAAGTATTCAGAAAGAACTTAAACTGGAAGAGGATATTGATTCAATTATTCAGCAATTTACAGCTTGGCCGGTTGGATTTTATGAAGGTGTTCAACCTTTATTACACCAGCTAAAAAATCAATTTGAAGTTTATGCATTAACGAATACAAACGAACTACATTGGCCAAGACTGATTGAAGAATTCAAATTGGAAGAATATTTTTTACAGGTTTTTTCATCGCATTTATTACAATTAGCTAAACCCGATCCGGCTATCTTTCAAGTGGTTTTACGCAGTCTTGATAAACAGCCGCAACAAATTTTATATTTTGATGATAATGCTAGTAACATAGAAGTTGCCAGGCAGTTAGGGTTTCATGCGGTACAAGTCGAAGGGTTTGAGCAACTCACCGAAGCATTGGACCGATTATCTTTGACTCACGCTTAGCTGATAACCAGAAATAAACCATTTTCTGGCTATCGTATGGATAAAATAATATGGTTAGAAAGCGTAGGTGGCACCCGCAAATAGATAGTCTTCAGCCCCTTCAACATCTAAATCATTCTTAGAATAAGTGGCAAACAAAGTCGCTTGCTTTATGCGATATGAATAACTGATGGCAAAATCATTATTATCTTCGCCACTATCTGGACTATTTCGGCCAACATGAAAGTCGAGGTTAGAAACATCGTCTATTGGCATGGCATAATTTAATTCAAGATAGTCTACATCTAAATCCTGATCGGAATAATAGGTAATAGTGAAATCTCTGATACTGGCGCCCAAATTAAACTCTGTGCTAGAGTCTGTATCGCCGCTGTATGTATATTCGGTTAGACCAATATTAATAGAAACCATTTCGTTGACTTTAAATGAGTAGGCCGCAACTAAATCGATTTCAAGGCCATCATCGCCGCCAAAATCATAGTTACTACCCCACACTGACAGTGATAATCCACTACTGTGATTCCACACGACATCGCCCTGAATGGCCGGATCTTCCTGGTTTAAATCAAATCCGCGAAAAATATATTGGCTAACGATTGTTGCTGAGGCGTCCAAATTTAATTCTTGTGCTTGTAAAGGCATACTTAAGGCTGACAATAAACCAATACTTATCACTGCTTGCATACTTTTCATGGGCATTTCCTCTTGGTTTTTATTCTCAAATTATAAAAATGCTGAGATTAATTGTAATTTTTAGTTAGGCGTTGCATAAAATTAATTAACATCGAATGTCAATAAGTTTCAATTCAATTTCAAAGAGCCATCGACAAGTATAAAAAGCCACAACTCCATGCTTAAGCATATTCGAAAATACCTGACTTTTTCGTTTACTAATAGACATTAGTTCGAATTAATAAAAATGCAAATACAATTATGATTGATTTCTGTGGATGAGATATTTATTGAAAATATGCAGACTTAAGCTTGCAAAGCCAAATTTTGTAAAGTCCAATATGAATTAGCCAAATTGAATTGTCGAAAAGGTGATACTCGATTTGAGTTAAAAGATATAAGTTAAAACTTGCACGATTAATATTAATTAGAAATACCCATAAGTTTAACGCTCGCTCATAGAATCACTCTTTACATTGTCCTTTTATTTTGTATTCGTATTCGTGAAACTTTTCTTCTGAGATAGAAATACCATTCGTACAATAGTTAATTGCAGTGAGCTTTTCGTTGAGCATTTTATGCGCGGCTTCCTCCATGCGGTATTTGAGAGAAACCCTGGCATCATCCGGGTTTTCGGGAATCAGTATGGGTTCGTCTGTTTGTTCGATACGACGACCTCGTGAAGAGCCTGGCGTACGGTGAATACTCGTATGATGCTTGACGGTAAACTGATCGCTGCCTTTTATCTTTAATACCAAAGAGAACAGTTTTTGGTTATTTTTATCGGCATAAGTAAAAAAACTCTCTTCATATTGTTCAGCCACTTTGTTGGCACAAGCAAGCAATAATGAAGTCAAACATAAAATAGTGCATAAACTTAAGGTAGTTTTAAAGCTTTTCATAAATAACGACTAACTAGATTTTAATTTGGATAAACGCTTTTATAGTACTGTACTTGAAAGCTAAAGCAACTGTAAAAATGTGTTTCTTTGGGATTGTAATTCATATAATTGATTAAATTAATTCGTTAAGTTGATTGTCTGATACTTTCTTTTTTATTGAGACCTGCCTATAATCCTCGCCGAAATACTCTCGGGGTGCCTGAAGTCTATTTAAATCGATTGGATAAATTACCTAGAAAAAACTAAGTGACTTATAACTAACCAGTTGATTATTAAGATATATTTCTTTGTGCTGAGATAGTTTGTATCAAGCAGTTTGTGAAAACAGACATGACATAATTGCTTGTGGCAACAAACCCGTAGAACCTGATTCGACTAACATCGACGTAGGGATGAGTATTATTCGAAGAATTGTCATTCAACTATTCAGTGGGAGCAATTTCTCGTAATACCTCGCTACGCCAGATCTTAACAGTGAGGCAAAGCCAATGTACGACCAGATTAATTCCGATGTCACAACTCAATCGACGCTTTCTAAAGGCGAAGAACTCATCACGCGTGAACCCCTGCCTGCGAGTAGTAAGGTTTATGTAGCGTCCCCCAATAATGCTGATGTCAAAGTGCCAATGCGTCGCATTGATTTGACTGATGGAACACATGTCACTCTCTATGATACCTCGGGTCCTTATACCGATAGTCAAATTGACATTAATGTTCACAGTGGATTACCCGATGTGCGTTCGCATTGGATTGAGGCTCGCGGTGATACCGAATCTTATAGTGGGCGTGAAATTAAACCGATTGATAACGGACATACAAACCAGGAAAAAGCATTTAAATTTTATAATCCTGAGTTACAACGAACACCTCGTCGCGCAAAAGATGGTGGTAATGTGACTCAGTTACATTATGCGCGTAAGGGCATTATTACCGCCGAAATGGAATATATTGCGGTTCGTGAAAATCAAGCTCGTGAAGCGCTGGTCAATGAATTTTCAACACCTGAACGTAATGCAAGGCTGGCCGGTAATTCCTGGGGAGCCAACCTCAAACCCATTACGCCAGAGTTTGTGCGTCAGGAAGTTGCAGAAGGCAGAGCTATTATTCCTGCCAATATTAATCATACCGAATTGGAACCCATGATAATTGGTCGTAATTTTTTAGTAAAAATTAATGCCAATATTGGTAATTCTGCGGTGACATCCAGTATTGAAGAAGAAGTTGAAAAGCTGGTGTGGTCAATTCGGTGGGGGGGCGACACCGTTATGGATCTCTCAACTGGCAAGCATATTCATGCAACACGTGATTATATTGTTAGAAATTCGCCTGTACCCATTGGTACGGTACCAATTTATCAGGCGTTGGAGAAAGTTAACGGCATTGCTGAAGATCTCAATTGGGAAGTTTTTCGTGACACCCTGATCGAACAAGCGGAACAAGGCGTAGATTATTTTACTATTCATGCGGGCGTTTTATTGCGTTATGTACACTTAACGGCAGAAAGGGTGACAGGTATCGTTTCGCGTGGTGGTTCTATTATGGCCAAATGGTGTATTGCGCATCATAAAGAAAACTTTTTATACACTCACTTTGAAGAAATTTGTGAAATTATGAAAGCTTACGATGTGAGCTTTTCATTAGGTGATGGTTTACGTCCGGGGGCAACTGCTGATGCAAATGATGCAGCACAATTTAGTGAACTGGAAACCTTGGGTGAGCTAACTAAAATTGCCTGGAAACATGATGTGCAGGTAATGGTTGAAGGGCCTGGACATGTTCCCATGCACCTCATTAAGGAAAACATGGACAAACAGTTAGAGCATTGTCATGAAGCACCATTTTATACATTAGGCCCATTAACAACTGATATTGCGCCTGGCTATGATCACTTTACCAGTGGTATTGGTGCAGCAATGATTGGTTGGTTTGGTTGTGCAATGCTTTGTTATGTTACACCTAAAGAGCACTTAGGTTTGCCGAATAAAGACGATGTTAAAGAAGGGATTATTACTTACAAAATTGCGGCGCATGCTGCGGATATTGCAAAAGGACATCCTGGCGCGCGTTATCGAGATGATTTAGTGTCAAAAGCGCGTTTTGAGTTCCGCTGGGAAGATCAGTTTAATCTGGGACTTGATCCTGATCGTGCTCGAGAATTTCATGACGAAACTTTACCGCAAGATTCTGCTAAAGTTGCTCACTTTTGTTCGATGTGTGGTCCCAAATTTTGTTCGATGCGCATCAGTCACGAAGTTCGTGAGTATGCGGAAAAAGGAATGGAGCAAAAGTCGGCTGAATTTAGAGAAGCGGGTGGCGAAATTTATATTAAGCAACAGTAATACCAGAAATAGTATCAAAAATAATATCAGACAATCATCTATCAGATACTCAATCTCAAGATGATAAGCTGTTTGAGTATAATAGCGCTAAAGTAAAATGGTTTCACACAAAGAACGTTATTTGAATTGTCATGATATGTGGAGTGTAAAATGTTCGCGCCGTCTATGAGTGTCGGTATTGCTGGCGCTGGTATTATGGGGCGCCTGATGGCTTTTGCGTTAGTCAATCGTGGTTATCAGGTAACCCTGTTTGATAAAGATCCTATCGAACAGGGGAGCGCTGCTGCGTTTACCGCTGCTGGAATGCTTACCCCTTTTGCTGAAATTGAATCGGCAGAAAAGCAAGTGTTTCAGCTCGGAGTCCGCTCGTTGGCTATTTGGCCGCAAATAATCCGCCAATTAAATGCCGATGTTGGGTTTTATCAGTCTGGCTCGCTGGTGGTAGCGCATCATCAAGATAAGCCTGATCTACTGCGATTTGATCAGTTATTACAGAGTAAACTGAATGATATTGATCAGTTGGTTGTCAACAATCCACAAACCTCACTCAACAAACAAGCTTTAGCGCAACTTGAGCCGGCTTTGGCCGAAAATTTTTCACAAGCCACTTTTTTACCCGACGAAGCGTGGCTCTCCCCCGATGATGTGATGCTGGCTTTGGCAAATTATTTACAAGAAAACGGTATCAATTGGTTGGCAGGTGTAAACGTGGAATCACTAAGTGCTCGCCAAATTATCACCCAGCAGCAGTCGTTTAATTTTGACTGGGTGATTGATTGTCGAGGACTTGGTGCCAAGCCACAATGGCCACAAATTCGCGGCGTGCGTGGTGAAGTAATTGTATTGCAGGCTCCCGAAGTCAAAATCTCCAGGTTAGTGCGCTTAATGCATCCACGTTACCGACTTTATCTGGTGCCACGAATGCATGATGATATCTATTTGATTGGTGCTACTCAGATTGAAAGCCAGGATATGGGTGCGGTCAGCGTGCGTTCTGCGCTTGAATTACTGTCTGCAGTTTATTGTCTTCACGGCGGGTTTGCCGAAGCGCGAGTATTAAAAATGCGCAGCAATTGTCGTCCAGCATTACCTGATAATTTACCTAAAGTGCAGATTTCGCCTGGATTAATTAAAATTAACGGCTTATTTCGTCATGGTTTTTTATTAGCCCCGGCGATTGCTCAAGAAGTCTTGCAATGGTTGGACTGGCAGGGCGCGCTGGAGACCAATTTTACGGGGTTATTCTCACACGTTTAAGTGGGTTGGTTGAGTCGCGGCTTAAAAGCTGATTAGGCAGTAAGTTACAAAATACTACTAATGGCTAATGAGGCATATAATGATTAATGTTAAAGTAAATGGTAAACCTTGGCAGACTGATGCCCGGATATTGCAAGAACTTATTAAACAATACAATGCACAAATTCACTCTGAGCATTGGCAAACAAAAAGCCACTCAAAAGAGGCAACGCTTTCTTATGCGGTGGCTGTCAATGAGCAATTTATTCCGCGTAGTCAGCATAGTCAACAAGTGTTACAGGAAGGCGATTCCATTGAGTTGGTGGTTCCTATGCAAGGTGGGTAGAAGCGGGCATAGATATTTCAATAATGAGCAATTCCGAATACGCATCAGACTTTAACTATATTTTTGAGAATCATCATGTGGCAATTGGCTGACAAACAATTTACAAGTCGTTTTATCTTAGGTACGGCGCTGTATCCTTCGCCGGATATCATGTGTCGTTCAATTCAAGCTGCTGCTAGTGAAATAGTCACCGTTTCATTACGCCGCCAAAATCCGGGGAATGCGGATGGGCATGACTTCTGGCAATTAATTCAATCGATGAATGTGGCATTATTGCCCAATACTGCTGGTTGTCAAAGCGCATCACAAGCGATTACCACTGCGCAAATGGCGCGCGAGTTGTTTGATACACACTGGATAAAACTAGAAGTTATCGGCGATGAATACAATTTACAGCCAGATCCATTTGCTTTGCTTGAAGCCGCTCAAGAATTAATTGCCCAAGGATTTGAAGTATTTCCATATTGTACCGATGACTTGGTGTTATGCGAAAAGCTGGTCGAAGCGGGTTGCCGAATATTAATGCCATGGGGGGCTCCCATTGGTACAGGGAAAGGATTGGTTAATCCTTATGCACTAAAAACGCTACGTGAGCGCTTACCGCATATCACTTTAATAGTCGATGCGGGGATCGGTGCACCATCTCATGCTGCCGAAGCGATGCAATTGGGATTTGATGGGGTACTGCTCAACACTGCCGTTGCGCAGGCCACTGATCCAGTAAAAATGGCTCAGGCATTTTCATTAGCGGTGAAAGCTGGACAATTGGCTTATCAGGCTGGTGTTATCCCTGAACGAGACCTGGCAAAACCTAGCACGCCCACTGTTGGCACTCCCTTTTGGCAACAATAAATCATGTAAAGCTGCCTTTTAACCGGTAAATAACAAAGTGCTGATTTGCATGGTTATCTGAGTTGTAATGTTTGTTTGGCCTGGGCGTGATTCACTAAAGAGTAGTCAAACTGTAGTGACATGGTTACAATTGCCTGCTTTTGGAATACCCATTCGGGTGTTTTTTGCACAAATATTAAAGAGTTAACGGTATTGAGCCTTTCCACAAAACCAATTGTTCTGACGATTGCAGCCAATGATTCTGCCGGTATGGCAGGTATTTCCGCTGATTTGAAAACCCAACATGCATTGGGGGTTCATAGCTTGAGTGTCATCACTGCAACTACGGCGCAAAATGGCCAAAACGTTGAATCGATTAACCCGGTTGATGCTGCTATTTTAAGTACTCAGCTAGAGGCTGTTAAACCTTATGCCATTGATGTGGTTAAAATTGGCATGGTTTGCAATGTTGAGCAGGTTAAAGTCATTGCTCAATTTTTGCGTGATACTGGTTTACCCACTGTGCTTGATCCGGTTTTCGCTGCCTCGAGTGGTGCAACGTTTATTGCGCCTAGTCAGGTGGCTATTTATGCAGATACCTTGCTGCCATTGTGTACTCTGGTGACTCCGAATCTGGATGAAGCCGCTAAAATAACTGGCTTGTCAGTAACTGAACCTGAGCAAATCAGTTTAGCCGCGGAGTCATTATTGTTAATGGGGGCTGATACTGTTCTCATCAAAGGTGGACATGGCACTGGCCTTTGGGCACAAGATTATTTTGCTTCTCAACAAACCCAGTTTTGGCTATCCAGTCAAAGACGATTAAGTCGCTTTACCCGTGGTACTGGATGTATTCTTGCATCAGCTATTGCTAGCGCACTGGCGCTCAATTACGCCATAGAAGATGCGATTGTTATCGGTAAAATGACAATCAATCAGGGAATTCAACGAGGTTACTCTACCGGAATTGGTGATGGTGCGCCGTGTATTAACCATTTTCCCGATGCCATTGAGCATTTACCTTATTTGAATTATTCACCTGAAGTAGAAGAGCTTCCAGCTTTTGCGAACTGTGGTAATGAGCCGCTGGGGCTTTATCCGATTGTCGATAGAGCTTACTGGTTGACACATCTTTTGCCCGCTGGTGTGACGACTATACAGCTACGGATAAAAGATTTGACGGGGGCTGCATTAGAAAAAGAAATCGGTGAAGCAGTTGAAATTGCTAATCGCTTCAATGCTCGTTTATTTATTAATGACTATTGGCAATTGGCAATTCAACATGGTGCTTATGGTGTTCACTTGGGGCAAGAAGATTTACATTTGGCCGATTTGCAGGCTATTCAGGCGGCAGGATTAAGATTAGGACTCAGTACTCACTGTCACTATGAGGTGGCACGTGCAGCCCAGTTCAATCCTTCTTATTTAGCCTGTGGACCGGTTTTTCCTACCAATACTAAAAAAATGCCTTGGCAGCCTCACGGTATTGATGGCCTTAAATATTGGCGGAAAGTGATTGATAAGCCGTTAGTGGCAATTGCCGGAATTAATCAGACTAATTTTAAACAAGTCGCTGATACAGGGGTTGATGGCATCGCTATGATTACGGCGATTACCCATGCCGAAGACCCGGTCGCGACCACCCGAGAATATTTAGCCCTGTTAGGACAAGAGTAAATACTAGATAGTTGCTGTGTTTACTCGATATTTTATGATGATTTAAGTTAATCGCGGGAGATTTTCATAAACACAGCTTTTTTATCAACTCATTAATTTTACTTCGGTAAAATATATTATTTACTGAAATATAAAATGTTGTTTGCCGTTAACTTGCTGAATATGACTAACTGAGCGGCTTAATCAGTTTTTTCTTAAGCTATTATCTTAAGCGCGAAGTTGTTAGTATCCATCGGTCATGAGGCACTTTTTGTAACAATTAAATCATGCTTTTTTTGACCAGTTTCGATATTTGTTGCCTTTATTTTTTTCTCAGGGCTTTATTTTAGTGTCTATCTGTTAAAAAATAAGGCCTGTAAAATTTAGGGTTATAACAATAAACAGATTCACTCATATCCAGTGATAGGAGTATCAATGTATAAATTTGGGACAATACTGCTGTTTCTCTTTTTATTGGGGGCTTGTACCAGTAAAACAGAACGGCTTCAAGAACAAATTCAAAAGGAAGTTGGCGCTGTTGAGTCGCAATTGGAGCGTTTATCGAAGGGACTAAATAATCAGACGGTGCTTAATGCGGGAATTTTAAATCAATATGCCACACAACTTGGTCAAAGTAATTCAGAGTATGCACCGCTAGCCAAGCTCCTCGGTGAGAATGCCAAAACTAGTGGGCCGATGTACCAGTCTTTGGTAGAAAGACTGAATACGGTAAAGCTGTATTCGGGTGAGTCGGTTGAGCAACTTGAAAAAAATCTGCAAGAATTAGAATTACTCAATGAAGCTGCCAACCCTGCAATGTTCAGTGATGCACTGTCTGATCCAATTAATGTATTAGCCGATGCTTCAAACGGTAAGTTGCCTAGAGTGCAATCAATTAGCCGAGAGCAAGAGGCTTCAAGTAACCGTCAATCAAATTTGGGCAATGGTGCACAATTGATTGGTAATCCGCAATACGGACAATGGGTAACTGGTAGCAATGGCATGAGTTTTTGGGAGTGGTATGGTGCTTATGCATTAATTTCTGATTTAATGGGAGGGCGTCGCTACAACTACTCCACTTGGGGAAGCAATCGACCCTATTCTTATTACCATGACTATGGACGTAATCGATATACCAAACCATCTGTTTTTAACAAGCAAAACCAAATTGAAGCGCGTACTCAAAAGACTTTTTCCCAGCAGGGGAAACGTTTTTCCAGTCCCTATGCTAAAAAGCGAACTGGTGCGGTTGGCTTGAGTAAAGCCAGTCAAAGCAGACCATCTTCCGGGAGTTTTCGTAAAGCTTCAACATTCCGCCGATCGGCATCCAGTTCTGGACGTCGAGCGCAGTCGAGAACCAGCCGCGGACCTAGCCGCGGAAAATAAAATAAAAGGATCAGTTAAATGAACTTAGATCAATTACAAATTTGGAACTTACAGGCATTTTCTCTCGACCTGTTAGTGTTCGTTGGATTGCTGATTAGCTTGAAGTTTTTAAAAGGCATCCTCTCAAGTGTTCAGTCTCAGGCGGAATTAGTTGATAAAAATAATGCAGCTTTTGGTACAAGTCTTGGTGGCGGTATTCTGGCTGTCGGGATAATGTTAACTGGGGTTGCCTCAGGTGATTTTGCTGATTCGCTTGTCGAAGAAGTCACCGCCATGATTGTATTTGGCATTCTGGGATTGGCATTGGTATTGGCAGGACGCCTTTTACAAGACAAGCTGGTATTACGGCAAGTGGATATTCATGGCGAATTGGCAAAAGATAATCTGGCCTGTGCGCTTTTAGATGTCGGTCATATGCTCGCTGTTGGTTTAGTTGTCCGCTCCGCAATGATTTGGATACCTAACTCTGAATTTAACATTATTCCTATTTTGGTTGCCGCTTTTTTCCTGTCACAAGTAGTGTTGATAATTGCTTCAATGTATCGCATGCAGCTTTTTAAAATGCGCAATCGAGAGCAAGGTACTAATTTGCAAGGGGCAATATTACAAGGAAATACCGCGTTAGCACTGCGTTATGCAGCATTTATTATTGGTATTGCATTGGCAGTTACAGCTGCGTCGAATGTTGTGGTATTTGACTTTCAAAACGCTTGGCTGTCAGCCGCTAAATGGTCGGGACTAGCACTACTGTTTGCACCAGCTTACGCCATTATTGTTATGCTAATGCGCAAAATTGTGCTAAATGGAGTCGATGTTGCTGAAGAAGTCGATCGCCAAGGGAACATTGGTATAGCGGCTGTTGAAGGCGCGATCTTTATTGCAACGGGGCTGGTTGTAACCGCATTAATTTAGTATGAACTTTTCTATCCAGGCAAAACGTTGGAGACTACTCGGTCACGATATCGTTTTGCTTGGCATAATGATGATATTAGCTGCCTGTGGGCTAATTTACGAATATTTGTTATCTCATTACGCAGGTCGAGTGCTCGGTATTATGGAAAGCACCATTTATGCAATGATTGGTTTAATGATCGTTGCTATGGGAATCGGTGCATGGTGTGCCAAGTGGTTCAAATTACCTTTTTCTGCTTTTGCCTGGCTGGAGCTACTGGTTGCGTTTTTAGGGGCGTGCAGTGTCTTGATTATTGCAGCCATTATTGCTCTCACCGATAGACTGCCTGGACTGGTCGCCGATATTTATAATATGCCGCCGGATACGGTTTTTAGTGGTGGCTTGTTCGAACAACTTAAGATGCTCAGCCGCACTTTGCCATACTGGTTTGGATTTTTGCTGGGGTTGCTCATTGGAATGGAAATCCCGTTAATTGCTAAAATTCGAGAAGAAATTTACGGGCGCCATTTGCAAAATAATGTAGGTACAATTTATGGTGCTGACTATATTGGTGCCGGAATTGGGGCTGTGATTTGGGTAAAATATTTATTAACCATTGATATTACCATGGCTGCAGCGGCAACCGCATTGTTGAATGTAGTTGCGGGGAGTATTTTTCTCATTCGTTATTGGTCGAGTGTTAAATGGGCGCGATTGCTGATTGCTTGCCATATTATGATGTTGCTAATTATTGGTGTGGTTATTGAAAGTGGTAATCGCTGGATGAGTGATTTTTCAAATGTACTCTATCGCGATAAAGTGCTTTATCAGACTCAAACCCGTTTTCAAAGTATTACTTTTACTCAGCGCTATATTGGTACCGATAGAAAACCGATTGTTGATTTATATTTAAATGGTCGACTACAGTTTAGCAGTTTGGATGAGTCCATTTATCATGCGATGCTGGTTTATCCAGCAATGCTGGCATCTGCCCGTCATGAAAAGGTTTTAATTATCGGTGGTGGAGACGGACTGGCACTGCGAGATGTTTTAAACTGGCAACCAGAGCAGGTAACACTGGTTGATTTGGATGAAGGACTGGTTGAACTGTTTTCTCAAAAATATGCGGTTCACCATACCGAACAAGTCAACGCTTTACGGGCTAAATTAATGACGCTCAATCGACAAGCATTTGAGGATCCTCGGGTTGATGTGATTTTTGGTGACGCTTTTATTGAAGTTGAACGGTTGCTCGAAAAACAACAACGGTTTGATGCCGTTATTATTGATTTACCCGATCCTAGCCATCCTGATTTAAACAAACTCTATTCCGACTACTTTTATGCACGGGTAAGGCAATTAGTGAGCCAGGATGGGATAATGGTCGTTCAATCGACTTCACCTTTTCATGCTAAAAATGCTTATATCAGTATTGCAAAAACCGTAAAACAAGCAGGTTTCTTACATGTGGAGCAATATCGACAAAATGTGCCGACCTTTGGTGAATGGGGCTGGACCATTGCCAGCAAGGCGGGACGACCAGTTTCGGCGCGTATCGCAGAGGTCAAAGCGCTGCCTGTAAAAAGTAATTATGTAACGACTGATTTACTGACTGGTGCGTTTGCTATGCCTGCGGGGTTTTATCAAGATATTGACGTAATCAAGGTAAACTTTTTAGGAAGTGGTGTTATATATGACTACCATACGGCTGCCTGGCAACGTGATATTGGTGTTTTCGCACCGGGTAATAATGAGTAGAATTTAAAAAAATTTACAAACTGGGCTTGACATTTTATGTCGGCTTTATTATCGTTAACTCACACAAGACATTTTATGTCATAACAAAGAGGGTCTTTCAACCATGTCTTTAAAAGATTTGGCTACTCAACTAAGCGGGTTAGTTCAAGATGGTTTTGCATTGGATGTACTTCCAATTCAAAAGGGAGAATCAGGGGAAATCTCTGTTTTGCAAGTTACAGTTGAAGGGTTTGATGAATTGCCAATATTTGTAACCGCAACGGATGAGCAAATTTTATGTGTTACCAATTTGTTTACCAAAAGTGAAATCAAAGCTGAATTAGAGAATGAGCTAAATGCAATGTTGCTGCGTTTAACAGTCAATGTTCCACTGAGTTCTTTTGGCATGATTGATGAGCAATATATTTTGTTTGGTGCGATGGGAGTTAATACCATTGTTGAAAATATCGCACACGAACTGGTTACCCAGGCTGAAAATTCACTTGAAGCCTTGGATGCATTGGAAGAGTTTTTAAAGTAATAAAGTTTAATAAGCCCAGGAGAGTAAATATGAGTATTTTAAAAAAACTAGTAACAGCAATTCGTGGTGGTGCTCGAGAAGTGGGCGAAAGTATTGTTGATGCTAATGCGTTAAGAATTTTAGAGCAAGAAATTGTTGATCAAGAAAATGCTATTGCCAAAGCTAAGGATTCATTAACTGATGTCATGGCCGACCAGTCAAAAACGGCTCGTCAAATTAATGCGCTTAAAGAGCGAGTTGCAGAGCACGAAGGATTTGCTTCTCAAGCGCTCGAAAAAGGTGATGAAGCATTAGCGCTGGAAGTGGCAGAAAAAATTGCAGAATATGAAAATGAAATTGCCGATCTGCAACCTGTGTTAGATAACTACAAAGCTAGCGTTATTAGTTTGAAAGATCAAATTAAAAAGGCTGAGAAATCTATTCAAGAGCACCGTCGTGAACTGTCAGTTGTTAAAACCACAGAGAGTGTACAAAAAGCTAGAGTTTCAGTGAACTCATCGCTTTCTTCTGGTGTATCTAAATCGACAGCTGCCAGAGAATCTTTAAATCGTATTAAAGATCGTCAGCAAAGAATGGAAGATAAAATCAAAGCTTCCGAAGAATTAAATGCTGAAAATACTGATCAGGCGCTAAAAGATCGATTAGCTGCTGCCGGAATTGGCGACACTAAATCAAAAGCGAATGATATTTTAGCAAGACTTAAAAACAAGTAATTACTATCTGGCGGGTGAGGTGACTCACCTGCACTTAATCTGAGAATAAATATGTTCAGTAAATGGTTTGGAAAAGATAAGTCTGAGACACGAGCACTGAGTGATCCAGCACAATTACAAATTGATGATATGCTGGAAATGGTAGACTCTTTTGGTTTACCCGAGCAAGTACGCGGTAAGACTTTTCAGGTTTCTGCGATTAATACCTATGAATACCAACGCGAAAGGGAAACTGAGTTTGTCCTAAAAGGGGATGACAGTTTTGCCGTTCATATGACAATTGAAGATGATGATGGTGAAAAGTATATTAATTTTACTTTACCCATAGAACGTGATGAAGTTGAACACTTATTTGATATCGACACATTCAGTCAGGTGTTTGATGAAGATGTTTGTCGAGAAACGATAGAGGTTATTGGAGATACTGCTGGTTATGAACGTTGGATAGCCCCCAGTTATTTTCAACAAGGTGGTTGGTATAAAGGTTATTTTTATCGGCGGGATTTTAGAAAAAACGCTATGCCATCTTATGAAGAAAAAGATGCCGAGCCATTCGAAGGGGTTACTTTAAGCTCTAAAGATGATAAATTTTTTGTTTCAATTGAAGTATGGGAAGACGGAACAACTGAAGTCTTTTTAGGTATATCAAGACCTATTGCCGATATTCAGTCATTGTTTGGAAAAGTTTAAAGTGACGAAAATTAATCAAAAATGGGATAAACAAGCTGAAGCTGCCAAAGCTACTCAGGTTGCTTTTGATGTGAGTGAGTCAATTTATCATTTTATTCAAACTGAATCTGCCGAAAATAAACTCAAACCATCTGACTATATTCGTAAAATTCTAGGTCTGGATTTTAAGCAGAAAAAGGTTAGACCGAGATTAACAGTAACATTAACTAACGAAGATTATCAAAAGTTGGGTGATGAGTTTGGCATCGATCCAGATGATAAAATTGCCATTAAAGCCGCAGTAACAAATAAACTGATTAATTTAGCAGATCAATAGACGACAAAGGTAGCAAGAAGTGGAAAAACCAAAAGGGGCAGGCGGAACAACTGGTGGTGTTGGTCGATATTTAAGTGGTTTACTAATGATGTGTGTAGGGACCTATTTGTTTTTATCCAAAGTGATTGTGACAACTGGAGCATTTTCACACGGATTTGGGTTTGGTACACACTTATACGCTGTTGGGAATGGCTACGGTATTACCGGCGGGATGATTTTTATTCCGTTTATTATTGGTATTGTTATGATTTTTTGGAATAGTAAAAATCCATTAGGTTGGGTTTTATCAGGATTTAGTCTGATTGCTCTTATTGTTGGCATTATCGTTAATATCCGTATGACACTGGCACCAATGAGCGCGTTTGATATGATTGTATTAATTGTATTGATGGCTGGTGGTGCAGGGTTATTTTTTAGTTCGCTGAGAAGTTACGATAATTAATTTTACGGTTATTTTACTTTTTCAATAGTTATCGGAAGGATTGCAGCAATTAAATACAACTGAATCGAAAAGCATTAATCGATTCAGTTGCTAAAATAAAGCATAGTTGTCAAACACTAGAGGTATAAAAAAATATTATCAAAACACTGAATCAAGCTACATCACAAAATTAAAGCTTGCTGATTCTCTCTTTTTTAGTTTTAAATTTTTGCTGTCTTTTCAATTGGATTTTTTTTCAGCCATTCGTGAGCTTCCTGTTCCAGTCTTAATATATCTTCATGTTCTAAATCAACTCTTATATTTAAGCGATTGGTTAGACCTTCTTTCGAGCCTCTTTCGTCAGCAATTTTAAACCAATAATAAGCACGCTTTCTGTCTTTAGCCTGGCCCAGGCCATTGTTGTATAAAATACCTAGTGCATTAGCCGCGTCGGCATAACCATTTTTTATTGATTTTAAAAACCATTGTTGGGCTTTTTGATAATTCTGCATATCGCTTTGGTATATTACGCCTAACATATATTGAGCAAAAGCATTGTTAGCTTCAGCGGCTTGTTTGGCGTATTTTAGAGCTAGTTTGAGATTTTTAGGGATGTCTTTTCCTTGATAATAAATATTTGCTAGACGTGCCATAGCGGGATAGTGGTTTTGCGCCGCAGACTGTTGATACCACTCCGCCGCACGGCGTGTATTCTGGTTTACAAAAATTCCTTCTTCGTACAAAAAGCCCATTGTTTGCTGTGCTAGCGGTTCATTTTGCTTGGCTGCCTTTAAAGACCATTGATAGGTTAACGAATTGCTTGGATTTGTTCCCCAACCCCAATAATACATTAGGCCCAATTTGGCCTGTGCTGTCACATTGCCTTGTTCAGCAAGCAATGTATAAAGTTCAAATGCTGTTTCATATTCTTGTTGCTCGTATGCCTTGTTTGCTTTTTGTAAATCATCGGCATAAGTCTCTGGTGTTACCAATAGAAAACAGATGAAAAGAAAGTGCAGATATTGTCGGTTTTTCATTGCAAACTCCAGTATTAATCAATGTTGAATATTTATGACTTGAGTATGGTAAAAATACCCATTTTAGAGGATTGGTTAACTTATACAAGTTCTAATTTTGTGCGGTACTTAAAAGTAAATTTGGTAATTTTTACTGGTACTACCGTTGAATATTTCGGGTTTTGTTATTTTTACGACACATAGTGTATGGTAAAATAAGAATCAGTCTCAGGTGCTAGTGTCATTGAGTATTAGATGGATTTTACTCAAGTAAAATTAAGTCAAGCTAGGTAAAATTGAGCTAGGTAAGTCAAGCGGCTGGATTTGATTTGTTGAACTTTAAATAGATTGAATTCTAATAGACGTAGATTTAACTAACACTAATTAAAGGTGCGTATTAAAGTCATCAAATACTTTAATTGCGATATATAGTTGTTAGTTTTTGGCTGCATGGTAATTGGCTAAATTGTTTTGGCTAAACAGTTACTCAAATGACACAGATAATCGGGAAGCTGGTGTTAAATCCAGCACTGTCCCCGCAACGGTGATGTAATCTATTCAATAGATAACAGGTGATTACAGGAAATACTTGTAAATTATTGCAAGGCTTAACCTCCCTAGATTGCTCTTTTTAAGAGAATAGGGCATTTTTGCTAATAAATCATCATGTATTTTTATTGAACGATTCTAAGTCCGGAGACCGGCCTTTGGCTAACTTATTTTTCAGGCGGGGTGTCCTGTAGTAATGCTGTATTAAAACTCAAGCGTTATATTTACTTTAACAATATGAGCTTTGAGTTTGATTGAACGAGTAATTATATTGAACGAGTTTTTTTACTCGCTCAATTATTTTACAACCGTTTGATTTTTGCTGCATGGGGGGCTCGTGTTTCTCTATTAAATCAGGAGAATCATAATGAACCAATTTGATGATTTTATGGTTTGTTTAAAATCAATGCTCGCAGTGTTTTTATTAATTATCTTAACTGTCATTGTTTTATTCTAAAAGCTGGTATACCTTGCATTTTCAGGCTTTATCTGACAACACAGAAAATTACTATTTATAATAACTAATCAACAATAATAAAATAATTGATTCGCTATATGGAGCAACTCCCTGTTTTATACTCATTTCGTCGTTGCCCTTATGCAATACGAACACGTATGGTTTTATTTTATTGCCACATACCAGTTGAGCTGCGAGAGGTTGTGTTAAAAAACAAACCACCACAAATGATGGCTGTTTCACCCAAAGGCACCGTTCCTGTTTTGCTATTGGGGAGTGGTGAAGTAATCGATGAAAGTTACCAGATTATTCTGTGGGCTTTACAACAAGTCAAAGATGAGTCGTTGTTTTATTCAAAATCTCAAAAACAACAAAATAAAATACAACAGTGGATTGAACAAAACGATACCGTGTTTAAATCTTGGCTAGATAAATATAAGTATGCAGTACGCTTTCCTGAGGCATCCGAAAGCTTTTATCGACAACAGGCTGAAGTGTTCTTGATAAAACTCGAAAATAGCTTAGCACAACATGCATATATTATAGATGACCAACTTTCTTTAGCCGATATAATGATAGCGCCTTTTATCAGACAGTTTGCTTATGTCAACATTGATTGGTTTAAAGATAGTCAATATGTAAAATTGAACCAATGGCTGTTTGATATTTTAAAATCACCAATATTTACTTCGGTTATGTCAAAATATCAACCTTGGAAAACGGGAGATGAGGCAACAATTTTTCCTGCTTAAACCACAAACGTTGCTATTTAATTACAATAATTACGTCTGTTATTTTGTTGCTTTCTGCAATATGATAGTTAAATTGACTTTAAAATAACGGGATAATAACGTGGCAAAATTAACGCAATTTTTAGGCTTGGTTTTCTTTTTTTTATTTTTTTCATCGTCAGTTTTTTCTAAAAATAATCAGTATGAAAATGATAAGCAAATTATCATTGATAATATTTTTTCGATGTGGAAAGCCGTCGAACAAGGAGATCTTGATAACTATATAAAGTATTTTCATAAAGACTATACGCTATTTGGTGAAGGAGATGCCTATTTGCGTAAAGGTAAAAGTAATGAGAAAGTTGATATTGGAGATTATTTGAAAAGAGCCAAAAATGTACGCACGATGATGCACCATCCTGAAGTAATTATTCGTGGTGATACTGCATGGATTACCTACTATTGGAGTGACTCAGGGTATATGAATAATCAACGCTTTACTTCAAGAGGAAAATCAACCCGCATTTTTGTCAAAGAGAATGGTCAATGGTTGTGTATCCACTCTCATTTTACTGAGCAGGCATAATAGAATAAATATTATTAATAGAAAATTATTAATAGAAAATTGTTGGCAAACTCGTCTGTTAACTGATTGACGGTTTGCCGAACATCTTTGAGTAATAATGCTCACTATTCAAAAAAAATTTATCGATAAGTCAATTATTGGATTAATTTTTTTAATTATTCGGTTAGAGCTTTTCGGCAATTAATGCTTCTAGTTTGATTTGATCTGCTGCAAATTGCCGAATCCCTTCTGCGGTTTTTTCTGTTGCCATTGCATCTTCATTCATTAACCAACGAAACTCACTTTCTGACAGTTGTGCTGGTCTATTTTGATGCTCAGTCTTAGGGGTTAATTGGCGTACGACAGCGGCATTACTGGTGGTCAACTCGTTCATAAGCGCAGGGCTAATGGTAAGTCTATCACACCCGGCTAACGCTAATATCTCACCAATATTACGAAAACTGGCACCCATAACAATAGTTGGGTAATTCATTTGCTTATAATATTGGTAGATTTGTGTAACTGACTTAACGCCTGGATCTTCTGTTGCACTATAGTCTGATTTGCCGGTCGCTTTTTTGTACCAATCAAGTATTCGTCCAACAAATGGTGAAATTAAATAGACACCCGCTTCAGCGCAGGCTCTGGCCTGAGCAAAACTAAATAGCAAAGTTAAGTTACAGTGAATACCTTGTTTTTCTAAAATTTCAGCAGCACGAATTCCTTCCCAGGTTGAGGCAATCTTAATTAATATTCTCGACTTATCAATTCCAAGTGTGTCATAAAGTTCGATCAGTTTCTGCGCTTTCTCTACCGTTTGTTCGGTGTTAAAAGAGAGTCTTGCGTCTACTTCAGTGGAAACTTTTCCCGGTATGAGTGAAAGAATTTTTTGGCCGATTAAAACACTTAAATAATCAGCAGCTTCGATAATTTGCTGTGATTTTTCAGTAGACTGTTGCTTGGCATACTGAATAGCTGCGTTTACCGTTTCATCATAATCTGGTAGAACGGCGGCTTTTAATAGTAACGAAGGATTAGTGGTTGCGTCTTCTGGGGCGAAATCTGCAATGGCATTAAAGTCACCTGTATCTGCAACAACAGTTGTCATGCTTTTAAGTTGTTCAAGCTGATTAGGCATTTCTCTACCTTATTTCTGGTAATCAAATGAATAAATCGACAATAGAGTGGATTGAATGCAGAGTCAATAGAGATTTATGACGGAATGATAAAACTTTAATTAATGTTAATAAGACTAGTCGCTATTATTGTTTGACAAGATAAACAATGATGTATGGCTCCCTAAAGTGAATGCTTTAAGGAGCCAAAGAGTGATTATTCGGCGATTAAATCGAATTCGTCACGCAAGATCTGAATAATTTCAGCTCGAGGATTTTCTGATAAGGTTAATTTTTTACCGATAATTTTTTCGGCAATATCTAAATAGGTATTAGAAACATCCATAATCGCTGATTCTGGCAGTGCATTTTCTTTGGCTAAAGCACTGCGTTCGGCCATACGATCTTTATTGAGTAAAATATCTGGGTCAGGGAAATGATTAAGTAAAAACTGTCTGAAGTTTTCTTTTGATTTTTCAACGATTTTTCCTTCACGTTGAGAAGGGCCATCCCAAATTCGTGATGAATCAGGCGTGCCTACTTCGTCCATATAAATCAACTTTTCATTACCGTTTTTGTCGTTAACATACCCAAATTCAAATTTGGTATCGACAAATACTTGATCGATTTTAGCTAACTCATCGCTGATAACATCAAAACCTTCTTTTAATAGTTTTTCATATAAATCAATATCAGCAGGCTTAGAGAAATTAAATGCCTGGTAATTATCTTCGATATTTTGACGAGTAATATTGACATCATCCTGGGCGGGAACACCCGGAATACCCTCTAAAATACCTTTGGTGGAGGGGGTGATGAGTAATTCAGGCAGTTTCTGGTCTTTTTGCAGATCATTCGCAATTTTTATTCCGCAAAACTCACGTTCGCCTTTGGCGTAAGCTCGCCACATAGAACCTGTGATGTATTGTCTTGCGATTGCTTCAATCATAAGTGGTTTAGCTTTTTGTACAATCCAGACAAATGGATGCGGAATTTCTAGAATATGGCTGTCTGCTAAACCATTTTGCTTAAACAAACTAAACCAGTGATTTGAAATAGCATTTAGCGCTGCACCTTTTCCAGGTACACCGTTCAAGCCGCCTTCACCGTGCCAGATACAATCAAATGCAGAAATTCGATCACTAATCACCATGATGGCAAGTGGTGCGTCTGGTGCGACATCATAATTTCGTTGTTCAATTAGTCGACGACTGTTATCTTCTGTTAACCAGTATACAGAGCGAACTTTACCACTGTGGATCGGCGCATCAGTTCGGATTGGTAAATCATTATTAACGGCCAATACTTTGTCAGCAAGACTCATATCAAACTGTCCTCTTTATTTGTAAAACTTTAAGGGTAGTCTAAAAAATCAAGCATAATCTGCCCAGAGCCCAATTTGCTGTATTCTTATACAGTGTAAAAATGGGGATTTCTTAGACGCAGGATTATAGCAGAACTGCTTTTAGCCGCCAGTAGTTTAGTTTTTGACAATATATCGACGAAGTTTTTGTTTGATTGAATCAAGGTGATGATTAAGTTAAATGTGAGAAAAGTTGATTTGTGAGATAAATGTTAGAAGTATATTTAGAAATAGACTGTATATATTTTAAAGTCAATGTTAATAAAATAGGTAAATAATACCTGCAAATAAATGCGTGAGCCGGTTTAATTTAGACAAAACATCAGTTAGTTTAGTTAGTCCTGTCAATCGGTCGGTGTCTTTATTTAGCGCTGCCGATTGTGGTCATACATACGAGGTAAATGTGATAAATTCTGGTGTATTGATAAGCGCATTTCATACCAGTAAATGTTGTTTAAATTCTATTCGTTCTAGCTTCAATGTTATTTTTCTTTCTAGTAGTTTGCTCGTGAGTGGGCAAGCATTAAGCACATCGGATATTGAGACACTACCTGATCAATTTAAGCAAAGCCAAATTCAACAAAGCCAAATTGAACAAAGCCAAATTGAACAAAATGACGCTAAACAAAGTCAGTCTAGACTGAGTCAGCCCCCAGAATTTGATTTGCAACTGTCTAATCAAGTTTCAAAACCCGACAATGTCATACAGATTATTTCCTCGCGCCATCAGCAGCAAAGTATATTAAATACCCAGTTAGTTACCTTGGATGAGACCATCAGCTTACCTTCATCTATGGTTGAAATGGCGCTTGCTGAGCCTGGGCTTGCGGTTAATGGACAGCCTGGACTTTTTCAGACACTAAGCATTCGGGGTATGGCCAGACAACGCATTCAGGTATTTGTTGAGGGGATGCAAATTACTTCGGAACGACGCGCTGGTATCGCTGCTTCGTTTATTGATCCGGGATTACTCAGTGGTATTGAAATCACTCAAGGGCCGGCATCAACCTATTATGGAAGTGGTGCGATTGGAGGCACCCTACATTTAAATTTACGACGCCAGTCTCATCCTTGGTTAATTTCTGGCTATGACGGTGATGGACATGAATTGATGACCGCTTTGGGCGCTGGTGGTGACAATTATTCAGTCGGTATTGCTTATCGCAATAGGCAGAATGGACGAACTGCCGATGACCAGGTTAAGTATGATCAGTTTGCGCAGCATAATGTATATTTTACTCGGCAGTTTAATTTCGAACAGTTCGATATTGATTGGTTATTGATACAAAGTGAAGCCGATAATATTGGTAAAGATAACTTACGCTATCCCAGTCGAATTACTCGTTATCCCCACGAAGAACATTGGTTGTCACGGTTAACTTTATCGCAGTCTTCGGGTTGGCAGGCGCAAATTTATTTTCACGATCAGCAATTAATAACGGAAGATTTGCGTCCTGAAAAGCGCATGAATCGCGTGATAAATCAGTCGTTAGATAGTGGGCTGAGTGTAGAAAAACAGTGGCAATGGGCTGAGTTTAACGGTCAATACGGAATTGATTACTTTGCGCGGCGAAATGTCGAGAGTGTTGAAACTGAAATATCATTGATCGATCAGCAACAAACACGTTTTCAGTCACTGATTGATGGTCGTGCCGATGAGTCTGCTATGTTTTTTATGGTAAATAAATCGGCTTTCGATTGGCTTTGGCATGTTGGTTTAAGAGCAAACTATCTTGTGCAATCTGCTCAGTTAAGTGAAAAGATTACAGATAATTATACGACTTACTTTTTTGGAGCTGAGAAACAAATTGATAAATGGAATTTGAGGCTAAATTATGGCACAGGATTTCGCTTTGCAAGCTTGTCAGAAAGGTTATTTGATGGCTCTACTGGACAAGGTCAAAACTTGGGAAACCCGCTGCTGATACCGGAAAAATCTCGTTCGCTGGATGTAGCAGTAAATTATAAATATCAGCAATTTAATATTGATGCCATATGGTTTAAAACAACCGTCGATGACTTGATTGAAAGAGTTTCAATTGATGATGAGCGAAGAACTTTTCGTAATTTAACGCAAGGTAAAGTTAGCGGATGGCAATATCAACTGGACTACGAGCTAAATGACTTTTGGCAGATTGCTCTGTCGGGGCAATCTATTCGCGGGAACAATCAATTGAATTTACCTTTAGCTGATATTCCTCCCGATCGGCATCGTTTGTCATTGGCTTATCATCCGCAAAATTGGTCGTTAAACTTGAGTTATATATATCGTTTGGCCAAAAATGAGGCTGGCGACGGTGAGCGTCCTTTATCCCGCGCAAACTTGTTAGATATGAAGTTTAATTATCAAATTTCCCCTTTGTGGCAGTTACAAATTTCGGCGGAAAATTTACTCGATGAAAGATATTATCATTCTGCAGATGATTTAAGTACTTATGCGGTTGGCCGACATTATGGTATGGCTGTTAAATATTATTTATAGTTTTTTTGTCATTAATTCATGTTACAGGCAGTAAACGCTGATAATATTTTATCTTATTTTATCTTTAAAAGATTATCAGCGTTGGTTTATACCTAATACGTTTATTCAACACAAAAACTAAACGGCAACGATCACTCGTATAGCCTGAAGTTTTAAATAGGTATTGCGCAAATATTTTTCTAAAATTTGAGTTTGTGACTTAACAAACTTGATTTCTTCTTCCCGAATATTGGGATTCTTTTTACGTAAGGAAATCAGTCGATTTAATTCTTCTGCTTGCATGTGCTGCATTTTTTCAACGACCGAATCGAGTGTCTTATCGGCTTGCTGTTGGGCTTTTTTCTCTGCTAATTCAAGCATTTTTCTGAACGATTTAGACTCACTCTTTAGTGCTTGTCGTGAAGCATTTTTAGGAATTTTATGACATTGTTTACTTAAGTTTTCGTGCGATACTTTATCAGCCAGATTGTTGCCTTTAATATCGGTTAATACACGAAACATTTTATAAGGTAAAAAACGCTGTGCCTGCAAATAACGCGGTGCGACACATTCAATATCATACAGCACTTCCATGAGTAATGTGCCAGCTTTGATGGCTTTATTTTTTAAAATACAGACACTGGCATTGCCTTTTTCTTCTGACAGTACCAGTTCAATTGCGCCAGTTACCATGGGGTGTTCCCAAGAAAGAAACTGCATATCATCTCGGGATAATGCTATTTGTCGATCATAGGTTGCGGTAATACCATCTTCTGGTAACCCCGGAAACATACCAATAAACATATGGTCACCCGGTTGAATGATATAAGACTTCAGCGAGTGATCCTCAAATTGGATGCCGTATCGGTCCCAGCAGGATTCTAAAAACTTTTGTGGTGTTAAACAATCTCTTTCGGCCACTCGCTCGATTAATTGATTTGCAGTCGTTTCATTATAAGAGGCAAGTTCAAGTAGTTTATCACGTCCAGATTCTAGCGCTTTATTAATATCACTGGTCACTGCTTGAGTCTGTTCAATGAGTGCTTGCTGCTTGGTTTGATCAGTAAAATCGATAATTGCAGCAAACAACTGTGATTGTGTTTTTTTGAATATAGCATTACCAGCAGCATTAGTTTTTTCAAAAGCGTTCATTCCTTGGTGATACCAATTAAAAATCACTTCTTGTGCCGATTGCTGCATATAAGGCACATGAATTTCAATATCTTGTTTTTGACCAATTCGATCAAGTCGGCCAATGCGCTGTTCGAGTAAATCAGGATTTGCTGGCAGATCCATTAATACCAGTTTATGGCTAAATTGAAAGTTTCGACCTTCACTTCCAATTTCAGAACAAAACAAAGCTTGAGCACCATCTTCCATGTCAGCAAAGTGCGCAGCAGCTCGGTCTCGACTGATTATGTCCATATCTTCATGAAAGGTACAACAATTAATACCCAGTTTAAATCGGCAGTGCAAATCGAGAGCGATGGCGGTATCTTTATGCGCGCAAATGATGAGAATTTTTTCGTTTAAGTTGCTTTTTAAAAAATCTTTAAGCCACTCAACTCGAGGGTCAAACTGTGTCCATGATTCGTTGCGCTCTTGTGTTTCAGGGTGTAAAAGTTGATTAACGGTTGCTTCTTGCGAGTCACTGCTATCTGGTTGATATTCCGCACAGCTAGCAAGCGGATGAGCAAATACTTTGCGTTGAGGAAAGCCTTTTATATTTTTACGTGTGTTGCGGTAGAGCACCCGCCCGGTGCCATTTCGATCAAGTAATTCTTTAAGAATGTCTTCGCGGTTTTCTTCGCTGATAGCTAAATCATCAATGTGTGTCGCGATTTGAGCTTTTAAAGAATCATCCCAAACGGCTTTATCGTTAAGTTCCGTAACCAGTTCTGCAATTGGTTGATAGGCTTGTTGCTCTTCAATAAATGACTGTAAGTTGTGAAACCGATCTGGGTCGAGTAATTTTAATCGGGCAAAGTGGCTTTCTTGGCCTAGCTGCTCTGGCGTTGCAGAAAGCAGTAATAAGCCGGGAATTGAACGGGAAAGTTGTTCAACGCGTAAATAGTCTTCTCCGGGAGATTCGGGATGCCACTCTAGATGATGGGCTTCATCAATAACAAGTAAGTCCCACTCTCCTTGGCCTAATAATTTCATATCGCACTGAGCGAAAAAATCACTTGAACACAATACTAATTGTTCCGATAAAAACGGATTTTCGATTTCGATATCTTCGAAATCATATTCACCTTCAAAGGCAATATCATCCAGGTTGGTCAGAGAGTCGACTCGCTCTTGATCAAAAATACTAAAATGTAAATTGAAACGACGAATCATCTCGATAAACCATTGGTTAACCAAATGTTGGGGAACAATGATTAATACTCGATGAGCCCGATGATTAAGTAATTGCTGATGAATAATCATGCCGGCTTCGATAGTTTTTCCCAGTCCAACTTCATCCGCCAACAATACTCTTGGGGCATGACGATTACCGACTTCCGCAGCAATATGAAGCTGATGACCAATCAGATCGACTCTGGGGCCTTGCAAACCATGAATCTCGCAACGTTCTTGTTGCTCTTTAGCTAACATCGCCTGATAACGCAGCTCAAACCATTGAACCGAATCTACTTGACCCGAAAATAAACGATCAGAGGCTTTACTTAATTCGATATGGTGACTCAGTTGAGTTTCTGGAATGGGGACAATTTCGGTACTGTTACCAGTTTGCTTGCTCATATAAACCAGAATGTCATTGAGTGGTTGAACACTGTCTACTTGTAGTATGTCACCATGAATGGTTTCTATTTGGTCGCCTGCTTCAAAGGTAACCCGACATAATGGCGCGTTATTTTTGGCATAAGTTCTTTGATCTTCATTTGAAGGGAAATAAACCGTGACAAGGCGGTAATCTACATCCTGAATAATGCCTAATCCAAGTTCGGTTTCATTTTCACTGAGCCAACGCTGGCCTACGGCAAAGTCTGTCATGATATGTTTAAATTGTATTAAAAAAGCGAATGTTTAAGCATTTACATGAAATATCGGAAAGGCGCGGATTATAGCACCACACCGTTGAGGAAATAAGCGTTAATTTAGAAACTTTTAAAATTCGGACAATCCGGCCATATCTAGCGGGGTTAAGAGTGAAGAATCTAACTTATGGCAAGGCGACATCAAATAAGGTTACTTTGGCTGATAAAAAACGGTTAAATCAGCTAAATACGGAATAAATAGTGACTATCATTTAGAAAAATATAAAGATTATTAATTTTTTATATAATAGTGAATTACTAATAAGCTATTGTTTTATATTGTTTTATCTAGATTCTTTTGTGAAATTTTGGTTATGATTACGTGTAAAACCATAACTATCTTAATATTTTTGCTAATCTTATATGAATTACAATGAAAACTAATTTCGGAGGAGTCAATGGCATTGTTTAAAACGGCTCGTTTAATTGTGCGGGAATTTAATCTGGAAGACGCCCCGTTTGTTTTTAAACTGGTGAATGAGCCATCTTGGATTGAGAATATTGGTGACAAAAATATCCACAACATTGACGATGCAAAAAATTATCTACTCAATGGACCAATGAAGAGCTATCGAGAAAATGGTTTCGGATTGTATTTAATCGAATTAAAAACCACTGGTATGCCAATTGGCATGTGTGGGTTGGTCAAACGAGAAGGATTAGATTGTCCTGATGTTGGATATGCGCTAATGCCCGAATTCTGGGGATTGGGATTGGCCTCAGAAGCGGCAAAAGCCACTTTGGATTTTGCAAAAGAAGCCTTGAGTATTGAGCGTGTTCTTGGCGTTACCAGTGTTGAAAATGTCGGCTCTATCCGTGTTTTAGAAAAAATAGGTTTAAGATTTGATCAAATCATTCAGCTGCCAGGGAGTGAGCAACTTAGCCGTTTATTTATTCCTATTGATGAAGTTGGCTCAAGTGATGGTTTAATTAATGCCGAAAGTGAACCCCTTTCTGAATCTGTCACGTAATCTTTGTCTTAATGGTTGGTGTGGCATTTTGATTTGATTTGCTGAAAAAACTGCAGCAAGGCTCATCGCTTTTTAACTACATTTTTTCTACAAAAAGTTAACAGATATTACGTTTTCTCTTCCCCAAAATAATGGCTAAAAATTATCCTTGGGGAACTGCTGATGTATCGATTTATCCACACTTTTATTCGATTTATTTATTACATTTTAAACAATGGTTTGATTGGTTTATTCAAGATTATTGTCGGTGTATTGGCATTAAGCACTTTGGTTTATTCAAGCGAAAGTGTCGAGACACAGCAAAATCAAATTCAAACTGAAACTACTCCCGCATTATTGATCAGTAGTGAACTTAATCAACGCGACCATGAAAAAACAATTGAAATTTATGGTCAGCGAAATAGAGCATTGAGCGAAGTAGATGAAGAAACTAAAAAATTATTACAGGTTCCTGGAATTAATGGTGATCCGCTAGCGGCTATTTATAGCTTACCCGGCGTGGTAATTGCCGGAGGTGACTATGGTGGGCAACCTGCCATTCGTGGTTCATCGCCAGATGACAACGCTTATTACATTGACTTTATGCCTGCCGGATATATTTTTCACGCATTTGGCCCAAGTATTTTTAATGAAAATCTAGTACAGAAATTTGAACTGCTGCCAGCAGCATTTGATGCGCAATATGGCGAAGCAACTGGCGGTATTATTGATGTTTCGTTGCGTGATCCACGCAATCAAGCGCTAGCTGGTGTATTTGATTGGAGTCTGTTACAAACCGGAATGATGGTTGAGTCAGGTTTATCCGATAGTCAGGCGTTTTATTTGTCTTATAGAAAAAGCCTGCTGCATTTATTTATTGAAGAAAATGAAAAAGATGAGGATGGACTGACATTTTATGAGGCGCCCCAGTCAGATGATTATCAGGCCAAATACCAGTGGTTAATTGGCAACAATCAACGTTTAACCATTTCAGCTAATGGGGCCAGTGATTACACCAGAGCCAATATTGCCAGGGAGTCAGAAATGGGACGAGCTGATCCTGAGTTTATTGGGGATATATATTATGATGAAAACTTTGATAGTAAAGGACTTCGGTGGGAGCATTTTGGTGAAAACGGTGGCTATTTGAGTGTGGCATTTTCGCTGCTTAATGATCAGGAATTACTCACTTATGGTGATGGCCAATATATTGATCAGACTTATCAAGAGCAGTTTTTTCGCGGCTATTATCAGCGTAATTGGTTGAGCAAGCAAAAGTTGACAATGGGCGTAGAGTTACGTCAGTTTGATTTTGATTACCGTTTCGATATTGTTCCTTATTTTTGTACCGATCATCAGCAGGATTGTGAAAGCCAGCGCGGGACTCAGATTCGTGATGCCGCAAAATTGAAACAAACGACACAAGCGCTTTATGCTACAAACCTATGGCAATTCAGCGATAGTTGGGCATTTGATTTTGGTGCACGAGCAGAATATAACGATTACACCAAAGAGCATATATTTATGCCGCGAGCCGGATTAAAATGGTTTGTTAGCAACGATTTAACAATTAATACCAAGCTTGGAAAATATACCCGATTTCCCGATGCTGAAACGGCTATAAGATTATTAGGGAATCCTCAAATTCGTTCGCCATTGGCAAATCATTTTTCGATAGGAGCCGACTATCAATTTTCAGCGTTATGGGCGCTTAAACTTGATTTGTATGTAAAAGATATGTCGCGTTTACCTTTGGCATTATCTGATGACGATCCTGACTATGATTTACATTATGTAAATCAAATGTCAGGGCAAGCGAAGGGAATTGAAATTTTGCTTGAGCGTGACAAGGCTGATGACTGGTATGCTTGGGCCTCTTTGAGCTGGTCCCAGTCGGAGCGAACAAATGACAGAACCGGAGAAACTAAAGAATATTATTTGGATACGCCTTTGATATTTAACCTTGTGGCTAATTATCAATGGCATGAAGCCTGGAATATGGGAATCCGCTTAACAATTCGAGATGGACAAAAATATACGCCGATTATTGGTTTGCGGCCAAACGATAGCTTCGAAGGTCACTATTTGCCCGTTTATGGCGAACTAAATGGAAATACACTACCTTTGTATCATCGCCTTGATATACAAGCCGAGTATCAATTTGCGATGTGGGGAATGGATGCCGCTTTGACCTTTGCTGTGATAAATGCGCTGGGTCATAAAAATGTAGAAGGCTACTTCTTTGCGCCTGACGGTAATGAATCTCTGGATAATTTTAAAGTTGAAGAACAAGAAGGAATTGAGATGTTTCCTGCTATCGGGTTTAAGCTACACTTTTAATTATTCGATGTGTTCTTGGCATTTGCTACAATTTCTGACAAATTAAAGACAGCTTTTGCTCAGTTTCCTGCTGGTTGATTTGTTATCATTCTTTTGCAGATTTCTAGCAGTAACAAATTAATTAAGCAATAAACATCAGTGATAATCAGATAGTATATAAAACTGTCAAAAAAAGCAGAGAATGAAAAGCATTGAATGAGTAATGGTATAACGCATGAATGTGGAATTTAAGTGGCAAGTTAGGTTGTTAAATCGCATACTTGGGCTCATCATCATTGGTTTTACCTGTGGTGAAGTTAATGCAGACAATCATCTGCTGGCTAGGCCTGATGGTGTGGAGAGGAAACTGTTTGGTGCAACTGAGCTTGAGTTGATTGAAATTAATATATTCTCAGAGTTCACCTCGAAGTCTGAGTCTATGTTAGCGATTGAGGCCGTAAATCAAGAAATGGTACCGGCTGAAAATCCCACCGCTGCCTCCACATCAACTCAAACAGCAAGTCATTCATCGAGTTATATTGATACAGCTGAAACAACTAATGAGGAGCTGTCTGAAGAAAAAGCATTTTACTATGATTTTCAGTTTTCAGTTGGCGCTGCCTATTACAATCAGCTCTATCTTGGCAACGATGAAACTGGGTTTTCTCCGGCAATCGCGTTAACAGTTGATCTGGGTTATAAAGATTTTTTCTTTGAGTCAAATCGAAAGAACCGTTTGAGTGCGGTACTTGGTCGTGTATTAATTGGTTATCACCTTTGGCAAGATGAAGAAAATCAGCTCGATATTGTTAGTGGCAATTATGCCCCCGGCATTGAAAAAAAAGATGCTGATGATAATGTTATTCCCGAATTGGTAAACCTTAAAGAGCGCCGGGATGATTATAACTTTGGTGTTCGCTTCAGTCGATTAACTGGCTCAACCTATATGTCTAGCGAATTAGTCTATGATTTAGTTGGACTTTCTCATCATGGCTGGGTGTTAGACAGCTATATTGGTAAAGTTAATTCCTGGGGCAACTGGGATGTAAATTATGGAATTGGGCACACATGGGTATCACAAAATGTCAGCGATTATTATGTTGGAGTGAAGCCTGCCGAAGTTTTACCTGGTATATATCCTTATAAAACAGGTAGCGGCTATACTTTGAATATTGAGTTTTCGGCGCAATATCCTGTCTCCGAAAACTGGGTATTTGAAGCTGGTCTTAACTATAGCTGGCTGTCTGATAATCTGTATCGTAGTCCTCTGGTAATTAATCAAGATGTCCTGACCGCTTTGATAGGGTTTGGTTATGTTTTTTAGTAGCAGTAACAAGCTGCTCAATATTGGATTGCTTCTTTTATTGGCAATTATCTCTGCCGAACTACAGGCTGCTGAAAAATTAAAAAATGCGAATGAACCACAATCGATATCAAAAACAACACTGGATATTATGCCTAAAAAGTGTGTTGCATTAAGAAAAGGGCGAGAATGTTTTGCGCGTATTAATGTTTACTGGCAAGTAACTCAAGCTGGAAATTACTGTTTGCGTCGTCAGGTTGATAAAATGATAATCAATTGTTGGCAAGCAGAAATTAGTGGTGAGTTTGCTTATATTTTTCGTTCAAAAAATCCGGAAGTGCTTGAGTTGATATCCCAGGAGTCTCAAAAAAAAATTATCAGCGCTTCTATTTCCGTTGGCTGGGTTTATCAATCACGCAAACGAAAAGGTCGCTGGCGCGTCTTTTGAGCAATGTTGTTGTTTTGTTGAAATGGGGTGAGGTGCTATTGTGGAAAGTTACGGAAAAATTCTGTTAGTTGAAGATGACGTGTCCTTGGCACAATGGATTCAGGAGTATTTGCAGGAGCATAGTTATCAGCTCATACATGTAGAAAGAGGTGATACGGCTGTCAATGTTTTTAAAAAAGAATCACCTGATCTGGTTTTGCTTGATGTTATGCTGCCGGGAATGGATGGGGTTGAAGTTTGTCGTGAAATTCGAACTTTTAGTCAAGCTCCCATTATTATGCTGACCGCACGCAGTGATGAGTTGGATGAAGTGATTGGTCTGGAAGTCGGCGCTAATGACTATGTTGTAAAACCCGTTAGACCAAGAGCGTTACTGGCACGTATTAAAGCGCTAATACGCAGTAATCAACACAGTGAGTTAGCCATCAATTCCAATGTTCTAAAATTTGGTCAACTTAATCTTGATTCAAATGCTAAACGAGTGACTTATGGCGATAAAGAAATTAACTTTTCGTCGAGCGAGTTTGAGTTTTTATGGTTTCTTGCTCAAAATGCAGGGCAGGCGGTTAATCGGGATCAAGTTTTTATGGCACTTAAAGGCCGTGAATATGATGGCCAGGATCGTCGATTTGATTTGATGATTTCCGTGCTTCGAAAAAAGCTGGATGATAATTCACAAAACCCACAAAAAATAAAAACTATTTGGGGAAAAGGATATTTGTTTGTCGCTGATGCATGGAGCTAATTGGTGAAGCGTATCTATTTGAGTATTTTAATTACGGCATTAATTTCATTATTTTTGTTAGGGCGACTAATCGATGGTGTTTTTGATGCGCAAAATGAAATGGCCGAGAGTCAAGAGTTTGTGACTGAAAAAAAACTACTCGCTGGCGCTGCTGATATTTTAAGCCATTTTTCGGAGTCCCAACTAGAGAGTCAAATTCAGTTATTAGAACAGCAGTTTAAAATTGACTTATCGTTAGAACGGTTAACTCATTTATCTTTTAGCTCACAATTAGAGCATCAGCTGAGCACTGAAAATGGGTTATTAATTGATTCAGACAGCGGCGCGCAACTTTTACGAAAAATTGAAAACCATCCTCAGTGGTTGTTAGTTTTGCATATCGACTACTTGCCCGCATTTCAATCGACAGATGTAGCTGACTTAGAGTTTTGGCTTACCATATTTTTCTATTTGAGCTTTTGTCTTGTATTGTTGATTTGGGCTTTCCCCTTAACACGACGGTTGTCTAAATTAAATCGATTAGCTTCTGAATTTGGTGCAGGGGATTTGTCGCGCCGTATTGAACCAATAAGGTTTTCATATATTGAAGATTTGGAAATCAGCTTTAATCGAATGGCGGGACAAATTGAAGAGCTGATTAATGAAAATAAAATTCTTGCTGGAAGTATTTCTCATGATTTAAGAACGCCGCTATCTTGTTTACGGTTTGGCGTTGATGCTGCGCTTGATGCAAATCATTTGGAAAAGAAAAACTATTATTTAAATCGAATGGATGATGACTTAAATCGCATGGAAAAAATGCTGGAAGCCTTTTTAGATTATGCCAGTCTTGAAAGAAAACGATTTGAGTTAATAAAAACGAATACTAACTTAATTCAATTAATTCAGTCTGTAATCACAGCTTGTCAACCTTTGGCTGAAAAAAAGCAGGTGAAAATAGAGTCCGCACTGGTTTCAGCCGATGAAATCCCACTGCTGAATATGGACCCTTTTTGGATTGGGCGAGCGGTGACAAATTTGCTAACCAACGCGATTGATTATGCAAACAATCGAGTAAAAGTAAGTTGCTACCTTAGTCACAATCAAATTGAAATAGTTGTTGAAGATGATGGACAGGGAGTTCCACAAAATGAAATGACAAATATATTTAAGGCATTTGTTAAGCTTGATAAAAGTCGGACGCAAGCGAATCATTTTGGACTTGGCTTAGCGATTGTTGCTCGCGTTGTTAATTGGCATCGCGGTCAAGTCTCTGTTTGTCAGTCGGCGCAATTGAATGGAGCATGTTTTTCTATGCGTTTTAAACTGCTGAATTGCTGATACCGTTTTATTTGGCGAACAATCGGACTATCATCGTATAAAAATTAACTACCACAATATAAAAGCAATGATAACCATTGCCATTAAAACAGATACAACGCCGAGATAGAGTATCTTTTTCGAATGCTTTGTCGGGCTAGGTTCGGTATCAGATAAAGCGCTGCCGCAGTGAACACAAAATGATGATGGCGGTTGAATATTATGACATTGGGGGCATTCGACTAGTGTCCCTTCGGTAATCTTTTGAGTTAAGTCTTGGAATGATGTTTGCTCTTCACCCTCTGGTACTAAAGAAAAAGAAGCAGGTTTTTCTTGTACCTTGATTCGAACCAGTCGAGTTTGCGCTCCACATTGTATTAGCGCTTGCTGAATTTGATAGGCTTCCTTATGTGGAATATCTTTGCGAATAATCTGCGGTTTGCCGTTTAGCAACTGACTGATTTTCTCTTTTGGCAAATTAAATGTGGTTGCTATTTTATCGATGATTTGAGAGCGGGATGGCTCTGAGTTTAACTCTCCGGTTAATTCGACATTATAATGATCGTAAGTATTGTTATTCATCGCTTTGCGCTAACTAATATTTTCAATATATTTAAATTTCGAATAAATTAAACATAATCCAGAATTCGGTGGAATACCAAAATTTGTTCTCAAAAATAAAAAATATTAAAAAGTATTTAAGTATTAATAAGTTAGAGGATGTTTTTCATAACTCCTGTTAAAGTGATTGAGAGAGAGAACGTTGAGAAATCTGCCTGTTTAGTACCGTAAAACGGCCAGTTCATCTCAAATGTATTGTGTTTTCGAATATTAATTGTACACTCAATAAAGGGGCTAGTGATTAACGGGAGAGAAATATGCGATACTTTCAACAGCTTACAATTCGACTTTGTTTGTTCTTGCTTACGAGTCAGTTGCTGGCATCATGCATGAGCGTACCTAAAGTTGAACAAGTCACTGTTGAAGAGAAACAGC
This sequence comes from Aliikangiella maris, assembly GCF_040719265.1. Taxonomy (NCBI): domain Bacteria; kingdom Pseudomonadati; phylum Pseudomonadota; class Gammaproteobacteria; order Oceanospirillales; family Pleioneaceae; genus Aliikangiella; species Aliikangiella maris. The sequence continues at coordinate 164,553 of NZ_JBFDAH010000006.1, read as the reverse complement.
CCCTTCCAATTGTCATGTATGCTGAATTTGGTCAACCACCAGCGATGCAGACCGAACAGGAAATCTTTCGGCTCACCGATGAGCAAACTCGGCATTTTACCCGTTATCTCGAACATATTGCTAACCATGAGATTCCACGACATCAATTGGTATCTAACTACCTGCAAAAAATAATCTCTGGATTTAACTATCATAGTGACACCTATACGGCGAGTACTGCTGCTGATAAAAAGCAAGGAAACTGTCTGTCGTTGGCTATTCTTACTTCTGCACTAGCAAGGGTTGCTGATATTGAGGTTGGGTACGAGCTGATGCAAACCCCGCCGGTTTATCAGAAAAAAGGAAATACTATTTTAACCTCCCAACACGTACGTAGCTTGCTCTATAAGCCGGATGTAGTTAGTGAAGCAGGATTTGTGTTTTTGGTCAGACCGGTTATTAAAATCGACTATTTTCCGTCTCGCGGCGCTATGGTTAAACGCAAAGTTGAAGAGTCGGAATTTATTTCCATGTTTTATCAAAATCGTGCTGCTGAAGCCATTATTGCGGCACAGTTTGAAAGTGCGTTTTGGCTTGCCTTGGAATCATTAAAATACTCAGAAAATAATGCTCATGCTATTAATATGCTGGCTTTAGTTTATGACAAATCTGGATTTCATGAAGATGCTGAAAATCTTTACCGTTATGGAATTGAGCATTCTGTAGAAAAGCTGGAGTTGTTGAGCAATTATTATAATTACCTAAAGCGGTTTGAACGTTTTGCGGAAGCTGACCAAATTAAAGAAAAAATTGCTGAAATAAATGAACCTAACCCATTTGACTGGTTGGATATCGCGGAGCAGTCATTCCGCAAAGGTGAACTAGATACCGCACTCAAGTACTACGATAAGGCCATTGAACTTGCGCCTTATTTGCACCACGGCTATTTTGGCAGAGGTAAAGTGGAGTTTTTGAAGGGAAACACTTGGCGAGCCAAAAAAGCATATGAAAAGGCACTGGAACTTGCTTTCGATGATGAGGCCCAAGTATTGTATCGTGCAAAATTAAAAGCGCTTGCTTACTATACAAACCATTACATTAACTGACTACAATAACTATTGAACTGTCTATTGATAAGGATTAAGTGCGTATATAAAGTGTATAGATTGGAAGAATGAGTTGATACTTGGTTATGTATTCTTTGTATTAATGGCTAGTTGCATTTGTATATAATCTGGAACCCACCAAAAATAGGTCGCTTTTTAGCATTGATTGGCATATTATTTTGCATATCATGATATATGACGCAATAGTCGAAAAAATATCTACCTCATATTTTCTTCATGTTGTAATCAAATTTTAATTTTCTTTTGAATTGCAGTTGTATCTTGAATTACTTTTCATTATAATGCCGCTCCCAATTTGGCTGAGTGCCGTTTGGGTCTTGGTGAACTTTGTGCCCTAAATAATAAGGTCAAATTCATCAATGAAATGGCAAATAATCTAGCAAAATTTGCCTCGACAACCGACCTGATTGTGGTCGAAAAGAATTTTGACTGCACTCTTCGAGAAGAGAAGAGGCAGTTTTTACACGTTTAATTTTCTAACTTTTGGAGAATCTTAGCATGCCTAAGCAGCGAATCCGAATACGCTTAAAGTCGTTTGATCACAAACTGATTGATCTTTCGACTGCTGAGATCGTTAATACTGCCAAGCGTACTGGTGCGCAAGTTCGTGGACCGATTCCATTACCTACACGAAAAGAGCGTTACACAGTTTTGATCTCTCCGCATGTTAATAAAGATGCGCGAGATCAGTACGAAATCAGAACTCATAAGCGAATGGTAGATATTGAAGAGCCAACAGAAAAAACAGTTGATGCATTGATGAAACTGGATTTAGCTGCGGGTGTTGATGTTCAAATCAGTCTTTCTTAAGGCAGTTTGAGAGTTGATTAAAGGTTGATTGACTGGTAACTCGTATTAACAGCGGTCAACAAGGGTTTGTTGTATTGTCGATAAAAACAATACGACGTTTTGAGAGGGTTTAAAAAATGGCAATCGGAATCGTTGGCCGTAAATGCGGCATGACCCGAGTGTTTGATGAAAGTGGTGAATCTATCCCGGTAACTGTTATCGAGGTATCACCAAATCGCATCACTCAGGTTAAAACACAAGAAAACGACGGTTATCAAGCGCTACAAATCACAACTGGTGAGCGTAAAACAAGTCGCGTTAATCGTCCTGCAGCAGGTCATTTTAAAAAGGCTGGTGTTGAAGCTGGTCGTGGACTATGGGAATTTCGCGTTGATTCACTAGAAGGTTTTGAAACTGGCGGTGAAATCAAAGTTGATATTTTCGAAGCAGGCCAAATTGTCGATGTTACCGGAACATCAAAAGGTAAAGGATTTGCTGGCGCAATTAAACGCTGGAATTTCAGAATGCAAGATGCCACTCATGGTAACTCGCTTTCTCACCGTGCGCCTGGTTCTATCGGTCAAAACCAATCACCCGGTAAAGTATTCAAAGGCAAAAAAATGTCTGGTCACATGGGTGCTGAGCGTGTAACAACACAAAATCTTTCTGTTGTACGTGTTGATGTTGAGCGCAATATTCTTCTAATTAGAGGCGCAGTTCCTGGCGCAACTGGTGGCGATGTTATCGTTCGTCCAGCAGTTAAGGTTTAGGGGGATTTTTTAATGGAAATTAATTTAGCTGTTACTGATGGTGCACAATCATCATCTGTAGAAGTTTCTGAAGTAACTTTTGGACGTGAGTTTAATGAAGCACTGGTTCATCAGGTTGTAGTCGCCTATATGGCTGGCGCGCGTTCTGGTACCAGAGCACAAAAAACTCGTAGCGAAGTTAGTGGTGGTGGCTCTAAACCTTGGCGTCAAAAAGGTACTGGCCGTGCTCGAGCAGGGACTATTCGAAGCCCAATCTGGCGTACTGGTGGTGTTACTTTTGCTGCCAAGCCTCAAGACTATTCGCAAAAAGTAAATCGCAAAATGTATCGCGGCGCAATGCAGTGCATTTTGTCTGAACTAAATCGTCAAAATCGTTTATTAGTTGTAGAGTCATTTACAGTTGATGCACCAAAAACCAAAGAGCTAGTTAAAAAGCTGGCTGAATTTGGTTTAACTGACGCATTAATCGTTTCGACCAATGTTGATGAAAACTTATATTTGTCAGCACGCAACTTACATAAAGTTGATGTTCGTGATGTACAGGCATGCGACCCGGTTAGTTTAATTGCATTCGATAAAGTCATCATGACTGTCGATGCAGTGAAAAAATTCGAGGAGATGTGGGGATGAACCAAGAAAGAATTATGAATATTTTACTTGCTCCTCATGTATCTGAAAAAGCAAGCATCGCCGCTGAGCGTGGTGAGTTTGTTTTCAAAGTGGCAAGCAACGCGACAAAGTTAGAAATTAAAAAAGCCGTAGAAATGATGTTTGAAGTAAAAGTAGAAAACGTCAGAACTGCAGTGGTAAAGGGTAAAACCAAACGCACAGGCGCGATTTCTGGACGTCGTTCTAATTGGAAAAAAGCCTACGTGTCTCTGCAAGAAGGGCAGGACATTGACTTTGTAGGCGCCGAGTAAGCGAGGGGTAATACTAATGGCTCTAATGAAAGCTAAACCAACGTCGCCAGGTCGTCGCTTTGTTGTCAAAGTGGTTAATCCTGATTTACATAAAGGTGCTCCTTATGCGCCTTTATTAGACAAAAAATCTAAAAATGGTGGTCGCAACAACAACGGTCGAATTACTGTTCGTCATGTTGGTGGTGGTCACAAACAGCACTATCGTATTGTTGACTTTAAACGTAACAAAGATGGCATTCCTGCTAAAGTTGAGCGTTTGGAATATGATCCAAATCGAAGTGCAAATATTGCGTTAGTACTTTATGCCGATGGTGAGCGTCGTTATATCATTGCACCCAAAGGTATAAGTGCTGGAGATGTAATTCAATCTGGTCAAGATGCGCCGATTAAAGTCGGTAACACTTTGCCAATGAGAAATATTCCAGTGGGTACCACTATTCATTGTGTTGAGCTGAAGCCTGGCAAAGGTGCTCAGATTGCACGAAGTGCTGGTACTTACGTCCAACTGGTTGCACGAGATGGTGCTTATGTAACACTACGTCTACGTAGTGGTGAAATGCGTAAGGTATTATCTGAATGTCGCGCAACCGTTGGGGAAGTTGGTAACGCTGAACATATGCTACGTTCACTCGGTAAAGCGGGTGCAACCAGATGGCGTGGTGTACGACCTACTGTTCGAGGCGTTGCTATGAACCCAGTCGACCATCCACATGGTGGTGGTGAGGGACGTACCTCAGGTGGTAGACATCCTGTAACTCCATGGGGTGTACCAACTAAGGGCAAGAAGACTCGTAGTAACAAGCGTACAGACAAGCTGATTGTCCGTCGCCGTAATCGTAAATAGAGGAAGCAATCGTGCCACGTTCACTTAAAAAAGGCCCATTTATCGACCTTCATTTATTGAAAAAGGTTGAAGATGCCGTCGCCTCAAATAACAGAAAGCCGATTAAAACCTGGTCTCGCCGTTCTACTATTTATCCAGAAATGGTTGGACTGACTATTGCCGTCCACAATGGGCGTCAACATGTACCTGTATTGGTTAACGAAGACATGGTAGGTCACAAGTTGGGGGAATTTGCACCGACTCGTACTTACAAAGGACATGTCGCAGATAAGAAAGCTAAACGATAGGAGGCAATGATGGAAACTCAAGCTGTTTTACGTCATGCACGTATTTCTCCTCAAAAAGCCCGTTTAGTTGCTAATCAGGTGAGAGGAATGTCGGTTGAGAGAGCGCTTAATGTGCTGAAATTCAGCAACAAAAAAGCCGCTGACTTAATTAAAAAAGTTTTAGATTCTGCCATCGCAAATGCTGAGCATAACGACGGTGCTGATATCGACGAACTGAAAGTTTCAACAATATTTGTTGATGAAGGCCCAACGCTAAAGCGTATCAAAACGCGAGCTAAGGGTAGAGCAGATCGTATATTTAAACGATCATGTCACATCACCGTTAAAGTTTCGGATAACTAGGAGAAAGATCCATGGGTCAAAAAGTACATCCAAATGGTATCCGTCTCGGCATCGTCAAGAAGCATAGCTCTATTTGGTATGCAGAGCGCGGTGAGTATGCGGATTTTCTATCGAGTGACATCCAGATTCGTGAATGGTTAATGAAAGAGCTATCACGAGCTTCAGTGTCAAAGATTGATATCGAGCGTCCAACCAAAGCTCTTAGAGTAACAGTACACACGGCTCGTCCTGGTATTGTTATTGGTAAGAAAGGTGAGGATATCGAAAAATTGCGTAAACAAATTACGCAAATGACTGGCGTACAAACGCAAATTAACATTGAGCAAGTGCGTAAGCCCGAGCTTGATGCACAATTAGTTGCGGATGGTATCGCACAGCAATTAGAGCGTCGGGTTATGTTCCGTCGAGCGATGAAGCGTGCTGTACAAAATACAATGCGGGCTGGCGCTGAAGGTATCAAAGTTCAAGTAAGTGGTCGTCTAGGTGGTGCAGATATTGCGCGCGCCGAATGGTATCGCGAAGGTCGTGTTCCGCTGCATACGCTGCGTGCTGACATCGATTACGCGACAGCAGAAGCTGCAACCACTTATGGAATTATTGGTGTGAAGGTCTGGGTATTTAAAGGTGAGGTATTTGGTCATGAACCACAAGCAGTGGTTGAAGAAAAGCCAAAAAAGAAACCTGCCCGAGCTAAGAAAAAGTAGGGGAGTAGACCATGTTACAACCAAAAAGAACGAAATTTCGTAAACAGCACACTGGTCGCAACCGTGGTGTTGTTAACCATAGCGTAAGCTTTGGCGAATTCGGCTTAAAAGCTGCTGCTCGAGGTCGAATGACTGCTCGACAAATTGAAGCTGCTCGTCGAGCGATGACTCGCCATATGCGTCGTCAAGGTAAGGTATATATTCGAGTATTTCCTGACAAACCTATTACTAAAAAGCCACTAGAAGTACGGATGGGTAAAGGTAAAGGTAGTGTGGAATACTGGGTTGCACAAATTCAACCAGGACGAATGTTGTTTGAAGTTGAAGGGGTTGCAGAAGAGTTGGCGCGCGATGCATTTGCATTAGCTGCGGCAAAGCTTCCATTTAAAACAACTTTTGTTAAGCGGACGGTATTGTAATGAATGCTTCAGAGTTGAGAGACAAAAGCGTTGAGGAACTGCAAAGCGAGTTGCTTGAACTACGCAAAGAACAATTTAATCTGCGTATGGCAAGAGCTACTGGCCAATCGAATCAGACTCATACGTTAAAAAACGTACGCCGCAACATTGCACGCGTAAAAACTGTGTTAAATCAGAAAGCGAATACTGTATCGGAAGGAGTTAGCTAATGAGCGAGCAAAAAGTTATTAAGCGTACTCTGACCGGTAAAGTAGTCAGTGACAAAATGGATAAATCCATTACTGTCAAAGTTGAGCGTCAAGTTAAGCATCCTATCTATGGAAAGTTCGTGAAACGATCTACCAAGGTACATGCACATGACGAAACCAACGAGTGCAAAATAGGCGACACTGTTACGGTTGTAGAAAGCAGACCGCTTTCTAAAACAAAAACCTGGCAGTTAGTAGAGGTTGTTGAAAGAGCAAAATAGGTCGTTTGTTAATAAGCAAACAATTTAATTAGCTGTATCAACTGAATAATGATATACTCCCGCTCCTTTTGTGTTGCGACGGTTCAAATCGCGTGCAATTTTAGAGTGGGAACGATTGGAGAAGACCAATGATCCAGATGCAAACAACGCTTGATGTTGCCGACAACAGCGGCGCGCGTCGAGTACAGTGTATTAAGGTTCTTGGAGGCTCACACCGCCGTTACGCAAGAATTGGAGATGTGATTAAAGTCAGCGTTAAAGAAGCTATCCCTCGCGGTAAAGCGAAAAAAGGTGATGTGCTTAACGCTGTTGTTGTAAGAACTCGTAAAGGTGTTCGTCGTCCTGATGGATCATTGATCCGTTTTGATGGAAACGCAGCAGTTCTATTAAACAATAACTTACAGCCGATAGGTACTCGTATTTTTGGACCTGTTACTCGTGAATTACGTGGTGACAAGTTTATGAAGATTGTATCTTTGGCGCCAGAAGTACTGTAGGAGATTTAACATGCAAAAGTTAAAGACTGGTGATGATGTCATCGTTCTTACAGGTAAGAGCAATGGACAGCGCGGTAAAATCAAAAAGATAATTACCGACAAGAACCGAGTTGTGGTTGAAGGTATTAACATGATTAAAAAGCATGTTCGACCGAACCCACAAGCAGGTATCCAGGGTGGTATCGTAGAGAAGGAAGCTCCGCTGGATATTTCAAACGTTGCAATCTTTAACCCTAAAACCGGCAAAGCTGACCGCGTTGGGATTAAAGTGCAAGAAGATGGCAAGCGTGTTCGAATTTTTAAGTCGAATGGCGAGCTTGTTGATTAATTTCATTGATTATATTGTTGGTGTAAGAAATGGCGAAACTGCAAGACCACTATAAGCAAAATGTAATCGACGCTTTAACTAAAAAGTTTGGTTACAAATCAGTCATGCAAGTCCCTAAAATCACCAAGATCACATTAAATATGGGTCTGGGTGAAGCTGTTGGGGATAAAAAAGTTCTAGAGAACGCTTGTAATGACCTGGCAGCAATCTCAGGCCAAAAGCCTGTTGTTACTAAAGCCCGTAAATCTATCGCTGGATTTAAAATCCGTGATGGCTACCCTATTGGTGCAAAAGTCACTCTTCGTGGTGAGCGTATGTGGGATTTTATGGAGCGTCTGGTTTCTATTGCTATCCCTCGTATTCGTGATTTTCGTGGATTAAATCCTAAGTCTTTTGATGGGCGTGGTAATTATTCCATGGGCGTTAAAGAGCAGATCATATTCCCCGAAATTGACTACGATAAAGTAGACAAAATTCGCGGAATGGATATCACGATTACCACCACTGCCACTACAGACGAAGAAGGACGCGAATTATTAAACGCGTTTAACTTCCCGCTCAAAAGCTAAGGGGTAAATTATGGCTAAAGTATCTATGGTACAGCGCGAAGCAAAACGTGCTCGCACAGTCGCAAAGTATGCTCAAAAACGTGCAGAACTTAAAGCGATAATTGTCGATCTCAACAAAAGTGATGATGAGCGCTGGGAAGCTCAAGTGGCTCTGCAAAAATTGCCACGTGATGCTAGCCCGGTTCGTCAACGAAATCGTTGTCGTGTAACTGGTCGTCCACATGCTTACCTGCGTAAATTCGGTTTATGCCGTAACAAATTACGTGAGCAAGCGATGAAGGGTAATGTACCTGGTCTAGTTAAAGCTAGCTGGTAATTGTTGGGAGAATCAATATGAGCATGCAAGATCCAATTGCAGATATGTTGACCCGTATTCGAAACGGTCAATCTGCAGGCAAAAAAGTTGTTTCTATGCCTTCATCTAAAGTTAAGGTTTCTATCGCAGAAGTACTTAAGCAAGAAGGTTACATCTCTGACCATGCAAAATCAGTAGATGATGGAAAAACTGAATTAACAATTGAATTAAAGTATCATCAGGGCAGACCTGTAATTGACACCATTAAACGTGTTAGTCGTCCTGGGTTACGTATTTATAAAAAATCTAACGAGCTACCTCGTGTTCTAGATGGTTTAGGTATCGCGATCGTTTCAACCTCTAAAGGGGTTATGACTGACCGTGCAGCCAGAAGCATTGGACACGGCGGCGAAGTTCTCTGCATCGTATCTTAAGGAGAACCGAAAATGTCTAGAGTAGCAAAAAATCCAGTAGTCATTCCTTCAGGCGTAACCGTTGATTTAAAAGGCAACACCATTGCAATCAAAGGTAGCAAAGGAGAGATGAAGCAAGACCTACATCCATCAGTTGATGTTAATGTTGAAGATAGCCAAATCACCTTTGTTGGTCGAGACGGCATCGAAGGCAGTAAAGCCATGTCTGGTACTATGCGTTCACTAGTGAATAACATGGTAACCGGTGTTTCACAAGGTTTTGAAAAGAAACTTGAACTGGTAGGTGTTGGATACCGTGCTAAAGCACAGGGTAATAAATTAGATTTGACGCTTGGTTTTTCACACCCTGTAGTCTACGAATTACCAGAGGGCGTAACTGCGGAAACACCTTCTAATACAGAAATCGTAGTTAGAGGAATTGATAAACAGGCTGTCGGTCAAGTTGCCGCTAACATCAGAGCTTATCGTCCACCAGAGCCTTATAAAGGTAAAGGTGTGAAGTACGCGGATGAAACTATCCGTCGTAAAGAAGCCAAGAAAAAGTAGGGTAGCGTAATGAATAAAAAACAAGCGAGAATACGTCGTGCGACAAAAAGTCGCATCAAAATGAAGCAGTTGGGTACCACTCGTCTGGTTGTGAATCGTACTCCACGTCATATTTATGCGCAGGTTATCTCTGCTGATGGCGGTAAAGTCATCGCTGCTGCTTCAAGCGTAGAAAAAGATATTAAAAGTGCCGGTGCTTCTACAGGTAATGTTGAAGCCGCAAAAGCGGTAGGTGCTTTAGTTGCTAAAAGAGCAACAGAAGCTGGCGTATCAAATGTTGCATTTGATCGCTCTGGTTACAAATACCATGGTCGTGTTAAAGCATTAGCTGATAGCGCACGTGAAAATGGTCTCCAGTTTTAAGGGTTAAGAATATGGCTAGACAAGAAACAAACAACGCTGACGGTTTGGTTGAAAAGTTAGTCAATGTTAACCGTGTTTCTAAGGTGGTTAAGGGTGGACGTATTTTCTCTTTCACCGCTTTGACTGTAGTTGGAGACGGAAACGGTAAAATTGGCTTTGGACGTGGTAAAGCACGTGAAGTTCCTGCTGCTATTCAAAAAGCAATGGAACAGGCTCGTCGTAATATGATTCAAGTTGAATTAAAAGACGGCCATACGTTGCAGCACCCAATTAATGCTAGACATGGCGCATCAAAAGTTTATATGCAACCTGCATCTCCAGGTACCGGTATCATTGCCGGCGGTGCGATGCGTAGTGTATTTGAAGTGGTTGGAGTAGAAAACGTACTGGCAAAAAGTATCGGTTCTACTAATCCAATTAATATCGTACGTGCAACTATTCGCGGTTTAGGTGAAATGTTCTCTCCAGAGGCTGTCGCATCAAAGCGTGGTAAATCTGTTGCCGAAATTATGGAGTAGGTCATGGCTGAGAAGACTTATATGAAAATCACTCAGACCAAATCATCAAATGGCAGGTTGAAAAATCATAAAGCTTGTCTTTTGGGGTTGGGATTGAGACGAATTGGCCATACTGTAGAGGTTGAAGATACACCTGCTACCAGAGGTATGGTTAATACCGTAAACTATATGGTTCGAGTGGAGGATTAATCCAATGAGTGAAGAAATCATGCGATTGAATACTCTAAGCCCTGGTGAAGGTGCAAAGAAAAAAGCAAAACGGGTTGGACGTGGTATTGGTTCTACTTTAGGAAAAACCTGCGGACGTGGACATAAAGGTCTGAAGTCTCGCTCAGGTGGTAAAGTGAAGCCAGGTTTCGAAGGTGGTCAAATGCCTTTAAAACAGCGTTTGCCTAAATTTGGTTTTACTTCACGCAAGTCACTGGTATCTGCGGAAGTTCGCTTAGGCGAATTGAGCAAGGTAGAAGGTGATACAGTAGACCTGCTATCTTTAAGAGCAGCTGGTGTTATTAACAAGAATATTCTTCAAGTTAAAGTAATGCTTTCTGGTTCAATTGATCGTGCACTGACTATTGGTGATGGCATCAGAGTTTCAAAGGGTGCACAAGCTGCGATTGAAGCTGCAGGCGGTAAAGTACAAGCTTAAAGGTTAAAAAAATGGCTAAAGCTCCAGTAGAAAAAAAATCCGGCGGTGGATTGACAGAACTCAAACAACGCTTATTGTTTGTTTTGACTGCGATAATTATCTTCCGTTTAGGATCATTTGTTCCTGTACCGGGTATTGATTCAAGTGTCTTGTCTCAATTAATGGAACAACAGTCAGGAACAATACTCGCATTATTTAATGTATTTTCTGGTGGTGCGTTGGAAAGAGCGAGCGTTTTTGCTCTTGGAATAATGCCATATATCACAGCATCAATTATCCTTCAGGTGATGAGTTTTGTTGAACCAAAACTTCAAGAAATCAAGAAAGAAGGTGAGGCTGGTAGAAGAAAAATTAATCAGTATACTCGTTACTTAACGTTTGTGCTGGCTTGTTTACAAGCGATTGGAATAGCATCTAATTTTCCAAATCTAATGCCAGGTTTAGTACCTAATCCTGGCTTTAGCTTCTATTTTGGTGCAATTGTTAGTTTGGTTACCGGGACCATGTTTTTAATGTGGCTGGGTGAGCAAATCAATGAGCGCGGAATAGGTAATGGTATTTCAGTATTAATTTTTATTGGTATTGTCGCAGGATTGCCAACTGCGATAGGTAACACTTTTGAACAAGCCAGACAAGGAGACTTGAATATCCTTGCATTATTGCTGGTTTTTTCTGTTGTACTGTTGGTTACCGCATTTGTTGTTTTTATGGAGCGTGGACAACGTCGTATAGTCGTCAATTACGCGCAAAAGCAACAAGGTCGTAGAATGTATCAGGCTCAGTCTTCGCATCTGCCGCTTAAAGTCAATATGGCAGGGGTGATTCCTGCAATATTTGCATCAAGTATTATTTTATTCCCGGGCACAATTGCCCAGTGGATTGGTGCCAGTAAAGGTGATGATTGGTTATGGTTGCAAAACATTGCACAGCAAATGCAACCTGGTAACCCGCTTTACATTTTGATTTATGGTGCCGGCATTATGTTTTTCTGCTTTTTCTATACAGCGTTAGTTTATAACCCGCGTGATACGGCAGATCAACTTAAAAAATCTGGAGCGTTTATTCCTGGGATTCGTCCTGGGGAGCAGACATCCAAATACATTGATAAGGTTATGACCAGATTGACTCTCGTCGGCGCGTTATATATTACCGCTGTATGTTTGTTACCTGAATTTATGATCTTATTCTGGCAAGTGCCTTTCTACTTCGGTGGAACGTCATTACTGATTATTGTTGTTGTTATTATGGATTTCATGTCGCAAGTTCAAGCACATTTAATTTCACGTGACTATGAGTCGGTACTGAAAAAGGCAAATTTTAAGAACTATGGTACTTCCGGTTCCACCCGGTAGAAACTTAAGCGTTTTTGGAGTACGAAAATGAAAGTTCGAGCTTCTGTTAAGAAAATGTGCCGTGAATGTAAAGTAATTCGCAGAAACGGTAGTGTACGTGTGATTTGTTCTGACCCTCGCCATAAACAGCGTCAGGGTTGATTTGAGGACTTCCTTAACATATCTCATTATAAGAGAGATTAACAAATTACATTAACAGGTTGATTTTTAATCGTTTCAACGCTATTATGTCGCGCTTTTTCGTAACACTGGTAGTTGAAACTGAAATTTGGGAGTTAATTAGATGGCCCGTATCGCTGGTATTAATATTCCAGTTAATAAACATTCGGTAATTGCGTTGACCGCAATTTACGGCATTGGTAAGACTCGCGCTAAAGAAATTTGCGCAAACGCTAAAATCGAAGAAAGTCGAAAAATTCGTGATTTAGACGAGTCTGAAATTGAATCACTTCGCACAGAAGTTGCAAGATTCACCGTAGAAGGTGATTTGCGACGTGAAGTTTCAATGAATATTAAACGTTTAATGGACCTAGGTTGTTTCCGTGGCATTCGTCACAGAAGAAGCTTACCTGTCCGTGGACAAAGAACTAAAACCAATGCGCGTACACGTAAAGGTCCGCGTAAACCAATTAAGAGGTAAGCGAAATGGCAAAGTCACCTCGTTCTCGTAAAAAAGTTAAAAAGCATGTAGTGGATGGAATGGCACATATTCATGCTTCATTCAACAATACTATTGTTACCGTTACTGATCGTCAGGGGAATGCTCTAGCTTGGGCTACTGCTGGTGGTTCAGGATTCAGAGGTTCACGTAAAAGTACCCCATTCGCCGCTCAGGTAGCTGCAGATCGCGTTGCTGAGATGGTTAAAGAGATGGGTATGAAAAACATGGAAGTATTTGTTAAAGGACCTGGACCTGGTCGTGAATCAGCCGTTCGAGCTCTGAATAACGCTGGATTTAAGATTACGAATATTACTGACGTAACTCCTATCCCGCATAATGGTTGTCGCCCTCCCAAGAAGCGACGCGTGTAACTTATAGGTATTGCTGGAGATTAAAACATGGCAAGATATATTGGACCTAAACTTAAGTTAGCACGTCGTGAAGGCGTTGATTTAATGCTGAAAAGCGGCGTTCGTGCTATTGAAGATAAGTGTAAAATTGATCAAGCTCCTGGATTCCATGGCGCAAGACGTGCTCGTCTTTCCGATTATGGTTTACAGCTGCGTGAAAAACAGAAAGTTCGCCGTATTTATGGCGTACTGGAAAAACAGTTCAGAAACTACTATAAAGAAGCTGCGCGTTTAAAAGGTGCAACGGGTGAGAACCTTCTTCAATTATTAGAGTCTCGTTTAGATAACGTTGTTTATCGTATGGGATTCGGTTCTACTCGCTCTGAAGCTCGTCAGTTAGTTAGTCACAAAGCCGTATTGGTTAATGGTGAAATGGTCAACATTCCATCATATAAGGTGTCTCCTTCTGATGTGATTTCAATTCGTGAAAAGTCTAAGACACAAGCAAGAATTATTGCTGCATTAGAGCTGGCATCACAAAAAGAACGTCCAGTTTGGGTTGAAGTTGATGATAAGAAGATGGAAGGCACTTTCAAAGCGACTCCTGAGCGTACTGATTTGCCATCAGACATCAATGAAAATCTAATTGTGGAATTATACTCCAAGTAATACTTGAAGAGGATTATATATGGGTAATGTCACTGAACTACTGACACCACGTCAGATAAAAGTGGAAAGTCAAGGTGAGAGAAAAGCTAAAGTTGTATTAGAGCCATTCGAAAGAGGTTTTGGACACACTTTAGGTAACTCTCTACGTAGAATTTTACTTTCGTCTATGCCCGGTTGCGCAGTAGTTGAAGTGGAAATTGATGGTGTACTTCATGAGTACACCACTATTGAAAGTGTAAAAGAAGATGTCATTGATATCCTGCTAAATCTTAAAGGTTTAGCAATTAAGCTTGAAGATAAAGATGAGGCTACACTGATTTTGCAGAAAAATGGTGAAGGCCCAGTAACCGCTTCAGATATAGAGCCTCAGGCAGGCGTTGAAATTGTCAATCCTGATCATCATATTGCAACGTTAACTGACAAAGGGTCAATCAGTATGCGATTGATTGTCAAGAAAGGCCGAGGCTATGAGCCTGCAGCTATTCGTAAACGTAGCGAAGATGAAGACAGCACAATTGGCCGATTGCAATTAGATGCATCTTTCAGTCCAATCAGACGAGTTTCTTATGTTGTTGATTCTGCTCGGGTTGAGCAGCGTACTAACCTCGACAAATTGGTAATTGATTTGGAAACTAATGGTACTATAGAGCCAGAAGAAGCGATTAGACGTTGTGCAACTATTTTGCAGCAACAGCTAAGTGCTTTTGTTGATCTGAAAGATGAGAAACAAGCTGAGCCAGAAACACAAGAGCCAGAAGTTGATCCAATTTTACTGCGTCCTGTAGATGATTTAGAACTTACTGTAAGAAGTGCTAACTGTTTGAAAACTGAAAATATTCACTACATTGGTGATTTGATTCAGCGAACAGAAGTTGAGTTGCTTAAAACACCTAATTTAGGTAAGAAATCTTTAACAGAAATTAAGGATGTTTTAGCTTCAAGAGGTCTTTCTCTTGGAATGCGCTTGGAAAACTGGCCACCTTCAAGTATTCTTGAAGACGCCTAATTCTGTAACGCTTATTAATGAAAACCTTATTCTTTACAGAATAAGGTTTTCTTATTTATAAAAGGTGCAAGTGTAATTTAAGCTTGCTAAATAACATAAACCAAATAATACCAGTACTATAGCAGGCTGGTAAGTTAAAATAGGTAATTTAAAATGCGTCATCGTCATAGTGGTCGTCAATTAAATAGAAATTCTAGTCATCGTCAGGCTATGTTTCGCAATATGTCTGTTTCTTTAATTGAGCATGAGTTAATCAAGACAACGCTTGCAAAGGCGAAAGAGTTGCGTCGAGTAGTCGAGCCTCTCATTACGCTAGCTAAAGAAGATTCTGTTGCTAATCGTCGCTTGGCTTTTTCTCGCACTCGTAACAAAGCTGCTGTTGGTAAACTATTTGATGAGCTAGGGCCTCGTTATCAAGAGAGACCTGGTGGGTATTTGCGTATAATCAAGGCCGGTTTTAGAGCTGGTGATAAAGCACCAATCGCTTATGTTGAGCTGGTTGATCGTCCAATCATTGATGATGAAGATGAAGCGGCAGTAGTTGAAGAAGAGTAAAAGTTTGACATTACGAATTATTTAGCCGGGTTTATCCCGGCTTTTTTTTGGTAGCTTGGTTTAGATAGAGCCTGAAAAAATAAATTGAACCGCTGATAAACATCAATAATGCGCCGAATTGCGAACCGCTCATGCCTATAATTTTAATTGGATTCGCTGCTACGAATTCAACTAAAAATCGACATACTCCCCACAGAAAAATAAAGGTAAAAAACAATTGGTAAGGGCGTAATGGTTTTTTCTTTGAGTGCAATAAATAAAGCCAAATGAAAATGGAATAGATGACTTCATAAAGTGGTACAGGGTGAACTGGCACCTCTGTTTTTGATAGTCCATTAGGAAACGTCATTGCCCAAGGTAGATCACTTTCGATACCATGACAATCATCCCCAGAAAGAAAACAACCTACGCGCGCAATAGCATAAGCTACAATTGCTGCTGGTGCTGCTGAATCGAGTAACAGATTTAATTTAATTTGATTAATTTTAGAGAAAATGACGGTCACAATAATTGCGCCGAGTATTGCTCCTTGACTCGAAAAACCTGTGGCTGAAGTTAGACTACTCAATTGTGTTAGCGAACCTTTGTCGGGATTTTTAAATAGGAACATAAGTTTGGCACCAATAACCCCTACAATAAGTAAGCTCAAAATAAAAATTTCGACATTAATGTTTTTATCAATTCGGTTTAACTCTGCAATATAAATATGGCGTCCAACAAGATAAGCTAAGGCTAACATTACACCATAAGTTCCAATGGTCAGAGCTGTTGATTGATAAAGATAAGGAAACATATAAGTTATTGTTTAAAAATTAAAAACACAGTGTAGGGTTTAAAATTTTCAGTGTAAATAAAGATACCGTAAATTTTTATTTTAATTTTTATTGAATGGAATGGTTGCAATTAATTAATTATGGTTGATAATAAAAACACGTTTAATTTGAAATAGGTCTAATTTTGAAAGGAAATTAGAAATTTTGTCAATTTGTCATTTGAAATTTCTTTCTTTATGGACTATTTTCTAACTCACCGATTAACGAAATCTTCTTACCTCTTACTATAAAATTAAGTTTTCAAAATTAGTTTTGTAGTTGGTCTAACACAAAAAAATCAAGGAGGGTTAAAGTGAAAGTTGTTGCTGTAAATCGAATGAAAGAAGCTCAGGTGCGGTATCCTGCAGCTCATAATCATCTAAACGGCTGGCTCCAAATTCTCAGTAATAGCGATTTCTATTCTGAGCAGGATTTACGAGAGACATTTGGCGACATGCGTGGATTTAACTATCAGTACAAATTTCCCATACCTGAAACAACATTACTTGTTCACACGTTAATTAATTTTGAATCTCAAGTAGCTTACATAGAAGAAATAAAGCCTGGCAATCATTAGGAGGAAATGGATATGCATGAGGCACTAGAAAAAGCGGTACAACATTGGAATCTGGTCTCACCGGTTATAGATACACCTAAAAATCAGGAAGACTACGAAACCTTATTAGTCAATCTTCGAGACGCTATGACTTTAGTTGAAAACAGGCCAAATAGTCCTTTATCGGGATTAATTAAGGCTATGGCTCGTGCAGCTAAAGAATACGAAGGTACGTCGCTGTTAGAAAACCAAGGTGGTGCATTACTTGCTTTGCGTTATCTGATTAAACTTCACGGAATCAAACAATCTGAATTGAAAGAAGTCGGTAGTCAGGGTGTTGTTTCTGAAATTTTAAGCGGAAAGCGCACTTTAACACTGAGGCACGTTAAAGAGTTAGCAAAAAAATTCAATGTATCACCTAACGTTTTTATTGACGCCTAAAGTCTCTTCAACTGATTGAGAGGCTGTTACTAGTCTCTCAGTTTCTAAAATCATTTCTTTCCTAAAACATCTTCATCTATTTTATTCCATAATATAAATGTGGGCTTGTATTACTTTCTATTAAACTTGTTGGCTAAAAAGTTACGTACTAAATATTAAAAGTCGCAATTGAAATATGAAAGAAGTTACTTTTTCAATTAAAAGACTAAGATTTGTGCTTAGAATTTTAATCGAATTAAATAGAAGATGCTGAGACTGAATAATTAACTAACCGTTTTGTTTTCTATTTTTACAAAAACTAAATCAGTAAGTATTAAGATCTTTTAAAATTTAAAGTTTAAACAAATTTTTAAAAAGATTATGGTTTTTGTATTGGTATTCTTCTTCTCAGGTCTCTCGATTTAATTCGATATTTACTATTTCCTTTTCGCTTAATTGAATAAAAATTGTTGAACAAGAATAAATAATTTGTACTTGTTTCTAACATGTAGGAAAATGATTACAATTGAAAGCCAATCATTTGTAAATATTTTGTTGTGTCGCTCGAACTGTTTAAACAATTTTATTTAAAATACTTTGGTAGTTGAAAGTAATTCTACGATAGAACAATAGCCAATAATTAAGAACGATGTCAGAAAGTATTTTAGGTTTTATTGAGCAGCATAGTCAGTGGGCAATGTTAATTGTGTTTATCATTGCTTTTCTAGAGTCTGTCGCGATTATTGGTATTCTCATGCCTGGTTGGGTTTTGTTGGTTGGTGTTGGTACATTAATTGGCGCAGATGTCTTGTCATTTTACCCAATGGCCATTGCAGCTTACATTGGTGCTGTTTTAGGCGAATACCTGAGTTATTTGGTAGGATACCATTACCATCATCAAATTCTATCTTGGCGCTTTGTTGCCAAACATGATGCGCTTATTCAAAACTCGCGTAATTTCTTTCATCGGTATGGGGTAAGTGGCGTGTTTATTGGTCGTTTCTTAGGCCCGAGTCGTGCCGTGATTCCTTTGGTTGCCGGAATTTCAGAGATGAATAAGCACACATTTTTCTGGGTGAATGTCATTTCTGGTATTTTATGGGTGCCTGTTTATTTGATTCCGGGGATATTAATCGGAGCCGCTTTTTCTCTAGAAAAAGATGTCAGTTATCAGCTTGTGTTAGTAATTGCCTTGATTATGCTATTTGGTGCTTATGCGGTGAATACAACGCGTCGACTCATTAAGGCCCAAAGTAAAAGCAAAGTGGAAAGCCATGCAAATGCATTAAAATGGCACTGGATTAAATTTTGTCTGGTTTGGCTCATACTGCTTTGCGTGATGACAATTTTCGTTTTGTCACCGCTATTTGATTTATTACTACAGATTTTGCAGATTGTTTGGCGTAAGTTATAGAGCCAAGCGCTTTAGTTTAGAAAACTAATTGATCTGTTTTATTTTATCGTTCGGGTAGAGCTAACCAGTTTCGACTGCGTTAACTTAGGCGCTAATAATAAGGTAAAACAAAAGAACTATTCTGTTTGTAAACGTAGAATGTACAAAATTGACTTAATATTTTCTACTGATTGAGAATTCAAATTATAAAGTAATTTGAACTAGTGTATACACACAGATGTTTAGGTGGCCAACTGTATGGTGCTGATATATAAATATCAACTCAAAATCTATCGCTCTAAAATTTCAAGTAAGCTCTTTATATGATGATCACTTACGATGATCAAAATCAATAAACTCAATTACCATTATATTACTGAATAGACACCACAAACGTTATTGCGCTCTTAGTTTTATAATGGAACTATCTATCGATAATCTTGGTTAAAGACGCTAATAGAGCCAGGATACCGCAATGATAGCAATGTATCATGTCCAGGCAGCTATTAAAGACGCTTATTTTTGATTCAGGCTGCTTGATTTCGCTTTCCATGAGTCCATGTTTTGTTCTGCAATACTTTGCATTAACGAAACAGGGTTTGCTCCTAGAATGGTGTTTAACGGGCTTTTCAGACCTGCTCGTTTTTCCATGAAGTGCTTCACGCTGTGTTCTAGAAAACGGCTCATCATAGCTTGCATTGAGTCCCCATAAAAGCGCACGAACTCTTTGAGAATTTCCGCAGTCAGTAAAGGTTGGCCAGCGGTTTCTTCTTCTGAAATAATCTGCATTAAAGTTCCGCGCGTGAGATCTTCTCCTGATTTTGCATCGATAACTTTAAAGTCACTGTAAGACATTACCAGTTCTTTGACATCATTAAGCGTGATATAGCTGCTGATTTGTGTGTCATATAAACGGCGGTTAGGGTATTTCTTGATGATTCTTATTTCCGACATGTTAGTTTGGTCCTTTGTTTATACCCGAGTTATTTATACCTGAGAATTATTAATAAAACTAAAGTATAACTACTTAGGCGATATTATTATTTGCAATCTAAACGAATTCAGTGTAACAGGAAGTCTTGTTGCGAAACAACAAAAACCCACAACAAGTTTGACATTTTTATTGAATATAGACCTTTTTTCTGAGATTCATGGATAAAAATGCAAATAAGTTCACATTTTTTACCTTTGATTGTATTTATATAACAATTTACATAGAATATCCCAAATCGAGAAACGTAATATTATCTCTCTTAGTTTAAGTTCATCAATATGATTGTAATACTTGAACGATTTATTTTTAAACGCATTTAGAGTTAGTCAATGAATAAAAAAATCAAATTAACCTGCATTGTCTTATTTGCCACAATGACAGCTTTTTCGACGGTCAATGCTGCAGACAACCAGCAGGATGAAATGGCAGAAATGCAAAAGCGCCTGAACGCAGAAGTCATGGAAAAACCATTTTCAGTCGCAGATGAAAAGAAGATTGATGACTACATTAAATCTTCAATGAAAAAAGATTTACAGCCTGAAAAGAAAGCCCCTGACTTTTGGCGACCCGGTTATAGCTGTGCTGATATTTATCACTATGGTTGGAATTATTATCGTTCGTGTCGTTACTATCGACACTATTATGGACGTTATTGGTTCTAATTACTCTCGAAACAAAATAATTTATTAAATTTATCTGATTTATTTTTCTCGTCATTTAATAGTGGCGATTGTTTAGTTGTCATTTCATATTTTGGAGAATAACAAATGAAATTGTTATCAAATAACTTACTCCGTTTGGGGATTATTGGTCTGATCGTTGGTTTAGTTGCAGGTTGTTCTGCTACTCAGGTTTTGTTGTCGAAAAAAGATCTTGATGTGCAAACCCGCACTAGTACCGCTATTTTTGTCGATCCTGTTGCACAAGATAAGCGAACTATTTTTCTTGATATTCGCAGCGGGGTAATGGAATTCAATCGTAATCATTTTAAAACATTTGTGGCCGAACAATTTACTCAGCCCGGTGGTTCTGGTTATGTCCTGGTTGATGATCCAGAAGCTGCGCAATTTCAAATGATTGTTTATGTTTTAAATTTAGAAAAAGCTTCACCAACTGCGGCTGAAGCTGCACTTGGTCAAGGGTATCTAGGCGGTGCCGTTGCCAGTGGTGCTGCTGTTGGCGCAATTGCTAATAATAGCAGTCCATACCGTGGCGCAGTTTCTGGTGGTATTCTTGGTGGTGCTGCCGAATTTATTTCTGGCAGTCTGGTCAAAGATGTGACTTATATGTTGGTTGCTGATGTGCAAATTAAAGAAAAGGCGCGTAAAGGTGTTTATGTACGAAAAGATAGCCAGGTTGATGCAAAAGTCTCTGACGCGGGCTCTAGTCGTCAAACATATTCTGAAGTGTCTAATAAAAAAGAGTACCGTACAAGAATCGTTACGACAGCAAATCAAGCGAATTTAGAACTCAATGAAGCGATTGATCTTATGTTTAAGAAGACTGCTTATGCCATGGCTGGTTTTTTCTAAAAGCTAAAAAATCGTATTTAACTGGCTACAAATACTTTGTTAAAAGCAGGCAAAATTAATGTATTTGTCTGCTTTTTTATTGCAAAAAATTATTGACGGGTTACTTCCAGATTATCGATAAGTCTGGGTTTACCAAGCCATGCAGCCGCAGCAATTAATAAATGTTGATCTGAGTCTTTAGGCGTAGCAATATCGTCTTGTCGAACGATTTCAAAGTAATCAACCTTAAATCCTGCATCCATCAGTTGTTGTTTTGCTTGGTTGACTATCGTCAGGAGTGGTTGGCTGCGAGATGTTATTTGATTACCTGCATCTAAAATGATTTTTCTTAACATACTAGCTTGTGTTTTTTCTTCTATCGATAAGTAACCATTGCGCGAACTCATCGCTAAACCATTTGATTCTCTAAATATTTCGCCACCAATAATTTCAATCGGCATTATCAAATCTTTTACCATTGAACGAATAATTAATAATTGTTGAAAGTCTTTTTTGCCAAAAATGGCGAGGTTGGGTTGTACGATATTAAATAAAATATTAACCACAGTGGTAACGCCGCTAAAATGTCCGGGACGACTTTTTCCGCAGAGTTTGTCGGTATAGCGTGGTAGTGAAACTGTAGTATGCTGCTCTTGACCCAAGGGATAAATTGAATTGATTTCTGGTAAAAATAAATAGTCGATACCTAAGTTTTCCAGTTTATTTGAATCATCAATGAGCGTTCTTGGGTAACTGTCAAAATCTTCGTTTGGACCAAACTGCATTGGATTGACAAAAATACTGACAACTACAATATCAGCTTTTTCTTTGGCAAGTTGTACCAGTGAAAGGTGTCCTTGATGAAGGTTACCCATCGTTGGTACAAAGCCAATCCGCAAACCTTTTTGTTTTAGTGCGAGTAATTCAGTTTGTAATACTTCGGGAGAATGAATTGTTTTCATAGCGATTATTTAAACGTATTATTGGGTTCGATTTGACTGAAACTCTCAATATTCAAAGCAATCAATGTAAATGACAAAACTAAATGAGACTGCCTTCAATAACTGTTTGAATCGGGTTAATCAAAGCAGTGTTCACTTGCCGGAAAATTACCTTGTTTGACTTCATTGACATAGCATTTAATGGCATCTGCGATAGAATTTACCGAAGGATCGAGCATAAAGTTTCTAACAAACGCTGGAGAAAAGCTGGTATCCATACCCAACATATCTTGCAGTACCAGCACTTGTCCATCTGTCTGCTTACCGGCGCCAATGCCAATCGTTGGTATGGTGAGTGCTTTAGATATTTTTTCAGATAATAATTGAGGAATACATTCTAACACTAACAGTTTAGCGCCCGCGGCTTGCAGTGCTATTGCATCCTGGTAAATTTTTTCTGCAGTTTCTTCGTCACGTCCCTGGATCTTATAACCACCTAAAATATCAACCGACTGGGGGGTTAATCCTAAATGAGCACAAACAGGTATGCCTCTTTCGGTGAGTCCTCGAATCGTATCGAGTAACCATTCACCGCCTTCCAGCTTAACCATATTGGCGCCAGCTTGCATCAGCCGCTGCGCGTTTGTATAGGTTTGCTCGGGCGTGGCGTAAGACATAAAAGAAAAGTCGCTGACAATTAATGCGCCTTGATTACCGCGACTAACGCATTGGGTATGATAAACCATTTCTTCGATATTGACTGGAACTGTCGTTGTATGGCCTTGCATGACCATACCTAATGAATCGCCAACTAAAATAACTTCGACGCCTTGTTGAGAAACTAGTTTGGCAAAGGTAGCATCGTAAGCGGTTAACACCGTAATTGGTTCGTTGCGTTGTTTAAGTTTTAGTAAACTGCCAATTGTTTGTTTTTTCATATGACGGAATAATCCAGTTTGACCGCATAAGATACAGCTAAATAACGGTAGGGTTAAAATAGTGTCTGCCGCTGGTGGTGTCGGCTATTCGTTCAAGTAACTGCCCATAATGTTCTTCGTTATTAATCAGATCGATTCCTGAGGCATTTACAATCAGTAACGGTGATGCATCGTAATAATGAAAAAAATCAGTATATGCACTACTCAGTTGCTGAAGATATTCTTCGGTGATAGTGAATTCCATCTGTACACCACGCTTTCTGATTCTTTTTAAAAGAACATCAACGGGTGCTTGTAAATAAATAACCAAATCAGGTGTCGGGGCATTAATTGTTAAATTTTGATAAACCTGCTCATATAAGTTTAATTCATCTTTATCCAGTGTTACCCGAGCAAATAATCGATCTTTTTCCATTAAAAAGTCAGAAACACGATTGCTGATAAACATATCTGTCTGAATAAGAGATTTGAGCTGCTGAGTACGCTGAAATAAAAAATAAAGTTGGGCTGGCAGTGCACCAGACTTAGGATCTTGATAAAACTTTTCTAAAAAAGGATTTTCTTCTGCTGCTTCGAGCAACAGTTCTCCCTGTAATGTTTGTGCCAGCTTTTTAGCCAGTGTCGTTTTGCCCACGCCGATTGGACCTTCTACCGCAATAAAATGATGGTTACTCGATTGCTCTAGATTTGTCACAATTTCTGGATCCTTTGATTATCAATGGATTGTAATAATGTCTTGATTGACTTGCCATTGGGTAATACTAATTCAGGTGCTATCTCAAATAAAGGCTGGAGTACAAAGATTCTTTGTTCAAGCCCATAATGAGGAATAGTCAATCGAGAATTTTCAATGGTTTTATCATGGTATAAAAGGATGTCAAGATCCAGTGTTCTTGGACCCCAGCGTTGCGCTTTTCTAACCCGACCATGTAGGTTTTCTATGTTTTGTAACTGGTCAAGCAAAGCGAGTGGCATCAAGCGGGTTTGAATAGCTACAACCGCATTGTGGTAATCGTTTTGATCCTGTGGTCCCATTGGTGGAGAAAGGTATATGCTTGATTGCGCAACAAGCTGTGTTTCAGGTAATGCTGCAAGTTCATTGATTGCTGAATTCAGTTTGGCCTGTGGTGAGTCCAAATTGGCACCTAACCCGATAAATACTTTGACTTGATGTTCCAATAGGTGAGTCGTTGGATTGCTTAAATAACTATTCATCGAAGGCACCGCTACGCTTTCATTTTGCTTACTCATTAGTTATTCCTGGCACGGCGAGAATAGTTATTTTGTCTTTTCTTACGTTTATGTGAGCGTGAATGTCCCTCGTTAACCTGCTTGATTAACTGGTGTTTATCTGGCGCTGAAGCTTCTTGAAAGCTGGTCCACCAATTGGCAATTTCTTGCAGTTTGGCATCACCTGCTGCGCGTAAACATAAGAAATCATATGCTGCTCTAAAGCGCGGATGCTGAATTAGGCTATCAACATTTCGTTTTTTCCGATTAGGCAGCCGATACTGCAAGCTCCAAATTTCTTTAGCAACCGTTGAAAAACGTTTTGGAATCGCAATAGTTGAGCGTTGTTTATCAACCACTTTTATGGCTGCCTTTTGAGAGGCTTCATAGGTGTGAACGCCTTTTTTTATTTGTACCTGTGTTTCTTTTTGTAGAGGTTGCCACAAAAATACGGCAAATAAAAAGGCGGGAGTGACTGGTTGTTGTTGCTTGATACGAGTGTCGGTATTCTTTAATGAGGACTCGATAAACTGATTAAATAGTGCTGCATCTGCACCTTTCAAGTACTGGTCAGTTTGATAAAACAAGTATTTCATCACACCAAAGTGTAGCATCTGTTGCCAGATTGAATAGGCATGTCCTGACAAAAACAGTTTGTTGCACTCATCCCACAGGCGTGCAGGAGATATTTGCCCAAGCATTTCTGCTGATTTTTGGATTGGTGCGGCGGTGAGCGGTTCGATTGTAAGATTGAGTTTGCAAGACAGTCGAATGGCACGTAATATTCTGACCGGATCTTCTTGATAGCGTGTTTGTGGATCACCAATTAATTTTAACTGACGCTTTTGGAGATCTGCCAAGCCGCCTGTGTGGTCAAACACGGTAAAATCTTTCGCCGAATAATACAGCGCATTAACGGTAAAGTCGCGGCGAAACGCATCTTCTTCAAGGCTTCCGTAGACGTTGTCTCTAACCAACATGCCTTTGTTTGATGTTTGTGCGTGTTGAGTGTCTCCATCGCCGTGATGGCCGCGAAATGTTGCGACCTCGATTACTTCTCGACCAAATACAACATGTGCCAGTTTAAAACGTCGACCAATTAAACGACTGTTCTTAAATACCTGACAAATCTGCTCGGGGGTTGCATTGGTGGCGACATCAAAGTCTTTTGGTGATAAACCTAATAATATATCTCTAACACTGCCACCGACCAGATAGGCTTCATAGCCCGCATCGTTAAGTTTGTATAAAACTTTCAATGCATTTTTGCTGATATTTTTACGTGATACATTATGCTGATCCCTTGGGATAACCAAGGGAGTGCCAGTAAAATCTTCTGACTTTTTTCCGCGTAATCGTTGCCAGAGTTTGGAAATCATAAAATCCGATTTTTAACGATCAAAGTTGATTTAAGAATGCGGCAATACTTCTGACTCCGCGACCTGTTGCGCCTGCAGACCACAGACTGTCAGGCGAATCTTTATAACAAGCCGCTAAATCAACATGTAACCAGCCTGTTTCTGGGTTCTTAACAAAGCGCGACAAAAAGCCTGCGGCATTACTCGCTGCGCCCGTTCCACCGCCAGGTTGAGGGCGACTATTGGCAGTATCTGCAAATGGTGAAGGACATTTATTGCGGTGTTGCATGGTTAAAGGTAGTCGCCAGGCCAAGTCATTTTCTCCCTCTGCAACTGCGCTAAACTGAGTTGCCAGTTCATCATCCATTGAAAATATTGCATTGTAGTCGACGCCCACGGCAACGACTGCAGCGCCTGTTAAAGTCGCAGCATCAATGATGATAGGCGCTCCCGAATTGCTCGCGTCGATTAAGCCATCTGCCAAGACAATACGTCCTTCGGCATCGGTATTGACAATCTCGACTGAAACATTATTTCGATATTTTAAAATATCGGCCAATTTATATGCATGGCCACTCACCAAGTTTTCGGCACAGCATAAGTACAAATTAACTTTTTTGTGCAAACCATTAGCAATCGAAAGCGCCAGTGCGCCAGCTACGGTTGCTGCGCCGCCCATATCCGATTTCATATGCAGCATACTGGTTGAGGCTTTTAAACTGTATCCCCCACTATCAAAGGTAATACCTTTTCCAACTAGTGCCGCAGCGGGATGATCTTCAGTCCAACCTGCGGGAGTATACTCAAGTTGCAACATTGCCGGTGGACGGTCGCTGCCGCGGCCCACACTGAAAATACCTGTGTAACCGTTTTCAGCCAGCTCTTCGCCACTGATAATGCGATAACTTACTTCATTTGGTGAAAACTGCTTGATAAATTCTGCAGATTGAACAGCCAACTCAACGGGGGAAAGCTCTTCAGGTGTTTGGTTGATTAATTGTCGGACCCAGCTTAAAACGGTTACTCGATTATTCAGTATTTGGTTTTCATCAGCCGGTAGCTGGGCAAAGTCAATTATGATGCCAGGTTTAGGCGAATATGCACCTTGCCAGAAATGCCACTGAGCCTCAAGGGGCCAATTACCAACCAGACTCACTCTGGGGACATTCATTGATGCAATTTGACGGGCGGCTTTTTGAATTTTTTCGAGTATTACCGGTGAGTCAGTTAGGCTTTCAATATGGATGGTTGCGCCAGATTCGTGAAAAGACAGCGCGCCTTCTTCTCCCCATATACTACTTAGTTTTGAAGAGGATAATAGAACTTGAAATGTCTGATTCATGGTGAGGTATCCTGTTATTTTACCGCAACGTTATAACAACTTTACGGGATTATATTGGGTTGCTGAAATTAGTCCAACAAATGTCCGAGTTTACCGTGTTTAGTTAACAGATAGGCTTCATTATGTGGATTTCGTCCAAATTTTAGTGGGACTCGCTCGACAACTTCGATATTTGCAGTTTCTAGTGCACTGACTTTGCGGGGATTATTGGTCATTAGACGAACTTTTTTGACATCTAAAATATCTAAAATATTGGCTGCGATTGTGAAATCTCGCTGGTCTGCTTTAAAACCTAGGTTAATATTGGCTTCGACCGTGTCTTGCCCTTGATCTTGTAGCGCATAAGCCTTGATTTTGTTGACCAGACCAATACCACGACCTTCCTGTCTTAAATAAACTAAAATACCACGACCTTCGGTGGCGATTTTTTCCAGTGCAGCTTCAAGCTGAGGACCACAGTCGCAGCGTAAACTCGCAAATGCATCACCTGTCAGGCACTCTGAGTGAATTCTCACTAAAACAGGGGGGTCACTTTGAATGTTTCCCATTGAAAGTGCGATGTGTTCTTTTCCATCAGGCATTTTTTCGAGAGCATGAATTGTAAATTCTCCCCATTGGGTCGGGAGTTTTGCGTTTATGGTCTGTGGCATCATTCTCAATAATTCTAAATATTGCTGATATCTACTGCAAATACTGGCTGAATGGAATATTTTAGCTTATCTCGAAGCGGATTAATATGGATTAATCGGGGATAGTTCAAGTTGCCTGTTCATATTAAAAAGTGATGAGAGCAATTGACTAAATCGTCAGCTTAAAATAACGGTTTGAAAAAATTGGTAAATATATGAATATTCAGTTTTTTATTTAACACTTATATCATTCAAAGGTACAATGGTTTGCAGTGCTTGAATCAATAAAGAATATTAATGACAAGATATTTGCCTGTTTTTGCCTTGCTGATAATACTTTTGCTGTTATCGGCTTGTGTAACTCGTCAGCCAACTTCTCCGCTACTTGATCATCAAAAAAAAGTTTTGCCGCCAAAAGCTGACGTTTCCACTTTGATTAGTCCCGCATTATTGCAAGAAGATATCACGTTGCTACAAAAGAAAATTCTCCAGATTCATCCGCAACCATTTATTCAAGTAACTGAATCTGCTTTTAGTGCTCAATTTGCCGCATTAAAGCAAGCGATAAACTATCCACTATCGAAAATGGAATTTTACTTGCAAGTCGCTCCAGTCGTTGCTCAATTAGGTGATATTCACAGCTATATTCAATTACCTTCAAAAACCAATGAAATAAATTCAAATTCGCAACACGGTATTTTTCCACTGGCAATTTTAGTTGAGCAAAATCAGGTATTTGTGGCGGCAGATTTGTCCGATACTCCTTTAATTCCAGCAGGTGCGGAGATTATATCGATTAATCAGGCTCCAATTGGCTATTTACTAAAAACGATGCGACGGTTAACTGCGCGCGAAACGGAAGCCGGTCAAAATCGCCGGATACAACTGGATTTTCCCTGGTTGTTAGCAGCAATGGGACATCTTTCGAGTGAATATTCGATTGGTTATCGCTGGCAACAAAAAATGTATCAGCAATCACTGAAAGCCATCGTTATTGCGGCTAAAAAAGAGCCTGTGGTTACTGCGATAGAATCCTATTATGGATACTCTCAACTGACAGATTCTACAGCACTTTTATGGTTAAATGATTTTAATGAAAATCCAGAAAAGTTTGATGATTATTTGACACAGCAATTTGCGTTGATGCAACAAGATCAGGTGGATAATCTCATTATCGATGTCAGATATAATCAGGGGGGATTGTCGGAAAACTTAAAAAGTTTGCTGAGTCGCATGACGGATAGGCCAATTCGCTGGGCAAACCAGGGCGTATTGAAATTAAGTAAAGAGCTTAAAAAGCATTATGTTAGAAAAACCAAGGCCAGGCGTGAAGATAAATACGGCTGGGGATTACAATGGTTACCGCTGGAATGGACGGATTATCTGCAACATGCAATCTATTGGGGGGAGAGGGGCGAATTAATACCTTTGTCGCTGGAGCAAGTGAATCCTGCTGAAAACTATCGTCCGTCTAATATTTGGGTACTAACCAATGGTTTTTGCTATTCGGCTTGTAGTCTTTTTGTTGTGAATGTTAACCATCATCAGCTGGCTAAAACTGTGGGAGAAGAAACCGGTAGCAGAGCAAATTATCAGTTCGCCTATCCGATTGAAATGACTTTGCCTCACTCAGGACTTTCACTGGTGTTGCCTGCTATGCGTCTTGAGTTTAATGCGGTAAACAATGAAAGTGCCAATCGTCCACAGCTTGTCATTCAACGTACCGTAGAGCAAATCACTCAACGGATTGATCCGGTGCTTAATCATGCCTTACGCGAGGCCGAAGGCGTTATTTTGTCTGAATCAGGCAAAACTTCCAAATAGCGTCTAAACTCTAAAATAGCCGAGTTATTTTTGAAAATTTTGGATTTTCTCTAGTAATTTGAGTTGAGTTTTAATGATTGGTATTAATTGCCGTAGGTACGGCTAACGGAGAGAGTTTTATGGCTAAGTGGGTAACTGAAAGGCTGGAGGAATTGCTTCATCGAATTAATGAAGTGCCTTATACCGACGATAGAGATCGCTTGCAGTTGACAATTTTAATGAACGGTTTTGCACAATTGAACAACGAAGCAATGAATCATGCGGCAGTGAAAACAAAAAGTCAGATGCGAGGGTGGAGCCTGGATGATGCGGTAGAAGCAAAATCCGAAAAAAATAAAAAGCAAAAAACGGATGAAACAGCTGATGAATTGACACGATTGAGGCCAATCCGTTAATAGTGACAGGTTATAGCTAGCAACATTATTTATATAAGCCTGTCCGTTGCTAATAAACTGCTGAAATGCTGCCGTATAACACTCTGAAATATAAGGTTATTTATTCTTAAACAAGATATTTCTCTCTCTTTTGAGCACATATTGTTCATTCGTTCATTAATACACAAAAAAGCGGGTTATTTACAGCTTAAAATCTCGCTTTATCTCTGGTGTTTACCTTTTGACCAATGTTATAATCCGCGCCCTTTACGAATACCTAATCCTGATTTTCGCTGTTAATCAGCGAAAATGCTGGGCAGACATTAACGAATCGATTTTAATCAAAAATATGACCAAAAAGCTTTATATCAAAACCTGGGGTTGCCAGATGAATGAATATGATTCATCTCGTATGGCCGATCTGTTAAAAAAGACACATGGTATGGATTTAACGCAAGAGCCTGAAGATGCCGATCTTTTAGTGCTAAATACATGCTCAATCAGGGAAAAAGCACAGGAAAAGGTTTTTTCTCAACTCGGTCAATGGAAAAATTTTAAGCAAAATAAACCGGACCTGCTAATCGCAGTTGGTGGATGTGTTGCCAGTCAGGAAGGGGATGCAATACGCAAAAGAGCGCCATTTGTTGATATGGTATTTGGCCCGCAAACACTTCATCGTTTACCGAATATGGTTAATGCTGTCACTCAAAATCAATCACCAGTAATTGATGTTTCTTTTCCTGAAATCGAAAAGTTTGATGTATTACCTGAACAGCAAGTCGAAGGGGTTACGGCTTTTGTCTCAATTATGGAAGGTTGCAGCAAATATTGTTCATTTTGTGTTGTACCTTACACACGTGGTGAAGAAGTCAGTCGACCGTTTGATGATGTTATTGCCGATGTTGTTGATTTGGCTGAGAAAGGTGTGCGTGAAGTGAATTTACTCGGCCAGAATGTTAATGCCTATCGAGGCAAAACACATGATGGTGGTGAGGCTGATTTAGCTGCTTTAATTGAGTTGATTGCTGCGATTGATGGCATTGATCGCATTCGTTACACGACTTCGCATCCAGTTGAATTTTCACAGCGTCTGATTGATGTGTATGCCAAAGTTCCTGAACTGGTTAGTCATTTACATCTACCTGTACAAAGTGGCTCTGATCGCATTTTAAATGCGATGAAACGAGGACATACCGCACTGGAGTACAAATCTAAAATTCGCAAGTTAAGAAAAATTAGACCTGATATTTATTTATCGTCTGACTTTATTGTTGGCTTTCCAGGTGAAACCGAGCAGGACTTTGAAGATACAATGGATTTAATTGCTGCGATTGATTATGATTTGAGCTTTAGTTTTATTTATAGCCCAAGACCAGGAACGCCTGCGGCTGAAATTCATGATAGTACTCCTCTGGAAATTAAAAAAGAACGCTTGGCTTTATTACAGCAGCGACTGAATCAACAAGCGCAGGCTCACGCAAGAAGAATGCTCAACACAACACAACGAATTTTGGTTGAAGGACCGTCAAAAAAAGATCCAATGAAACTGGCTGGTCGAACTGAAAATAATCGTATTGTAAATTTTGATGGGCAACCCTCAATGATTGGCCAATTTGTTGATGTGGTAATAACTGAAGTTTTACCTAATTCATTACGTGGTCAAGTCGTTAGCAGTTAGTGAATTGTTGTTGCCTGTTTTAATAGGGTTTTAGAAGTTGATTTTGCAGTAACCGTTTTAAATTGGAAAAGCTTTATTATGGCAACAATTGAATTTGTAATTGATCCTTTCGAAAATGAATACTTGGCTGTTTTAGGTGGGCATCTGGATGAAAACTACCGTTTGCTAGAAAGGCGATTTGGTGTAGAGCTGAATAACCGGGCAAATGTTTTTAAAGTCATTGGTGATGCGCTTCACTTGCCGGTTGTCGAATCGGTGGTACGTGAGTTGTATCAACATGTTCAGGCTCATCGTCAGCTTTCTGCCGAAGATTTGCACGTAATCGTACAATCATTTAGTCAAGATCTAACACAGACTATCGATAAAAATCATACCGATCTGGTTATCAATACAAAGCGAGGACAAATTCGTCCTCGTGGGCAAAATCAACGCATTTATATTGAGAATATGCTCTCCAGTGATGTCACTTTCGGTATAGGTCCGGCAGGAACAGGTAAAACTTATTTAGCTGTAGCGGCAGCGGTTGACGCACTTGAACGTCAAGAAGTTAGACGAATTTTATTAACTCGACCGGCGGTTGAGGCTGGTGAGAAGCTTGGCTTTTTACCTGGTGATTTAAACCAAAAAGTCGACCCTTATTTGCGTCCTTTATATGATGCGCTGTATGAGATGCTTGGGTTTGAAAGGGTTGCCAAATTGATTGAGCGAAATATTATTGAAATCGCACCGCTGGCTTACATGCGTGGGCGAACATTAAATGAAGCATTTATTATTATGGATGAAAGTCAAAATACGACTATTGAACAAATGAAAATGTTTTTAACTCGAATTGGATTTAATTCTCGTGCAGTGATTACTGGCGATATTACTCAAGTTGATTTGCCTCGTGGAAAAATGTCTGGTTTGAGACAGGCTATTGATATTTTAGATAATGTTAAAGGTATTAAGTTTTCTTTCTTTCAAGCGGGTGATGTAGTGCGACATCCTGTTGTGCAACGTATTGTTCAAGCCTATGAATTGGCTGATAGCAAAAGCCGTTTTGAACAATCTGTCAATAAACCTGTCGATAACTCGATAATTGCTACTGAATAGCTAGATTAACGACTATATTTTGCAAAATAAAATAGCCATGATCATTGATGTTGAAATTCAAAATACGCTGCAATCAACGCAGATTCCTGCTCGCAATTTGATTGAAAACTGGATAAAAACTGCGTTAACAATGGCAGAATATTCTCAGCCGCAAGTGGAGTTAACCGTTAGAGTTGTTAACAAACAGGAAAGTCAGTCGCTTAACTTTCAATATCGAAATAAAAATAATCCTACCAACATTCTTTCATTTCCTTTTGAAGCACCGCCGCAAATTCCCTGTAACTTGCTGGGAGATTTAGTCATTTGTTTAGATGTTGTGATGGCCGAAGCAGAAGAACAAAAAAAACTTCCAGAAAATCATTGGGCACATTTAATTATTCATGGCACTTTACATTTATTGGGTTACGATCATATTGATTCTGAAGAAGCTGAAGTGATGGAAGCAATTGAAATTGCTGCGCTAAAATCGCTAGGTATTGCCAATCCTTACTAATAATTTTAAGCCTGCTTTTACGCTTTTTTACAACGATAATTTTCTAACTGTGATGCTGCAATGCCGCATCATTGCTCTTTTATGCGGATAGTAAGTACTTGTTCTTTATTTTAATTCGAGATATGTTGCCAAATTCATAAAGAATGAACAGGTAGACTGTTTACAAATTTTCTTGATCTGTTTATAACATGTAACGCTTATTTTGAGGTAGACCGTAAGTAAGTGATATAACAAAAATTGTAAAGTAAATACAGGATAAGAAAATATGGCTAACAACTTTAAAAAGTGTAGTTTATTCCTAGCAATGGGAATGGCTCTCAGTTCACCTACGCTGTATGCAGCTGAAGAGCAACGAAGCGATAGTGACGAAGAAGCAACCAAAATGGTAATCGTCGGATCCAGAGCTGCACCTCGCTCTATTTCTGATTCACCTGTACCGGTTGATGTAATATCTGCGGAAGAGATAACTGCCAGTGGTACAAGTGATATGACTTCGTTATTGGCAAGTGTGGCACCTTCATTTACGGTTAATGAGCAACCAATCAGTGATGCTGCAACCATGGTTCGTCCTGCCAACCTGCGTGGACTATCTCCTGATAGCACCTTAATTCTGGTGAATGGAAAAAGACGTCATCGTTCGGCAGTAATTACCTTTATCGGTGGTGGTATTGCTGATGGTTCTCAAGGTCCTGACATATCTGCAATTCCATCAACCGCACTTAAACAAGTTGAAGTTTTACGTGACGGTGCTTCCGCACAGTATGGTTCTGATGCAATTGCCGGGGTCATTAACTTTGTTTTAAAAGACAACGCAGATGGTGGCGAGTTTACTGTTAAGTCAGGTGAGTTTTCAGAAGGTGATGGCAAAGCGTTATTATTCTCAGGTAATGTGGGTATGCCATTTACCGAAAGAGGTTTCGCAAATTTCAGCTTTGAATATAACGATCGTGAGGCAACTTCACGTAGTGTTCAACGTGATGATGCGGCTGGTTTGATTACGGCAGGAAATCTGGCAGTGCAAAATCCTGCACAGATCTGGGGGATGCCAGAAGTAAAAGATGATTATAAATTATTTGTTAATATTGGCCTTGATTTAGGCAATAATAAAGAAGCTTATCTTTGGGGTAACTACTCTCAGCGTGAAGTTGATGGCGGCTTCTACTATCGTAATCCACAAACTCGAAGTGGCGTCTTTCAAGGACCTCGTCTAGTTAATGGCGTCTGGATTTCTCGTCCTGGCGATGATGACCCAACAAGACAAGCATTATGGGACGATGCAACACCGAGTATTTTAACCGGTGATTTGACGCCGGGCGCGACTGATAATTCGAATTGTCCGCGCGTAATGGTTGTTGATGGGCTGGTTGATGAAGCGGCTCTGGCTTCGCTGGCAGGCGCAAATTGTTTTGCCTTTAACTCGCTATTCCCTGGCGGCTTTACACCTCGATTTGGTGGACAAGTTGTCGATACGTCGATAACAATGGGAACCAAAGGCGAATATAGTGGTGGTATGAATTACGATATCAGCATGAGCCTTGGCCGAAGCGCTGTCGATTTTGCGATTCGTAATACCATCAACCCTTCTCTTGGGCCAGATACGCCAACTGATTTCTACCCAGGTAGTTATGTTCAGTTAGAAAAAGCGTTGAACTATGATGTTTCTAAAGAGTTTGAAACTAGTTCATTGGCCGGAATGACATTTTCTGCCGGATTTGAATGGCGTGAAGATTCTTTTGAAGTTAAACCCGGTGAGCAGGCTTCTTTTGAAGTTGGTCCTTTAGCGGCTCAAGGTTTTGGTATTGGTTCAAATGGTTTCCCTGGCTTCCAACCTCGAGCTGCGGGCGTATTTACCCGTCGTAATATCGGTTTTTATGCCGACTTAGAAACTTACTTCACTGATGAATTTATGATGGAATTTGCGGTTCGTTATGAAGATTTTTCTGACTTCGGTTCAACATTCGACGGTAAAATTTCAGGCCATTTCCAGGCAACTGAAACGTTTGCTATTCGTGGTTCGGCTAGTACTGGCTTCCGTGCTCCGACTGTTGGTCAGTCAAACGTGATTAACGTGACAACGGCTTTTGGTGCGAATGGTCTTGAAGATCAGGCAACCTTACCACCGACCAATCCAATTGCAATTCAAAAAGGTGGTGAGCCGTTAACGCCCGAAGAGTCAACTGCGTTTACATTGGGTGCGGTATTTGATTTGGACGATCTGTTTATTACGCTAGACTACTTCAATATTGAAGTTGAAGATCGTATCAGTCAAACATCACCATTGGATTTAACACAAACGGACATCGATGCGTTGTTGGCGTTAGGAGTTAATGATGCAACCAGCTTTACTAGTGTTCGATATTTTACCAATGACTTTGATACCACAACAGAAGGTTTTGATTTAGTGGTGAGTTATTCTGCTGATATGTGGGGTGGAAAAACTGACTTCAATCTTGCATTAAATCACACTGAAACCACTGTTGACCGCTTTAGTCCAGATATTATCAGCAATGTAAAGGTTGAATTACTCGAGCGTGGTGTACCTGAAGATCGCGCAACACTGACGATGAATCACTCACAAGATAGCTGGAACTTACTGACTCGTATCAGTTATTACGGCGAATATTATGAGGATCATTTGGAAAGTGAAGCGTTTCCTATTTACCCAGGTACTGAAGTTTCAGTAGATATGGAATTGGGTTATAAAGTTACTGACGATCTGAAGTTCTCAATTGGTGCAAATAACCTGTTTGATGAAACACCCGACTCATTAGAAGATGTTTACATTGATGGTGATGTCAGCAAGGGCTCATATGCTGGTGTCGCTGGTGCTCAATATGCACTTAAATCACCATTGGGCTTTAATGGTCGATTTGTTTATTTGAAAGCAAATTATACTTTCTAATCATTAGTTAACCTTAGTTTAATGACCTTGTCATGATTGATTCATGACTTGGTCATTTATGATAAAAATTGGCACTGATTGTGCTAATTTTTATCGCAAGTGTTAATTTTGTATTGCGAAATCTGCCCCCTTTGTTAGACTAAAAGGGTTTACTGCGACAAGAGCAAAGTTGAATGAGTTCCGATAAACCTCCCTCGAGAAATTGGTTCGATAAAATTACCCAGATTTTCCAAGATACGCCTCAAGATAGAGAGCAACTGGTTGAAGTTCTCAAGACCGCCGAAGAAAACACCCTGATAAATCCCGAGCTGTTATCGATGATGGTAGGCGTGATGCATATTTCGGAATTACAAGCTCGAGATATCATGATTCCCAGACCTGAAATGGTGGTGATTGATGATGAAATGGCTTACTCAGAAATATTGCAAAGTGTTGTCAATTCACGCCATTCTCGTTTTCCTGTTATTGGTGATAATCGTGACGATAT
Organism: Aliikangiella maris; assembly: GCF_040719265.1. NCBI lineage: Bacteria > Pseudomonadati > Pseudomonadota > Gammaproteobacteria > Oceanospirillales > Pleioneaceae > Aliikangiella > Aliikangiella maris. The sequence goes on along the minus strand of NZ_JBFDAH010000006.1, from coordinate 128,140 downwards.
TGAAGGTATTATACTGGCAAAAGATTTATTAAGGTTTGTTGCCGAAAGAGATGCCGATCCTGACTGTAAGTTCACCTTGAAAGACTATTTAAGACCCGCTGTCATTATTCCTGAAAGTAAACGTCTCGATACGCTATTAAAAGAATTTCGAGCTAATCGCAACCATATGGCAATTGTTGTTGATGAATATGGTGGTGTTGCGGGGTTGGTGACTATTGAAGATGTGCTTGAGCAAATTGTCGGCGAAATCGAAGATGAATATGATATTGATGATGATGACGACAATATTCATCAAATTGCTGATAACAGCTTCAATGTTAAGGCGCGCACCGAGATTGAAGAATTTAACGATTACTTCAAGTCTTCTCTGAGTAATGATGAGTACGATACGATTGGTGGAATTTTGATGCAAGCATTTGGTCATATGCCAGCGCGCGGTGAGTCTGCGATTATCAGTGATCTGAAATTTGAAGTTGTCTCAGCCGATACCCGTCGCATTAAACTCCTGCGCGTAAAAAAAGTGAAAAAGCTGGTTGAGTAACTTTATCAGCTTTTAACCTACAATTTATGATATTTCGTGGCATAATAAGCACTCCTGCAACATAAAATCATAAAAGGAACCGTAAGCTTTGGTTCTGGCTACTGCTAATCGTGCACTTGCTCGTGTACACAACCATTCTTGGTCTGCCCGTATTGCCATGTTTTTAAGCGGGGCAATTTATCCGTTGGGTTTTGCGCCTTTTGAATTTTGGCCGATAGCAATTGTTGCTGTTTTATGTCTGATTTTGGCACTGTTACGCATTACTATCCTTAGCGCATTTCAATTGGCGTACTGCTGGGGGTTAGGGGCTTTTTCGATTGGCGCGAGCTGGGTATATGTGAGCATCCATGAGTTTGGTTTTGTACCTGTTATTGGTGCTGCGGCATTAACTGTTATTTTTGTTGCATTTTTGGCACTATTTAAAGGTTTTTTTGGATACTTATTTTTTCGTTTGAATTGGTTAACCCGCGGTAAAGTGTTAATTGTTGTTTTACCATTATGTTGGTTAGTCAGTGAAGCGCTTCAGTCGGTCGTGTTTAACGGTTTTCCCTGGTTGTTACTTGGCTATAGCCAGATTGATTCACCATTTGGCGGTGTGGCCACCTGGTTAGGTGTTTATGGGATTAGCTGGGTATTAATTTTGTTGCTATCGGCACTAGCCATGTGGATTATTTCGCAGCGCAGGCAACATTTAGTTTTAATCGCCAGTGTGATTTGTATGTTGGTGCTGATTAATGTACATAATCATTTGGGGTTAAATAATGGCACAGCGTTATCTGCCAATTCAAAAACGGTAAAAGTGGCATTGGTACAGCCAAATATTGCACAAGATAAGAAATGGGATCGGAAATATTTTGCACAAATTATTGATGTTTTGTTTCATGAAACCAGCACTTTATGGGGCGCAGATTTTATTGTCTGGCCAGAAGGCGCAATACCAGCCTATAAGCATCAGGTTGATGATATTTTATTTGAACTGACTCGTCTGGCAAAAGAAAACCAGTCTAATTTGATTTTAGGTGTTCCTGAATATCAAGCCGAAACTCAGCAAAGCTACGTGGCGCTAGTTGGTATTGGTGAAACTGAACAAAGTTATCACAAGCAAGTGCTCGTGCCATTTGGCGAATATGTGCCGCTCGAAAAATGGTTACGTGGATTGATCAAGTTTTTTGATTTACCCATGTCAGGATTTACACCTGCAACGCATGCTCAACAGCCAATGCAATATTCTTCGGCAACCATCATACCTGCGATTTGTTATGAAATAGCGTATCCTAAAATTATTCGTGATCTGTCTGTTAAGGCTGACCCAAATAAGCCCCAAATAATTTTAACCGTCAGTAATGATGCTTGGTTTGGTGATTCATTTGGGCCTTATCAGCATATGCAAATGGCGCGTATGCGATCTTTAGAACTTGGACTGCCTTTAATTCGTTCAACTAATGATGGGATAACAGCAGTTGTTGATATTTATGGCAAAGTCAAAAAACTTTTACCACGTTACCAACAAGATAGTTTGCAGTATGATCTGGTACTACAAAATCGCATGACCGTGTATCGTTATGTGGGGTGGTCTGGGTTATTAATTATAATATTAGTCAGTTTATCAATAATTGCTTGGACTGTTCTCAATAAGAAATAAATATCAAGATAACTTTGCGGTGCAATATGCATCACTTGATTGGGGTTAACTTTATCGCCTATATTGAATTAAAGCCCGATTGAACTCGCTATTTTTTGAATCTTAGCCTATATAAAATAAGAGAAGAAAGCTTATTTAAATCAATATCTTCTGATAACACTATCAATCAATGAGATTAACGAGTTCGGGATCTGTACTCTTGTTGATATAAATCAGTGCAGGTGCTTGCTATTTTGATCAAAGTCTTTTAAAAAGGGCGGCAAAGCGCATACATCTATCTGGGGTTCGACATGTTAGAAAATTATTTACCTATTTTGGTATTTATCGCTATCGGTCTGGGACTTGGTGCCTTTCTTGAGCTTGCTGGTTATTTCGCTGCACCAAGAAAAGAAGTTGAAGATAAACTGCTGCCATTTGAATGTGGCTTTGATGCATTTGAAGACGCCCGTCATAAATTCGATGTTCGTTTTTATCTGGTTGCTATTCTATTTATAATATTTGATCTTGAAGTCGCGTTTCTTTTTCCTTGGGCGGTTGTATTTCAGGAACTCGACTGGTTTGCAATTGGTGCAATGGGCGTCTTTTTAGGACTACTGGTTGTCGGATTCATTTATGAATGGAAAAAAGGAGCATTGGAATGGGAGTAGAACAAAATCTGCCCGCTGTTGAAGGCTCTGGTGTGCAACAAGCAGGTAAAGGTTATCTGGTTACCGGCATTGATACGCTAGTCAATTGGGCGCGAACTGGTTCAATGTGGCCGATGACATTTGGGCTTGCCTGTTGTGCTGTTGAAATGATGCAAGCAGGTGCGTCTCGCTATGATTTTGACCGCTTTGGTGTTGTTTTTAGACCCAGTCCACGACAGTCTGATGTGATGATTGTTGCGGGCACACTGACCAATAAAATGGCACCCGCACTCCGCCGGGTATATGACCAGATGCCAGAACCTAAATGGGTTATTTCTATGGGCTCTTGTGCTAATGGTGGCGGTTATTACCACTATTCTTATTCCGTTGTCAGAGGCTGCGATCGTATCGTCCCAGTTGATATATATGTACCGGGTTGTCCTCCTACAGCAGAAGCGTTAATGTACGGCGTTATTCAATTACAAAAGAAAATAAAACGAACCAATACAATTGCTCGACAAGTCTAGAGTAGACATTATGGGAATTGACAAATTACAACAAGCTTTATCCGATATACTTGGTGAACAGATTCTTTCTTTAACCGAACATGTTGGCGAATTAACGCTGGAAATTGCAAAAGAAAGCTTATTAGAAATTGCCAAGCTACTTAGAGATAAAGATGAATTTCAGTTTGAACAGTTAAGCGACCTGTGTGCGGTTGATTACTTAACTTATGGGCAAGATGAATGGTCAACCAGAATGGCCTCTTCCAGTGGGTTTGGTCGGGGACGAAAAAGTCGAAAAAAAACCAATCAATGGGAAAAACCGCGATTTGCAGTGGTTTACCATTTGCTTTCAATTACCTTAAACCAGCGGTTGCGTGTGAAAGTTTTCGTAGAAGAAGACAGTTTAATGATTCCGAGTGTTATTCAAATTTGGAATTGTGCAGACTGGTTTGAACGAGAAGCATTTGATTTATTTGGTTTGTTATTTGAGGGGCATCCTGATCTTAGAAGAATACTCACTGATTATGGTTTTATTGGTCATCCATTTCGAAAGGATTTTCCGGTCGTGGGTAATCTTGAAATGCGCTACGATGAAGAAAAAAAGCAATGTATTTACGAGCCCGTATCAATAGAAGAGCGAATATTGGTACCTAAAGTTATTCGTCAAAGTTAATAGGACTGCAAGTTAATCACTCAATGGACGACTGACTTTTATCTTGAGGTATTGAAGCTGCATTGTGTTTTCGTGGCGCATTGGGTGTTGTAATTTTGATTAGCAATAGTAAAAATAAGCTGAAAAAATTTCAAACCTGTTTGGCTTCACCTGTGACAGATAGTTAAATTTACAATAACCAATAGATGAAAACAGACTTTAAAAACTGATGTAAAAAAACTGATTTTAAAAGCAGATATAAAAAATAGACTCAAATTAAACTTATAAGTTAAACAGAAATGATGCTCCAGTCTATTGGTGCGATCGTAGTAGCAAAAGAAGTTTCTGTTTCAGCTAATCAGGTAGTCAATAAAATATGGCAGATATTGAACATTACACGCTTAATTTCGGTCCACAACATCCTGCCGCTCATGGCGTCCTGAGGATGATTTTAGAGATGGACGGCGAAACGATTGAGCGAGCCGATCCTCATATAGGTCTGCTCCATCGAGCTACAGAAAAACTAGCCGAAATCAAACCTTATAATCAAAGTATTGGTTACATGGATCGACTCGATTATGTATCAATGATGTGTAATGAACACGCTTATGTTTTAGCGATTGAAAAACTGCTAGGTATCACACCGCCAATTCGTGCGCAATATATTCGCTGTATGTTTGCTGAGGTAACTCGCATATTAAATCATTTAATGTGGCTCGGTGCTCATGGACTCGATGTCGGTGCCATGACTATGTTTTTATATTGTTTTCGAGATCGTGAACCGTTAATGGATGCCTACGAGGCGGTGTCGGGCACGAGAATGCATGCGACTTATTTTCGACCTGGTGGCGTCTATCGCGACTTACCTGATGAAATGCCAAAATATGAAAAATCCCCTTGGCGAAATGAAAAAAAACTGGCCGAACTAAATGCAAACCGGCAAGGATCCTTACTCGACTTTTTGTGGGATTTTACCCAGACTTTTGATGCCAGTGTCGATGAGTATGAGTCTTTATTAACTGAAAATAGAATCTGGAAGCAGCGGCTGGTAGGAATTGGCGTCGTATCGCCCGAACGTGCTTTTCAGTTGGGATTTTCTGGACCTATGCTACGCGGATCGGGAATTGCCTGGGATTTACGAAAAATGCAGCCGTATGATGTGTATGCTGAATTGGATTTTGACATTCCTGTTGGACGAAATGGCGACAGTTATGATCGATATCTGGTTCGTGTTGAAGAGATGCGCCAGTCAAATAAAATTATTCGACAATGTATCCAGTGGCTTAAACAAAATCCGGGGCCAGTGATTATTGATAATCACAAAATAGTGCCACCAAAACGTGCAGTGATGAAAAATGATATGGAAGCCATGATTCATCATTTTAAATTATTTTCTGAAGGTTATTGTGTACCTAAAGGTGAAGCTTACGCTGCTGTTGAGCATCCAAAAGGGGAGTTTGGTATTTATCTGGTTTCAGATGGTGCCAACAAACCTTATCGCTTAAAAATCAGAGCGCCAGGATTTGCTCATTTAGCTGCAATGGATGAAGTCAGTAAAGGACATATGCTCGCTGATGTTGTTGCCATTATTGGCACAATGGATATTGTGTTTGGAGAGATAGATCGCTGATGACCGATTTAACTTACGATAACAAATTACATTTAAAAAATATCGTTCCACCTGAAGCAATCGCAGAAGTTGATCACTGGATAAGTAAATATCCAGCGGAACGAAAACGTCCACCTATTATGGCTGCACTTAAAGTTGTGCAACAACATAACGGTAATTATTTGACTGATGAAATGATGCAGGCTGTTGCAGAATATTTAGATGTACCACATATTGCCGTGTACGAAGTTGCTACTTTTTATACCTTGTTTCATTTAAACAAAGTTGGCAAGCATGTGATATCCGTATGTAATAATATTTCTTGTACTCTGCGAGGAGCCAATCAGATTTTGCAGCATTTACAAAATCGGTTAAATATTAAAGTGGGTGAAACAACAGAAGATGGTTTATACACCATTCAAACTGTTGAGTGCATGGCGGCATGTGGTGGCGCGCCAATGCTAGAAGTTAATAAAGTTTACTATGAAAATTTAACTGAAGAAAAAGTTGATCAGATTCTTTCAGAAATAGCGCAAATAGAGCTAAATCAATCCACTGAAGACAAAGGAGAATCAAACTCTCCTGACTCAAAGGAGTAGCCTGTGGCAAATGAAGTCTGCTTTCGAACTTTACATCTCGATACTCCTTGGTCACTGGAATCTTATGAAAGTGTTGGTGGTTATACGGTACTTAAAAAAATTATTGCCGGTGAACTTTCTTACGATACGATTATTGATGAATTAAAACTATCTGCTTTGCGTGGGCGAGGTGGTGCAGGATTTCCTACAGGTTTGAAATGGAGTTTTATGCCGCGCAATATGCCAGGACAAAAATATGTGGTATGCAATTCTGATGAAGGTGAGCCGGGAACATTTAAAGATAGAGATATCTTACGTTACAATCCTCATCAACTTATTGAAGGGATGATAATTGCCGGTTATGTGATGAATGCCACGGTAGGATACAACTATATGCGTGGTGAGTTTTATGAACCTTTTAGCCGAATGGAAGCTGCTATTGCCGAGGCGAAAGCAAAAAATTATTTGGGCGATAATATTTTAGGCTCCGATTTTTGTTTTGAGTTGTACAATCATTTAGGAGCAGGTGCGTATATTTGTGGCGAAGAAACTGCATTGATTGAATCGATTGAAGGTAAAAAAGGACAGCCTAGGTTTAAACCTCCATTTCCGGCAAATTATGGTTTGTTTGGTCGGCCGACTAATGTGAATAACACCGAAAGCTATGCGTCAGTTCCCGCAATTTTGCAACATGGTGGTCAATGGTTTCTTGAATTGGGTAAACCCAATAATGGCGGAACTAAAATTTTTTCAGTTTCGGGGCATGTGAATAATCCTGGCAATTTTGAAATTAATTTGGGTACGCCGTTTAAAGCCTTGCTTGAATTAGCTGGCGGTGTATTGGGCGGAAAACAGTTAAAAGCCGTCATTCCTGGCGGTTCTTCTTCGCCCATTTTACCGGCTGATGCGATGTTGGATTTAACCATGGATTACGACGCAATTGGTAAAGCCGGATCCATGCTCGGTTCAGGGGCGGTCATGGTGCTTGATGAGACAACCTGTATCGTAGAAATTGCTGCGATTACTGCGCATTTTTATTATGAAGAATCTTGTGGTCAATGTTCGCCTTGTAGGGAGGGTACGGGCTGGATGTCTCGAGTGATTGATCGAATATTAAATGGGGAAGGTCGCGCAGAAGATTTGGATAATCTGGATCGTATCGCGGGAAATATTATGGGACGAACCATTTGTGCACTCGGAGATGCGGCAGCAATGCCTGTGCAAGGTTTTCTCAAACATTTTCGCCATGAATTTGAATATATGATTGAGCACAAGCGAAGTCTGGTCAAAGGGTAGAATTATCATGGGCAAAGTGAAAATAGAAATTGACGGACAAATACTCGAAGCAGAAGTTGGTTCGATGATTATCGAAGCGGCAGACGCTGTCGATGTTTATATCCCTCGATTTTGTTACCATAAAAAATTATCAGTGGCGGCCAATTGCCGCATGTGTATGGTCGAAGTGGCTAACCTGCCAAAGGCTGTGCCTGCCTGTGCAACGCCGGTTGCCGAAGGTATGGTCATAAAGACTCAGTCTAACAAAGCAATCGATGCTCAAAAAGCCGTGATGGAGTTTTTGTTAATTAATCACCCGTTAGATTGTCCCGTGTGTGATCAGGGGGGGGAGTGTGAACTACAAGATTTGGCCATGGAATTTGGTGAAGATGTGAGCCGTTTTACAGAAGGAAAGCGTGCGGTTGAGGATAAAGATCTCGGCCCATTAATCGCAACCGATATGACTCGTTGTATTCACTGTACCCGCTGCGTTCGTTTTGGCCAGGAAATTGTTGGCATTAGAGAAATTGGTGCTACAGGGCGGGGTGAGCATATGGAGATTGGTACTTATATTGAAGCATCAATGGAGTCTGAAGTGTCAGCCAATATCATAGACTTGTGTCCTGTTGGTGCATTAACGGCTAAGCCCTCACGATTTAAAGCTCGCCCTTGGGAGCTAACCGAAGCTGATTCAATTGCCGCGCATGATTGCCTTGGCTCTAATGTTCATATACATCATCGACGCGGAGAGATTATTCGCGTCGTCCCGAAAGAAAATGAGTCAATTAATGAAGTCTGGTTATCAGATCGTGATCGTTTTTCTTATCAGGCATTGACCGAAGGAGAGCGTCTATTAAAGCCTCGTATAAAACAAAATGGTCGCTGGCAAGATACCGATTGGCAAACGGCTCTTAACACTGTCGTTACACAAATGAAGCGCATAATTGGCGGTTCTAATGGGCAATCATTTGGCCTGTTAACGGGTAGCAATGTAACGACTGAAGAGGCATATTTAGCTCAAAAATTAATGCGTGGTGCAGGTTGTCATAATATTGATTTTAGAACACGGCGGCGTGACTTCAGTGGTGATGACAGAGGAAGTGTTCGCTCCGGATTAAATTTTCCAATGGCGAATCTTGATACTATGGATGCTACGCTATTAGTTGCAGCCGATTTACGACATGAACAACCATTAACAACATTGCGCGTTAGAAAGTCTACCGGATTTGGAAAAGTCATGGCGATTAATCCTTTTGATGGTGAGTATAATTTTCGACTTCATCAAGAAATTCAGCCCGCTGCCAATCGGTTAGCCCACGAGTTTGCTTGTGTTGTTGCAATTGCTGATAAATTAAAGCCAGATATTTTAAATGCGGAAACCAAAGAATGGTTGTCTGTTTTTTCTCCTTCGGAAACCCACGAAGCAATAGCAAGATGTCTATTTGATGCGCAAGCTGCATGTATTTTAATGGGCAATTTTGTGCAAGAGCATCCGCAAGCTGAAACGATTAACTGGTTAGCTGAACTATTAGCTACGGTTACTCAGTCAGATTGGGGCTATATGACTCAAGGTTGTAATGCTGCTGGAAATAAAATTGCTGGTGCTGTGCCATGTCAATCTGCTGTTGGTGGAAAGTCAGAGCGTGGTAAAAATGCGCGGCAAATGTTAACTGAAGGCTTAAAGGGATATATGTTGATCAACTGTGAACCCGATGTAGAAAGTTTATGGCCGCAAGAATCACTTAACCATTTAAATCAAGCTGACTGTGTGATTGTCCTGACGCCTTTTGCCGATGGCCGAGTACCAGAGTATGCCGATATTATGTTACCCATTGCGGGCTGTTATGAAACATCTGGTACCTATGTCAATGTTGAAGGAATATGGCAAACATTTGCGGCGGCAGTCAATGCCCCTGGAGAAGCCAGACCTGCATGGAAGGTATTACGCGTACTAGCCAATTTACTTGACCTGCCAGGGTTTGAGTATGAATCTTCAAAGCAAGTGATTGAAGAGTTAAGAGAAAAATTTGATGCGGTCGGCGAGGCAAAAGTGTCTCGAAAGATTCCTGCGCCTTTACAAAATCTGGAAGAACATGAAGTCGCTAGACAATCTCTGGGGCTTTATATGGTTGACTCAATGGTCAGGCGAGCAAAAGCCTTGCAGCGAACGCCTAAGGCATCGACCCATCCTATTAGTATTTCGCCGGTAAAAACATGAGTGAGGCAGGGTTAATGGGAATTGATATTTTAGGTTGGATTGAAAATCTAGCCTGGATAGTTATGAAAATTGTCGCAATTATTCTACCTTTAATTTTAGCGGTGGCGTATACCACTTATGCTGAACGAAAGTTAATCGGCTATATGCAACTGCGCCTCGGACCTAACCGCGTTGGACCTAAAGGTTGGTTGCAACCAATTGCCGATACCGTCAAATTGATTATGAAAGAAATCATAATTCCGCGTGGTTCCAGCAAGACACTTTTTATTATTGCGCCAGTACTATTTATTGGACCTTCTTTTGCTGCCTGGGCTGTGATTCCATTTGATGCGGGTATCGTTTTGGCCGATATTAATGCAGGGTTATTGTATATTTTGGCAATGACATCCATCGGCGTTTATGGCGTTATTATTGCTGGTTGGGCTTCGAATTCTAAATATGCTTTTTTAGGGGCGATGCGTTCAGCAGCGCAAATTGTTTCTTATGAGCTTGCAATGGGATTTGCGTTAGTCGGTGTATTAATGTGCGCACAGAGTATGAATATTGGTGAAATAGTGCTTGCTCAATCCGGTGGTATTGGACAATGGTTTTGGATTCCGCTTTTCCCGCTGTTAGTGGTTTACTGGATTTCGGGTGTTGCAGAGACTAATCGGGCTCCCTTTGATATGGCCGAAGGTGAATCTGAAATTGTGGCTGGTTTTCACGTTGAATATGGCGGCATGGCGTTTTCTCTGTTCTTTTTGGCTGAGTATGCCAATATGATTTTAATTTCATTTTTAACGGCATTAATGTTTTTTGGTGGCTGGCTATCTCCTTTTGAAGGGTATGGATTTTTAGACACAATAACTGCGTGGATACCCGGAACCATTTGGCTGTTGATAAAGTCAGCATTTTTTCTGTTTGGACTAATATGGATCCGTGCAACATTTCCGCGATTTCGCTATGACCAGATAATGCGTCTGGGTTGGAAAATATTTATACCGGTAACGCTGGTCTGGTTACCGGTAGTGGCTATCTGGATTAAATCTAATGTCTGGCCATTTAACTAATTAAAAACGAATGAGTGCTTTATATGAAAAACGCTAAACAGTTTTTTAATAGTTTTTTATTAATTGAGTTACTGAAAGGGTTAAAAGTAACTTGGGGAAATATGTTTCGAAAAAAAATAACGATTCAATACCCCGAAGAAAAAACGCCTCAGTCACCGCGATTTCGCGGATTGCATGCCCTTCGCTCTTATCCTAATGGAGAAGAGCGTTGTATTGGCTGTAAGCTGTGTGAAGCCGTTTGTCCTGCTGCCGCAATTACTATTGAAACAGCAGAGCGAGAAAGTGATGGTACACGACGTACCACCAAATATGAAATTGATTTGTTCAAGTGTATATTTTGTGGCTTTTGTGAAGAGTCTTGTCCGGTGGATTCCATTGTTGAGACTCGAGTATTTGATTATCATTTTGAAAATCAAGGTGAAAACATACTGACTAAAGAGAAATTACTTGAGTTGGGACATAAACACGAACAACAGATTGCTGCTGATAGAGAGGCTGATGCAAAGTATCGCTAAAAGTGGTGGTTAATACAAAAAGATTAGAGCGGCGTGTTAAAAATAAGTCGATAACGTTTCGATGATTGCTTTTTTAAAAAGAAAAATTAAATATTAAAAAATGAGTAGAGACTAGCGAATGAGTTTTCAAGTTTTGGTTTATTACAGTTTTGCCGCTTTGTTGATTTTTTCAGCATTGATGGTGGTAAGTAGTAAACATTCAGTCAAAGCTGCCCTATTTTTAGTGCTGTGTTTTGCATCGGCTTCAGCCATCTGGTTGATGATGGAAGCTGAATTTTTAGCAATCAGTTTGATTGTTGTCTATGTTGGTGCCGTTATGGTCTTGTTATTGTTTGTGGTGATGATGCTCGATGTGGATTATGCCGCACTCAGACAAGGCTTTGTTAAAAAGCTGCCAATAGCGCTGTTAATAGCACTTGGCTTCTTTGCTATCTTATATGGTTTTATTTCCAGTGGTGTTTTTTCGGTTGATAAATTTTCAAACCCGGTTGCTAAACCTGATGACTATTCAAATATCAAAGCATTAGGGCGAATACTCTATACTGAGTATGTTATCGCTTTTGAAATTGCTGCGGTTATTTTGCTGGTGGCAATTATTTCGGCGATTGCACTGACATTTAGGGGGCGACGAAATCGCAAAACACAAAATATCAATAAGCAATTAATGGCCAACAAAAATAACCGATTACGTATTGTTGAAGTGAAAGCCGTTAAACCTCAGCCTGCTCAACCGCCTCAGGAAAATATAGCGCAGGAGAAAGCTAAATGATTGGATTATCTGACTACTTGATGTTAAGCGCCGTACTCTTTGCCATTAGTGTTGCGGGTATAATTATTAATCGTAAAAACGTCATAACATTACTGATGTGCATTGAGCTAATGTTGCTCTCTGTCAATACTAACTTTATTGCTTTTTCTTATTTTCTAGATGATACCGCTGGGCAGATTTTTGTCTTTTTTATTTTAACTGTTGCCGCAGCAGAAGCCGCAATTGGATTAGCCATCATAGTGGTGCTTTTTAGAAATCGTGCAACTATAGATGTTGAACAGCTCAATCAATTAAAGGGGTAATTGACTTTATGCAAAATCAACTGATTGCAATTGTTTTACTGCCTTTAATTGCCGCACTTATTGCGGGTTTTGCTGGTTATTGGATAGGTCGAAAAATGGCTCATCGTGTAACCATTTTTGCGGTTGGCTTGTCTTGTTTATTGTCGCTGAATGTTGCAATTGTATTTGTAGGTACTGCTCGAGAGCCACTGAATATTACTTTATACACTTGGGCAAAACTTGGTGATTTAACTATTCAAATTGGATTTTTAATTGATGCATTGACAGCGGTAATGATGTCAGTGGTCACTTTTATTTCGTTGATGGTACATATTTATACGATTGGCTATATGAAAGATGATCCTGGCTATCAGCGTTTTTTTGCTTATATTTCGCTATTTACCTTCGCCATGCTGACTTTGGTGATGGCAAATAATTTTCTACAATTGTTTTTTGGCTGGGAAGCGGTAGGGGTTGTTTCTTATTTGCTCATTGGTTTTTGGTATAAAAAAACGACGGCCACTTTTGCTAATTTAAAAGCTTTTTTAGTTAACCGAGTTGGTGATCTGGGATTTTTACTCGGTATTGCCGGTATTTACTGGTTATTTGGCACATTAGACTATGCGCCAGTATTTGCACAAATAAAAGCAGGGGTTTCTGATCAAATGCTTGTGATTAGCGACTCAGTCAGTTGGTCGGTGATAACTTTTATATGTATTGGATTATTTATTGGTGCAATGGGAAAAAGTGCGCAGGTTCCACTGCATGTCTGGTTGCCTGATTCGATGGAAGGGCCAACGCCAATTTCCGCATTAATACATGCGGCTACCATGGTAACCGCTGGTGTTTTTATGGTAGCGAGAATGTCACCAATATTCGAACTTTCTGAAGTTACTCTCAATTTGATTTTGATTATTGGTGCAACTACCGCTCTGTTTATGGGGTTTTTAGGGGTTGTACAAAATGATATTAAACGTGTTGTTGCTTACTCTACCTTATCTCAATTAGGTTATATGGTAGTTGCGCTAGGTGCATCGGCTTACTCGGTTGCTATTTTTCACCTGGTAACTCATGCTTTTTTTAAGGCGCTGCTTTTTTTAGCCGCAGGCTCCGTAATCATTGCTATGCATCATGAACAAGATATTCGAAAAATGGGCAATTTACGTAAGTACTTGCCGATTACTTATTTTACTTGTTTGATTGGTTCTTTGGCATTAATTGGTATGCCTTTTTTCTCTGGTTTTTATTCAAAAGAAGCGATTATTCTGGCGGTGGAGCATTCGACGTTAAAAGCCGCATCTTATGCATATGTTTGCGTGTTGCTAGGCGTATTTTTTACTGCGCTTTATTCATTTCGAATGTTCTTTTTAGTTTTTCATACTCAAGAACGAATGGATAATCATACCAAGGATCATTTGAAAGATCCTTCTATTGTTGTTTGGGGTCCTTTGGTGTTACTGGCGATTCCTTCTGTTTGTATTAGCTGGTGGATGGCTGGGCCAATAATTTCAGGTCGTTTTTTGGGCGAGGCAATAGCGGTCACGCCGGTACATGATACATTAAAACCAATCGTCGAGGCCTATCAGGATGTTGTTGGGCTGGGGTTCCATGCCGTTGCGACATTACCTTTTTGGTTAGCAATAGGTGGCGTTATTACAGCCTATATTTTTACTGTCCTAAAACCTGAATGGCGTGAATGGCTAAACCAACGATTAAGTGGACTCAATCTGGTGCTGCGAAATAACTATTATTTTGATCGATTTTATATCAATTACGTTACTGCCGGAGGTGTTGGTCTTGGAAAGCGATTTTGGCGTTGGATTGATATGGGCGTTATTGATGGCTGGTTGGTTAATGGCAGTGCTAAAACTATTGCAGCAATTTCAGGACAACTGCGCAAAATACAAAGTGGTTATTTATTCCACTATGTTTTGGTGATGGTGCTAGGGTTACTGGCATTTTTGGGGTGGGTGTATTGGCATCAACTGGTTCGTTAGTTTGACTAGCCCAGATAATTACTTGTTAAAGGTCTTATTATAATAATGATTGAACAACTCCCTGTCTTAAGTTTGTTAATCTGGATTCCCGTATTCGGCGGGTTGTTAATTGTTTTGGGGACGGGACAGCGACATAAACTATTGTCTCACTGGCTTGCTCTGGTGACGGCTTTAGTGACTTTTTTATTAAGTCTGTGGTTACTATCTGAGTTTGATAGTAGTAAGTATTTTATTCAGTTTATCGAAGACAAGCCTTGGTTTGAATCATTAGGTATTCGTTATTCCCTGGGAATTGACGGAATTTCCCTACCACTTATTGTTTTAACTTCGCTAATGACCTTAATTGTAATAATTGCCAGTTGGAAAAATATTCAAGTTAGAGTTTCACATTATTTATCAGGCTTTTTAGTCATGTGTGGTTTGATGAATGGAGTGTTTGCGGCAACGGATTCAATTTTATTTTATGTTTTTTGGGAAGCGATGTTAGTTCCTATGTTTATAATCATAGGTATTTGGGGCGGGCCTGATCGCATATACGCAACGCTTAAATTTTTTATCTATACCTTCTTCGGCTCGGTCTTCTTGCTCATTGCACTTATTTATTTAGGGTTGCAGGCGAAAAGTTTTGATATCTATGCGATGCATCATATGGTCATTGATCTGGAAACCCAAAAACTGATTTTTTATGCATTTTTGATTGCCTTTGCGGTAAAAATTCCTATGTGGCCCGTTCATACTTGGTTACCTGATGCGCATGTTCAGGCGCCGACAGGTGGGTCGGTTATTTTGGCTGCAATCATGCTGAAAATGGGAACTTATGGATTTATTCGTTTTATGCTGCCAATTGTACCTGATGCTTCAATGGCAATGGCTGATCTGATGATTATTTTATCCTTGGTGGCAATTGCTTATATCGGATTGGTTGCACTTGCGCAAAGTGATATGAAAAAGCTAATTGCTTATTCTTCAATCGCCCATATGGGGTTTGTGAGTTTAGGACTGTTTATTAGCTTTTCGCTGATTACTGCTAAGCAAACTGATGCTGCTATTATGGGCATACAAGGGGCTTTAGTGCAGACCATTTCTCATGGGTTTGTTTCGGGCGCTTTATTTCTTTGTATTGGCGTACTGTATGACCGCGTACACAGTCGAAATATTGCGGATTATGGCGGGGTCGTTAATACCATGCCTAAGTTTGCAACTTTGTTAATGCTATTTGCTATGGCAAATGCGGGATTACCAGGAACTTCCGGATTTGTTGGAGAGTTTTTGGTAATAATTGCCAGCTTAAAAGTAAACTTTTGGATTGCTGCGATTGCGGGTACAACCTTAATTTTAGCAGCAGCATATACTTTATGGATGTACAAGCGGGTTATTTGGGGCGAGATTGCTAATGATAAAGTGGCTGGATTAAAAGATCTTAATTTACGAGAAATCATTGTATTGGTTATCTTGGCTGTTTTAGTTATTTTTTTCGGTGTTTATCCCACACCACTTATTGAAGTAATGCAACCAAGTGTTGATTATTTAATCGATTGCAATCTGATTTCTAAGCTTTCGCCTGAAGGAATGTGTTCCTAATGAATGAGTCTATTAATTTTAATTTACTGACTGCCGAAATATTTTTATTAAGTGCCATTTGTATCATTATGGTTGTTGATTTATTTCAACGCGATAAAGAACGTAAACTGACATTTACTTTGACTCAGCTTTGTTTAATTACCCTGATGGCAATAGCAATTGGCGATTTAAATATTGTCAGACAAGTGGCTTTTTATGAACATTGGGTAGTCGACCAGCTTGCGGTTATTTTGAAACTATCCATATACATATTAACCTGTATTGCTTTGCTTTACGCTCGCTCATTTATCAGTCATCGTAATTTGATGCGCGGTGAATATTATTTGCTCACGCTGTTTTCTGTTCTTGGCATGATGGTGATGGTTTCGGCAAACAGCTTTTTATTGGTGTATTTAGGACTCGAATTGCTGTCACTCTCGCTCTATGCCATGGTTGCTTTGCAACGAGATTCTAAACTGGCATCGGAGTCTGCTGTTAAATATTTTGTTATGGGGGGACTTGCTTCTGGATTTTTACTTTATGGTATCTCGCTCATTTATGGGGACACCGGCAGCATTATTATCGCCAAAGTTGCTCAGTACTATGCCACAAACCAGGTTGAATTGATTGGCCAGTTTGGTTTGGTATTTATTGTGATTGGTATTGCTTTTAAATTTGGGGCGGTACCTTTTCATATGTGGTTACCGGATATTTATCATGGCTCGCCAAGTTCAATTACTGCTTATATTGCCAGTGTGCCCAAAATAGCTGCTTTTGGTATGGCAATACGTATGCTGGTTGAAGCGATGAATGACTTGAATGCAGAGTGGACACATATGTTGATTATTTTGGCCTTGTTATCAATTATTCTTGGCAATGTCATCGCGGTTGTACAAAGTAATTTAAAGCGCTTATTAGCTTATTCGGCAATTGCGCATATTGGATATTTTTTACTGGGATTTGTGCCGGGAACTACGGCTGCATATTCAGCTGCAATGTTTTATATTATTGTTTATGCGCTAATGACACTGGCAGGATTTGGAATGCTGATTTTTATGAGCACCGATGAAAAAGAATATCAGCAGGTGACAGACTTGCAAGGACTTGGCCGTTACTATCCTTGGTATGGTTATATGTTTGCCGTGGTGATGATTTCAATGGCTGGGATTCCTCCGTTTATTGGTTTTTGGCCGAAGCTTGAAATTTTTAGACAGTTGATTATTTCTGGATTTATCACTGAAGCTATTGTTGCGATCGCTTTTTCTATTGTAGGACTTTACTATTATCTAAAAGTGATTAAGGAAATCTTTTTTACCGATGTGGTGGAAAGTCCGGCTATATCCTCCAGTCGGTCACTCAAAATAGCAATTAGTATCAACTGTCTGTTATTAATTGTTTTTGGCCTAATGCCCGATAGCATTTATCAGTATTGTATTAGTGCATTTAATGTATTGAGTTAACAGGCTATTTAAAGTTACGCTATCAATAATAATCAAAATCAACCAACAAATTAATTAGATAAATACATATGCAGTGGATCCAACAACAATTTCAAAGCTACCTGCCATTTGTTTCAGAGAATCATTTGATACAGGCATCGTTAATCTTTTTTGTTGCCGTTATATTTTCTAAAATTGCAAAAATTATTATTCACAGGCTACAAGTACATGCTGCCGGTAGAACTGCAAACACTTTTGATGACTATTTATTTGGTATTTTAATTCGTCCAGTCAGTTTATCGATTCTATTGATTGGTATTTATATGGCGATTGTACGCTCTCAATTGCTACCTGAACAATTGGATATTGTTGAGTCTATCTTAATTACAATTGCTGTGTTTTTCTGGCTGTCATGTGTGTTAAATGGCGCAAAGTTTGTATTACGCTCATTAAGTACAAATGAAACCAAAGTAAAGGTTGTACAACAGCACACTTTGCCGTTATTTGAAAATCTGGCTGTTATTTTATTATATGGAGCAGCAGTCTATTTTATTTTTGTTGCTTGGGATATTAATGTTTCAGCCTGGATTGCTTCGGCTGGAATTTTAGGTTTGGCACTTAGTTTTGCCGCAAAAGATACACTGGCAAACTTATTTGCAGGTGTTTTTATTTTAGCAGATGCACCTTATAAGATTGGTGATTTTATTGTTCTCGATAGTGGTGAAAGAGGCATGGTGACTCATATTGGAATTCGGAGTACACGTATACTTACGCGTGCAGATGTTGAAATTACAATACCAAACGCGATTATCGGTAATACCAAAATTACTAACGAAACTGCCGGACCATCAAGTAAGTTTCGAATAGCGATTCAGATTGGTGTCGCTTATGGCAGCGATATACCAAAGGTCCGAGCGGCATTATTAGCCGCGGTGATGCAGGTTGATAATGTTGAAACGACGCCTGCACCAAGAGTTAGATTTAGAACCTTTGGTGATTCGAGCCTTAACTTTGAATTGCTATGTTGGGTTAGAGAGCCTGTATTGCGTGGCGCCGTTAGTGATTTATTGAATGAAGCCGTTTATAACGAATTTAATAGACAAAATATTCAAATTCCATTTCCTCAACAAGATGTCTATTTGCATCATGTTGATAAGTAATAAGTAATAAGTAATAAGTAATAAGTAATAAGTAATAAGTTTGATAGTTGTAGTATTAATAAGATGATTCCCCTTAAAAGGGGAATCCTAAATATGTTAACAAATTAGTTAAAAGACATATTTTTCTTCAAATTTAGAATCAGATTTCTTGCACTATTTTCTGATAAAGGGTCAGAAAAGAAATAACCTTGACCAAATTGACAACCTGCTTTTATTAAATAGTCAAGTTGTTCCTCATATTCAATCCCTTTTGCTGTTGGAATTTGTCCAAGATTATTAGTCATGGTAATCAGTGTCTGCAGTAAAATATCATTGTTTTTATCTTTACCAATGTTTCTTATAAATTGCCGATCCATTTTTATCGCATTGAAAGGCAGATTTTTCAAAAAAGTTATCGGTGTATTACCATTTCCAAAGTCATCTAAAATCACACTAAAACCAAGTGAGTGAAGTTCATTGACGAACTTTAGGTTACTTTCCAGATTGGCTGAAAAGTGTTTTTCATTAATTTCGATATGAATATTGGAGACTGAAAGCTGATGATCATTTAGTCGTTTGGCTAAATAATCTGTTGGACTAATTTGTTTGCAATGTTCTGGGTTTAAATGAATAGAAAAAATAGTGTTTATACCATCTTGTCGCCATTGTGCCAGAGTCCTTAATGATTGATTAATCAACCACTGAGTCAGTTCTTCCATCATACCAATTTCTTCTGCAACCTTAATAAACTGAGAAGGATAAATGATGTTGTCCTGTCCCATACGCCAGCGTAAAAATACTTCAAAACCATAGACGCTTTTTGTTAATAAATGATATTTAGGTTGGAATACCAGATAAAACTGATTGTTTTTAATGGCATTTTTGAGAGATGATTTAATCGCGAGTCTTTCTGTAACCTTTTTGTTCAAGGCTTTATGATAATAATAAATCTGATTACTTCCGGCCATGAGCGCATGTTGTTTCGCTTCTTGAGCACGCTGTATCAGGCGACTTGGTGAGGTTGCATCGTGTGGATAATATGCCACACCGATACAAGCGCTTGGCTGAATATTAGAATGATTAATTGTTTGTGGTGCATTGAGTGCTGATAAAATAGTGTTAATTTTGAATGAAACATTTTCTACCTTATCTTCATTTTCTAGAATAATGTGAAATTGATTTTTATCAATTCGGGCGAGTGTATCGTCCTTATTTAACGCATTTGAAATTCGCTTGCTGGCTTTAACGATGATTTCTCTAGCTGCCGTTTTGCCAAGTGTTCGAGTATGAAATTCAAAGTTATCAAGCTCAAGATGAATTAATACAATATGCTTATGATAAGCTTTAGCATGAGACATGGCATGGGATAAACGATCTTTTGATAATACTCGGTTAGGCAATCCGGTTAAACTATCATAATAGGAGCTGAGTTTTTGATTCTCCATGCGATCATTCAGTGAACTGATATCCGTCATTAACATAATAAAATGCGTAGTTTGTCCATCAAAGTTAATTGCATCAACTCTGACATCAATAGGAAAACTTGGACCATTGTTAATTGGCATGGCAACTTCACCTTGCCATGACTTAGTGTTAAGTACTTTACTTTCAATTTCCATCGCAAGCTCATTGCCAATGCGCTTTTTGACAATTGAAATAATGTTTTTACCAATTAAATCTTCTGCATCATATCCGGTATGTAAGTGATAAGCTTCATTAATGGCAACAATATTTAGCTCCGCGTCCAAAATAAAAATCATATCACGCGTGCTTTGCAGTGCCTGTTCAAATAGTTTTAGATTTTCTTCTACCGTTTTTTCCTGACTTACATCAAGCCAGGTTCCAATCGCTTTGGTTGGATTATTCGTACTGTCAAAATCACTTGCTTTACCATTGAAGCGGCACCATATCCAGCGATCAAAAAAGTAGATTTTAAATGTTATGTCGATTTCAGGTTTGTTCTGAATTAAAAACTCTTTCCATGCCTGTTTAAATATTTTTTGATTATCAGGATGAACATAAGATTTATATTGCTCTAGTGTTGCAACAATGGTCTCATTATTGGCTAAAATAATACTTAACGTGGAGTTATTGATGCCTTTTTTATGCTTGTTCCACTCCCAAACACCTCGTGTGTTATCTAATACTGCCAACTCCAGCTTTTGCTGCTTATCTTCAAGCTTGCGGTTAGCTTGTATGAGTTTTTGGTTTTTTAAGTGTCGGTTAAATAAATAACCTGCAAGACCTAAAAATAATATGAGAAAAATAATTTTCTCCATTTTATTTTCATTCCATGGTGTTGGTAATATGGTAAAGCTGAGTGTGGTTACTGAGTCAAATTTTTTATAATTAGGAATAACCGCTTTAATATTTAATTTATAGTTACCTACCGGCAAGTTGGCGATGGTAATTTCATGATTTTTACTGATTTTTGGCGTAGTTGATTTGTCTCCGCTTAGCCAATATTCAAATTCCCATTGATTGGAAGAGAGATAATCTAATGTTGTCAGTCCTACAGTGAGTAAGCTTTCTTTTTCTTTGATTTTCAGCTGACGATCATCCCAGTTAATACCATTGTGAATCAGAGCTTTGTCTTGTATTTTAATGGTTGAGATAGTTGGGGTTACTTGATTATCTGGTGTTGGCAGCTTTTTGGGTGGTAATAGTAATATACCATTGGCGCCACCAAATAAAATCGAATTGTTATTTAACTTATAGTGCGCGCCTTCGTTAAACTCATTAACGGGTAAACCATGATTTGAGTTATAACTTAAAAATGACAGATTATTGGCATCGATGACTGCCAGACCACTATGAGTTGTTGCAATAATCTGATGGTCGAGCTGAGTAAGTGAGTGAACCGTATTATCGATAAAACCATTTTTACGATTGAAATGATGGGTAACGGTAGCAAACTCATCCTTTAGATCTAGTATATAGATACCAGCAGTATTAAATGAGACCCACAAGCGATCATTATCAAATAATATATCGGTTAAATGTGAATCATAGTGTTTTTTATGTTCAGGAAATTGAATAATGGTTTTGCTCGACTTATTGTCTATATCATAGGTAATAATTTTGTCTGAGTAGCCAATCCA
Organism: Aliikangiella maris; assembly: GCF_040719265.1. Lineage (NCBI taxonomy): Bacteria > Pseudomonadati > Pseudomonadota > Gammaproteobacteria > Oceanospirillales > Pleioneaceae > Aliikangiella > Aliikangiella maris. The sequence continues at coordinate 106,643 of NZ_JBFDAH010000006.1, read as the reverse complement.
AAGCTGCTCGTTAAAATAACTAACATAAGTATTAATACTATTTTCTGTAGACTTAGGGATGCCTTTCATCGGTAGAAATTTTTCTGTTTCAATATTAAATATAAGTGGGCCATTCTCACTGGCAAGCCATAATATCCCATTGGGTGTCTTGGTCATTGAATAAATAAGTGGTTCTTTATTCAATTTAAATTGTTGTCGATAATGGATTGTATGTTTGGTTTGCGTATCAAACTTAATGAGTCCATCTTTGCTTGCCAGCCACAAATAAGGAGCATCATTTAAAATAAAAGTTATTGCTGAACTAAGATGTTTCGATGAGGCGGATCCGGTAGCGGTTGAAGCTGAGCTTAAATAAGTATTAAGTTGTTTTTGTTTAAGGTTAAGATGGTTCAATCCATTATCTGTCGCAATCCAGATATCATCTGGCGTTGTTGCTGCAAACCCCCAAACGGTATTATTGCTAAGTTGGGTTGCCGGATTTTGAGTGATACTTTGGATTGATAGATAGTTTAAACTTTTAGGATCCCAAACATATGCACCTTGGGTTGAGGTACCAAGCCAAAGCTTTTGTTGTTTATCTAAAAAGAGGCGGGTGATTTCATTATAGGTGTAACGAGGCAGCAATTCAGATAAAGAAAACAGGTGGATAAGTTTTTCTGTTAACAAATTATATTGGTAAAGTTTGTCTCCTGTTGCCATTAGTAAAGTGTTTTCATAAACCGCCGCAGATTCAATCCGGTTTTGATGAATTTGCTTTATTTGAGGGGCTGTTTTGGATTGGGCATCAATAATAAATCCACCATTATCGGTAGCTATAAAAAGCTTCTGTTGATTTAAATGAATCAGATCGTTAATTTTTATCTGTTCTAATAATATTGGTGACTCAACCTGAATGATAGATTCTGTATTTTTATCAAAATAAAAGAGTCCTTTATTGGTTGCTAGCCAAATAGCATGGTCTTGATTAACCACCTTAAAAATATGAAGACGATTATCGATTAGAATTTGAGCAGACTTTATTGGAACAATTTCTTTTCCTTGGGGCGAGAGAATAAAAAGTCCGTTTTGAGTAACCACCCAAAAATGGTTTGTGGAGTGTTCAATTATTTCAATAACCTGATTATGTTGTGGTAACGAATTAAAATAATCAGGAAAATAAAAATGCTCTACTTGCTGATAGTCTTTACTGAAGTATAAGAGTTCATCAAGCGTAGAAATCCATAACGCACCCTCTGAATCTTCTCTGACAAAGGTAATCGCATCACCGATTAACAGATTATCAGGACCATCAAAAATGGTAATTTGATTACCATCAAGCCGATTTAAGCCTGAATCGGTAGCAATCCAAATATACCCACGTTGGTCCTGGTAAAATGATTTTACGGTATTTTGACTGAGTCCTTGTTCCGTTGAATAGTGTTTAAGACTTGTCTGTTTTAGCAGGCTGGTGGATAAGCGACTAGTTTCTGCTTTTATAGTAAGAGAGAAAGTCGTCACTAAAAGCCAAATTAAATACTTGAATAAACCAAGTTTCAAAACCGTGTTCTCCGCACGTTTAAAATCTCGTTTGAAATAGAATACCTTATTTAGCGCCAAATTACTGCCAGATAAAAGAAAATTGCGGTTAATTTGATCAACTACAATAAAATATCTAAATGAAATGATAATATTACTTGTTATTAGCCGAGGCTTTCGTTAGAATTCCGTCCACGTTGATGCGGGGTGGAGCAGTCTGGTAGCTCGTCGGGCTCATAACCCGAAGGTCGTTGGTTCAAATCCGGCCCCCGCTACCAATTTTATACGTTAAAAAGCCCCACTAATTGGGGCTTTTTAATAAGTCGGGTATAATGGTATTTGACTATGACAGAGTAAGGTTCTTCCTGAAAATTTTGTAATCTGATTTATATTTACTGGCATCATTGATGATGATGCTGGGAATGTTTAAAATAAAATCAGTAACAAGTTCAGGACAGTTATGTATGTCGAAATGGGCCTTATGTGCCCATTTTTTGTTTGTGCGATTTACCTGAAGGGTTATTGCAACGAATTTAAAGGTGCTTGACATGGCAAAAGTCGATGAATTAACCGAAATGCTTCGCCCTGCGGCTGAAGCATTGGGATATGAGTTTTTAGGTATCGAATATATTAGTCAAGGTAAGCATTCTGTTTTGAGAATTTATATCGATCATGAAAATGGAATTACGGTTGATGATTGTGCCAGTGTCAGTCATCAGGTCAGTGGTATTTTAGAAGTAGAAGATCCAATTTCGAGTCAGTTCAATTTAGAGGTTTCTTCACCTGGATTAGACAGACCACTTTTTACCCTAGCGCATTTCCAACAATTTATTGGTCATGAGATGCAAGTTCGTTGTCATGTCGGTGTACAAGGACGACGCAAATTTAAGGGAAAGCTGGAATCAGTTCATGGAGAACAACTTAAAATACTGGTTGATAATCAAGAATTTTTACTAGAATTTGGAGATATTGATAGAGCGAATTTGGTTGCAGATTTTAGCTAAAATTTGGAACGCTGAGTGATTTATTCTACAGTTTTATATTCGGTTTTTTATTGAGGCTGATATTGTTATGAACAATAAAGAGATTTTGTTAGTAGTTGATGCGGTTTCCAACGAAAAAGATGTTGGTCGTGATGTTATATTTCAAGCGATTGAAGCAGCAATTGCTACTGCAACCAAGAAAAAACAAGGAATTGATATTGATGTTCGCGTATCTATTGATCGCGATACTGGTCATTATGATACTTTCCGACGTTGGTTAATTGTCGATTCTCAAGATGGAATACTAGAAAATCCTTTATCAGAAATTACTTTAGAGGCAGCTCGTCTGGATAGTCCTGAGATTCAAGCTGGTGAGTATATCGAAGAGCAAATTGAATCGATTGCTTTTGGTCGTATCGCGGCACAAACGGCGAAACAGGTTATTGTCCAAAAAGTTCGAGAAGCTGAAAGAGCGAAAGTACTTGAAGCTTTTGAGTCAAAAGTGGGTGAGCTGGTTACTGGTGTTGTTAAGAAAACCAATCGAGACTCAATTATCCTTGATTTGGGTAATAATGCCGAAGCAATTATTCCAAAAGAAGAAATGATGCCGCGAGAAGCGGTCAGAGCCGGCGACAGAATTCGTGGTCTGCTATATGCCATTAATCCAGAAGTTCGCGGCCCTCAATTATTTGTTAGCCGAGCAAAACCCGAAATGTTGGTAGAGTTGTTTCGAATTGAAGTGCCTGAAATTGCTGAAGAGGTAATTGAACTCAAAGGGGCTGCTCGTGATCCTGGGTCGCGTGCCAAAATTGCGGTTAAAACCAATGATCGACGTATTGACCCTGTTGGGGCTTGTGTTGGTATGAGAGGTTCTCGAGTACAGGCCGTATCTGGTGAATTGGCGGGGGAGAGAATTGATATTGTGCTGTTTGATGATAATCCCGCACAATTTGTTATTAATGCTATGGCTCCCGCAGAAGTCGCTTCAATTATTGTTGAAGAAGATAAACATACAATGGACATTGCTGTTGCTGAAGATCAGTTAGCACAGGCAATTGGTCGAAATGGTCAAAACGTTCGCTTAGCCAGTCAGTTGACTGGTTGGACCCTGAATGTAATGACTGTTGAAGATGCTGAGTCAAAAAGTAAAGAAGAAAATCAGGGATTAATTGAGTTATTTGTCAAAGAACTTGATGTTGATGATGAATTAGCAGAAGTACTGGTACAGGAAGGTTTCACTTCCATCGAAGAAGTCGCTTATGTACCTCAGTCAGAAATGCTGGAAATTGAAGGTTTCGAAGAAGAACTAATTGACGCGTTAAAGCAACGCGCTAAAGATGTATTGCTAACCAAAGCGATTGCATCTGAAGAAAAACTGGAAGGTAATGAGCCTGCAGAAGATTTATTGACTATGGAAGGAATGGATCGTCACCTTGCATTTGTGTTAGCAAGCAAGGGTATCATAACAATGGAAGATCTGGCCGAACAATCTGTTGATGATTTACTCGATATTGATGAGTTAGATGAAACCCGTGCCGCAAAACTGATAATGACCGCACGCGCACCTTGGTTTACTGAATAATCGTCTAAGTACGGGGGTTTATATGTCGCAAGTGACAGTAGAGAAATTAGCCAAAATTGTTGGAACGCCAGTCGACAAGCTGCTCGAGCAAATGCGAAGTGCGGGCGTTGAATTGTCTGGTGCTGACGATGTTGTATCCGAAGAACAGAAAAAAAAGTTATTGGCTCACCTCAAGAAAAGCCATGGTGAATCAGAAGGTGCTTCGTCAGCCCCCAAAAAGATAACGCTTAAACGCACCACAAAAAGCTCACTGAAAATGTCGGGTGCAGGTGGAAAGTCGAAAACCGTTAATGTTGAAGTGCGTAAACGACGTACTTATGTTAAGCGCACCGAGCCTGAAGAAGCCGAATTAACTGATGCTACTGAATTACCAGTGAATACTGAACTTCCTGTTGCAGAGCCTGCACTTGAAGTTGAAAGCATAATTAATGATAATGATGTGGTTGAAACTGAAGATACCGTCGAAATTACAGAATCAAATGAAGTAGCTGAACAAGTCGTTGCTAAAGAAACTGATGACGATGAGACAACAGCCACATCTGAAAGTGAAAGCGCTGACAGTACTGTTGATACTGGCGCTGAAGTACAAGTCGATGAACAAGCTGCCAAACAAGCTGAAGAGCTCGCTGCCGAAGAAGCACGCAAAATTGCGGAAGAGCAAAAAATGCAAGAAATGCGTATGCAGGCCGAGAATGAAGCAAAAGCCATTGCTGAAGCCGAAGCGACTCGTTTGGCTACTGAAAAAGTTGCTGCTGAGGCCCAAGCTGCTGCTGAAATAGCGAAAAAGAAAGCGGCTGAAGCAAAAGCTAGATCGCAAGGTGACGCAGCAACTAAACAGAAAGATGAGCCAATTGTATTTAATAAGCCTGGCTGGCGCGAGAACGATTCAGATTTCGATTCGGAAAGACTGAACGATAAAGATAGACGTAAAAAGCGCAAGAAGAAAAAGAAGACCCGTTCTGAAATGGATAATCCAACAGATATGTTGACAGAATTCAGACGGCCAATTCACCGTAGTTTCAGGGATGAAAAGAAATTATCTGATGAAAGAAAACCAATGGTTGCACCTAAGTCAATGAAGCATGGATTTAAGAAGCCGACAACCGCTGTAGCAAAACAACCTGTTCAGATTCCTGAGTCAATTACTGTAGGGGATTTGGCGCAAAGGATGACGGTTAAAGCAAACGAAGTCATTAAGACCATGATGGGGCTTGGCACAATGGCAACGATCAATCAAACGATTGATCAGGAAACAGCCCAGCTAGTCGCTGAAGAAATGGGTTACGAAGTTATTTTATTAGCTGATAATGCTGCTGAAATCGAATTAATGGAAGCTGTTGTCAATGACGGTCAAGCTGTTTCAAGAGCGCCCGTTGTTACCATCATGGGCCATGTTGACCATGGTAAAACATCATTACTGGATTATATCCGCCAGTCACAAGTTGCTGATGGCGAAGCCGGCGGAATTACACAGCACATTGGTGCATACCATGTCGATACCGATCGTGGCATGATTACATTTTTAGATACACCTGGCCATGCTGCTTTTACAGCGATGCGTGCGCGTGGTGCAAACGCAACTGATATTGTTGTGTTGGTGGTCGCTGCGGATGATGGCGTGATGCCGCAAACGATTGAAGCAATTAAGCATGCGAAAGCAGCTAATGTTCAATTGTTGGTAGCAGTCAACAAAATTGATAAAGAACAGGCTGATCCTGATCGAGTCAAAAATGAATTATCACAACATGATGTAATTCCTGAAGATTGGGGCGGTGATATACCGTTTATCCATGTCTCAGCGAAAACTGGCCAAGGCGTTGCGGAGTTACTGGAAAACATTTCAATTTTGGCTGAATTACAGGAGCTGACGGCGGTAAATAGTGGTCCGGCAAAAGGGATCGTTATTGAAGCGCGCCTTGATAAAGGTCGCGGTACTGTCGCAAGCGTACTGGTTCAATCTGGTGAACTGCGCGTTGGTGATATTTTATTGGCTGGCTTTCATTACGGCCGGGTACGAGCATTAAATGATGAAAATGGTAAACCAGTGCAAAGTGCGGGCCCTTCTATTCCCGTCGAGGTTCTGGGGCTTTCTGGTGTACCGGAGGCAGGAGATGAAATATCTGTTGTTCCTGATGAGCGAAAAGCACGTGAAGTGGCTAATTTCCGTCAAGGAAAGTACAAAGAAATTCAAATGGCCAAACAACAAAAAGCCAAATTGGAAAATATGTTTGCCAATATGGGCAGTGGTGAAGTTCTATCGATTAATGTTGTTGTAAAAGCAGACGTACAAGGCTCGGCTGAAGCCATTCAGAGTTCACTGATGGAACTTTCTACCGATGAAGTTCAGGTAAATGTACTGTCTGCTGCTGTAGGTGCTATCGCAGAAACTGATGTTACGCTTGCCGCAGCATCAAACGCCATTGTAATTGGCTTTAATGTTCGTGCTGATTCAAGTGCGCGAAAAGTGGTTGATAAAGAAGGTGTTGACCTACGCTACTATAGCGTTATTTACGACTTGATTGATGAAGTTAAAGCGGCCATGTCGGGAATGCTTTCTCCTGAGAAGAAACAGCAGATCATTGGTCTTGCCGAAGTGCGAGATGTGTTTAAGTCACCAAAACTTGGTGCAATTGCCGGTTGTATGGTTATAGAAGGAATTGTTAAACGTAATAATCCAATTCGTGTATTACGTGATAACGTGGTTATTTATGAAGGTGAGCTAGAATCACTGCGTCGCTTTAAAGATGACGTTGGTGAAGTGCGCAATGGCATGGAATGTGGTATTGGTGTTAAAAATTATAATGATGTCAAAACTGGTGATCAGATTGAAGTATTTGAAATCATTGAAGTGGCTCGCACCTTATAGCAAACACTACCGTTATCTGGCGGTAAATTATTAACACAAGACAGGCGATTGCCTGTCTTTGTGGTTTAGGTACTTTCATTCATCTAAACCATTAAGCTAAACAAGCATTAAGCTAAACAAGCATTAAGCTAAACAAGCGGATACTGAGTCATGGCAAGAGAATTTAATCGAACAGATCGGGTTGCTGAGCAATTACAGCGTGAATTAGCACAAATTATTCAAATGGAAATTAAAGATCCCAGAGTTGGAATGGTCACTGTTTCAGGAATTGATATCTCTCGCGATCTTTATTATGTGACCGCCTATGTTACTTTTTTAGGGATACCCGAAGATAAAAAGTCAATTGATAGCGCTGTTGATGTATTAAATCAGGCTGTGGGCTTTATTCGTAGTCTGGTGGGTAAAAGAATGCAAATGCGTGTTGTACCGGAAATTAAGTTTGCCTTTGATCAGTCGATTGCTCGAGGCAGCGAACTGTCTGCACTGATTAAAAAAGCGCGTGATAAAGATGGGAATACTCAGGAAGATTCAGAATAAGTTTTAGCCGCATTGAGTGATAGTTTGTTACAGAAAATTTCACTCACCCGCTTATTCATCCAGACGTTTATCGGCATCGTGATTTTGACCAGATATAATAATGAGCATTGAAAGCGTTTTTATAAAAAGTGTCGTTATAAATCGTAAAATTTATCGATAGTAAAAATTATTAATAGTAACTGGTATAGGTATTAACTCGGATGGGTAGACGAGGCAAAAAAGGCCGAAGTATTAGTGGCATATTACTCTTGGATAAACCACAAGGTTTGAGTTCTAATGAAGCGCTGCAAAAAGTTAAGCGATTGTTTTTTGCTGCAAAAGCGGGGCATACCGGCGCACTTGACCCATTAGCAACTGGTATGTTGCCAATATGTTTTGGTGAGGCCACCAAGTTTTCTCAGTATTTATTAAATTCAGACAAAGGCTATCGTGTCACCGCACAATTAGGTGTTCGCACTGACTCTTGCGATTCAACTGGCGAAATTACTGAAACAAAACCAGTAGAAGTTAGCCGCCGTCAATTGTTAAAAGCATTGGAGCAATTCAAAGGCGATATCAAGCAGATTCCTTCGATGTTTTCAGCTTTAAAGCATCAGGGACAGCCTCTTTATAAGTTGGCTCGCCAAGGAATTGAAGTTGAGCGTGAAGCGCGAGATATTCACATCTATCATTTAGCGTTATTAGATTTTTCCAATGATCAGGTTCAGTTAGAAATCGAATGTAGTAAAGGGACATACATCCGTAACATTGTTGATGATCTTGGACAACTGTTAGCGTGCGGCGCTCATGTCATTGAATTAAGACGAACCTTTGTTGCTGATTATCCTTTGGAGCAAATGGTCACACTCGGTGAGCTGGAAGATTGTCGTGAGAGAAATGAAAGTCTTGATGGATTTTTATTGCCAATGGATAGTGCATTGCTACATTTAAATGAAGCCATACTGGATGATGATAGTGCGCATTATTTTTCCAATGGTAATCCCGTCAGCTTTAATGAGTTCGAGCCTGGTGAGTTGATTCGTGTCTATAATGAGTCTGGTGAGTTCATGGGGGTTGCTGAAATTAATGAAGAATTAATGTTAGCACCTAAAAGATTAGTTGTTAGGGATTAAATAGAAAATAATGAAGGCCGTTTTTTTAGATAGAGCAACAATTGATTCTCAAGTAGACCTGACAAATATTAATCATCTAGTCAGTGAACTTACTATTTTTGATGCGACTTCATCTGATCAAGTGGTCGAGCGTTGTCAGAATGCGCAAATTATTATTACCAATAAAGTTAGCATTACAACTGAAATAATTGAACAGTTACCTGAGTTAAAATTAATTTGTGTTACCGCAACAGGTACAAATAATATTGACTTGCAAAGTGCTCAACAAAAGCAAATTGCAGTCACCAATGTCAGTGGTTATTCGACACAATCTGTCACTCAATATGTGTTTGCTTTTCTTTTGAGCTATGTTAATCGTGTACCTGAATATCTCGCTAATAATAGTCATAAACCTTGGCATGAAAGTACTCATTTTTGCCAGATCGATTTTGCTATTGCTGAACTTGCAGGTAAAACCTTGGGGATTTTAGGTTATGGTGAATTAGGTCGGGGCGTTGCCCGAATTGCTGAAGCTTTTGGTATGCGTGTACTGATTTCTGAACATTTTGGTGCCCAACAAATTAGAGCAGGAAGAAAAGACTTTAATACGGTTTTAGCTGAGTCAGATATTTATACTATTCATTGTCCTTTGACTCAGCAAACAGAACAATTATTTAATCGAGAAAGATTGGCATTATTAAAGCCGGGTTGTATTTTTATTAACACTGCCAGGGGCGGACTCGTTGATTCGGCTGCATTGTTAGAGGCATTGCAATCTGGCCATATCCAACATGCGATTATCGATGTATTAGAACAAGAACCGCCGCCAGTAACTCATCTATTATCAACTGCGCAACATAACAATTTAACGTTAACTCATCATATCGCTTGGGGCAGTCAGCAGGCGCAGCAGCGACTTATTAATGGTGTTGCTCAAAATATTAAAGCATTTTTAAATCAGCAAAGTGAAAATCGAGTGGTTTAATTAAGGATAATCTCGATTAAGAAATCTTGAGATTTGAGTAACTTAACTTGTACTTTAATTTTTAAGCGTTGCTATTGGTATTTTTTTGCTTATTTCTTGTCGTTAAGTGATCTTTGGCTGACTTTGGTTAACACATAAAATTTCACCAATATCCAGGCTGTCGCTTGATATATTAATAAATAAATTAAAACTTGTTGATAACTCTGTCCTATATCGAATAACCACCCCATTAATGCGGGAGAGATTGCGGTAGAGACAACCATAATCGAAGTAACCATTGAACGAATAGCGCCAATATTTTTATTACCATAAATTTCTACCCACAGTGAGCCGACAATTGGGCTAGCTGAACCAATTGTGACGCCAAGTAAAAACATAAAAATGACTGTCATAAATGGATAGTTTATCGGTGCGGTGAGTAGCGCAACGGCAGCAAACATTGGCAGTAAAAAGTACTGAATGAGTTGTTTACTACCGTATTTATCTACCAGTGAACCTACAACAACAGATGATTTAAAGTGCGCAAATGCATAAATAGTAAAGCAAACTGCAAACCACTCTTCACTCCAGCTTTTAAATTTAAGCAGTTCACTTTGATGAATAAATATTCCTGTGACGATAAATGCCGGAGCCATGACTAAAGGGATTAAAGACCAAAAACAAGGATCTTTTACCACCTGACTACGGTTCCAGTGTTGACTGTCTGATGTTTGATTATTAATTGCGTCTTGAAATAACTGAATGCGCTCGGAAGATTTCTCTAAAAAATAATGCATTAATGGCCAATAAATAATTGCTACGGTTATACCTAAAATCAACCAGCTGGTTTGCCAGCCGACTGATGCAATTAACACTACTGCAATAATTGGCAAAATGGCTTCGCCGATAGGCATTCCCATACTAACAATCCCAAGTGCTTTTCCTCTGTTTTTATCGAAATAACGGGCCATTGAAGTGTAAGCAATATGAAACATTAGGCCTTGTCCGCAAAAGCGTAATAAAAACAATGCGACAGCCAGTTGCCAGATAGAATCGCAAAAATAAATGAGCAAACAGGCAATAAAGAGACCGCTGCTGGTAAAAAAAGTAAATTGCTTTAACGGTGTTTTATCGAGTAGTGCACCGACAAATAAAATAATAAAGCCACTGGCGAGTGTCGCTGCTGAATATACTAGGCCGTATTCAACCGCACTGAGTTGAAAGGTTTGCTGAATCGATTGACCAAACCAGGCGATAAAAAATGTTTGGCCAAAATTGCCGAAAAACGCGGTTAATAAACCAAACAGTAAAAAGTGACTGTTAGTTTTTGCAAATGAGTAATAATCTCTGAACATATCAGCAATATCGATAGATAATTAAAAAGGCAGATTTCAGACTACTATTTTTTAATAGAATCTCTTTATTATGAATTAATTTGGGAAGCTCATGAAGCCGGATAACGCTGAGAGAGTGCCTGATAAACATTATCGGCAAAATCTGTGCTGCTACTGTCAAGAGACTGAATCACGTCAATCAAATGTTCATTATCTTCTTTATTGTCCCAAACTTTTTGATAGTGGCCTTCTTTGTAACCATGATCTTGTCTAAATCGGTTTAAAATGTTTTTTCCAATATAGCTGGTAAACAATTCGTCGAATGGCATATTAATTTGTTGCATACAGCCTGCAAAAATTTGAGCATTAAACGATTTGGTTTGTAGCGTATTTAATGCAAGATCTTCAAGCGTTGTACGAAATTCGTCGGCATGTCGAATATCGGAAAATTCATAGTCTAATGTTTCTGCAATCTGCTGGTAGTCGTCACTGTCGCTTAACCGACAACTTAATCCAAAGTGAAATATGTCGACTAATTCAAGCTTTACCTGTTCCATATCGGGAGACTGATGTTTCCACCATTTCCAGCCATAATGGTCGAGCATTTCAGCACATTCGATCCAAATCGCTCGATACCACTGAAAATTTTGTTTGAGCCATTTAGGATGAACTTTTTGATTCATGCTATCTTGCATGGTTAACATGGTGACAAGTTGCTGTTGACGAATTGACTGACTCATAATTTACCTATGTAATCACACAAGAAGCTGAGTTTTCTTGTGAAAGTTTAAAACCAAAAGTTAAAATTTTAAAGTGTATTCAACGAAACTAAAAACTTAAACTTTTCATTTCGTCCAGCACTTGACTCGGTTTTATTAAAACCGTTCTTGCTAAATTATAGCCGATTAATCAAAGTCGGCTCACCCAGTCGAGGCTGATGGTGTCGATGCCTGGATTTGGGGTTTTAATATAAGCGTTAGAATAATGATTATAACGCAAAGTTAGTGAATGTTGGTGGTTTTTATCTATCATTCTACCAATACCCAACATGGTATTAAATTGCCAGTTAGTCGATAGCTCAATCTCGCCAAAATTGCGTTCATTAAACATTGCAAGCCCGAGTCCTGCTTGCCAGAACCAACGGCTTTTTTTCTCTGGCGTAGGCCAAAAAGTAAAAGTTGGTCTGAGTGCAACAATATTGATAGTCTGTTGATGTGATATTTGGCTTAAGTAAAATTCATAATGATTTTGCGCAAAGCCTACTAATGGATGAGCAAAGCTAAGCTCACTGTCAAAAGTTAATCCTGCACTTATTTGATTAGCGCCATTCGTGCTTCGAGATTGAACGAGTGTGTCGTCTATTCCTTTTCCAAAGCTGAGTATAAATCCATCAATCGCATGCGCAGAAAAGCTCACCAAAAATCCGGTAAATATCAGTGCACGAATCAGTAAATTCATCAAAACCCCTTGTGTTTTTTAATCATTTCATAGGCAGATTGGATTTCTTGCGATTTTTCGGTTGCCATTTTAACCATTTCTTCTGGCATACCTTTAGAGACTAGCTTATCTGGGTGGTGTTGTGACATTAATTTTCGGTAGGCTTGTTTGACTTCTTGAGTTGAGGCATTATTTTTTATGCCCAAAACGGCATAGGCTTGCTCAATTGATGGGGCTTTTGACGAGGTGTTTTGTTGATTTCGACTATGCTGATAAAATGATTGCTGTGCAATGACCATATTAATCAGTTGATCAATTTGTCTAGGGGGGATTTTAAAGGCACTGCCAATTTCATATAAAATTTGCAGTTCTTTTTCTGAAACTCGGCCGTCTGCTGTTGCGCAAAAAATCTGAATTTCAAGAAACATTTGGATTAAACTGGGTTTGCGAGCAAAGTTGACTAGTAACCCTTTTAGTTGTGCTTCTAAGTCAAATTCGGCTGACTTTCCAAAATTAAATGAGTTAATGGCTCGCTGACGTTTTTCTCCTGTTAGCCCTAGCTTTAGCATAATTTGTTCGGCGGCATCAATTTCGGATTGTTTAACGACGCCATCGGCTTTGGCTAAATGGCCAAGTACAGCAAAGGTCGTTTCAAAATAAATTTCACGGATTTTACTGGGATCACCATCGTGGTTGGCGCTATCGAAAAAATGGCCAAAATCCTGACTGATTCCTTTGTCGAAGGAGTGACCAATCCATAAGCCTATCAATAGACCAATGGGGCCTCCGATACTGAAACCCAACGCACCACAAATCACTTTTCCAAAAATCTTCATAGTTATTTAATTCAAAACCTTTTTCCGCACAGGTCTGATTGGTTTTTTAAATCCTGCTCTAATGTTGAAAGTCGTTCGGGAGTGCCGATATCACGCCATTCTCCAGAGTAAACTTCTCCTGTTAACAAACCCAGGGTTGCGGCTTCACGCAACATCGGTGTTAAACTTTGGGGAATCAACGGCTGACATGATTTGATAAAGGCTGGATGGTATAACGCAATGCCTGAAAAAGTCCACATTGATTTTGCGTGATTAGTGACTTTATTGGCAATTAATCCAAAGTCTCCGGCCGAATTTTGTATCGGGTTATTGATAAGTATTAAATGTGCCAAAGTTTGCTGATGTTTAAGTGAGTCGACAAACTCCGAGGCTGGTAGGCTGTGGAAGGGATAATCAGTCCAAATATCACCATTGACCACCAGAAATGGCTGATCTCCCAGTAAATCAAGTGCTTGACGAATACCCCCGGCCGTTTCTAAAGCTTTCGATTCAGGCGACCAGGATATATTGACATGCCAACGAGAGCCATCACCAAAATAGGCTTCTATTTGCTCTCCCAAGTAACAATGATTGATGACAATGTCACTAAAGCCGGCATTTTTCAGACGAATTATATGATACTCAAGTAATGGTTTGCCGTTAACCTGGAGTAAAGGTTTGGGGGTGTACTCAGTTAATGGCATCATTCTTTCACCACGTCCAGCGGCTAAAATCATAGCTTTCATATCGGGTTGTCCTGTGTCCTCTTCATCAAATGTCCTTTGCAGTCTATTAATTGTCCATCTTGATGTGTGGGGCTATTTTTTGTGCTAAAAACGCACTAAATTCGCTAAATTCCGCGTATTGGTTGGCGGCATTAATTAAATAGCGGAATGTGAGTGGTAAATCGTTCAGGTATTGTGGTTTATTGTCGCGATAATTTAATCGGCAAAAAATACCTAACACCTTAATATGACGTTGCATTCCCATCCATTCAAAGTCGCGGTAAAAATCAGTAAAGGGTTGCGAACTAATCGCTGCCTGATGCAATTGCTGACAATAATTTTCAGACCACTTCTTAACTTGATGCTCCGGCCATTCGATGTAGCAATCTTTCATTAACGATACCAGATCATAAGTAACTGGGCCTGTGACGGCATCCTGAAAATCGATAATTCCTGGGGTTTGCTGCGCACAGATCATCAAGTTTCTTGAATGATAGTCACGATGAACAACCACCTGAGTCTGATTTAGTGCGTTATTAATCAGTTGCTCAAAAGTTTGCGCTAACATCTGTTTTTCGTAAGGTGTTAGCGCCAGTTGCAGATGTTTCTGCAAAAACCAGTCATTAAATAAAGATAATTCAAATGCTAATAATTCACGATTATAGGCTGGCAGTTGTACATCATTTAGAGGAATTTGCTGAATTTTCAGCAATGCTTGCATCGCATGTTGGTAAAGCGCCTCGGCGGTTTGCGTTGTTAATTGAGATAAATAAAGCGTATCGCCTAAATCGCTGAGTAGAAAAAATCCTTGTTGCATGTCGCAATCAATTAAATCAGGGACATGTAATTGGTGATTCGCAAACAACGCCCTAATAGCGCAGAACTCGGTATTTTTTTCTGTTGCTGGTGGCGAATCTACGGCAATAATCGAGCAAGGTTTGCCCTCAATGACCGTCTGAAAGCGAAAATATCGGCGAAAACTGGCATCGCCAGAAACACTAGTGAGTGTTGGGGGGGAAATGCCGAGCGATTGAGATGCCCAAATTGCCAGTTGTTGTTGGCGTTGCTGTTGTTGGAGTTGTAATTCGCTCATAGGAAGTATTTTTCGTTTTTGTTGATGTAAATATGTTCAACTTAAATGAGTTTAATTTAAATGGTACAGAAAATTGCATAATGCCTGCAATTTTGGTTAACCACAAGATATCAGTTGGCGGCACAAGTGAAACTTTACAGCTCGAAATAAGCGGGCTATTGCTATTTCGGTTAATGCCTAATTCAAGTATGATTACCAACCTGTTTAGGCGCAATTTTTAATCTGATTTTCAGCTGGCATCTGTGATTTTGAAAAAAATAATTAAACTGATCTTCCGTCAAGTTTACAGCAAACAAATCCATATTAAACAAGTCCATGCAAAGTTGCTTGTTGGAATGTTGCTCTATTGCGGAATTTTACATCCTGGCGCCGCCATAAATGCGACAGAGTCTTCAGCTAAATCTAGTGACGCGACAGCTGAAGTTAACTTAAATGACACTGATTTTCCTTATTTTCAATCGCGTTTTGTTGAGTTACCTGCTGACTTTTCATCATTTGGTCAGTGCCAGTCGAATAATTCTGTCAATTCGTCCGTCATATTCGATTCTTCGATGCCTAAACCACAACCTCGGCGTGAAATTCCTAATAGTTTGTTGTTGCAAGATGACAATAAAAATATCCAGCGGTTTACTAAAATTTTGGCTGACAGCGTACCGCAAATGGGTAATGGACAATCTGTATTTAAGGGTAACTTAAAAATAATTAATGCCGACTATTTGATTCGCACACAAGAAATCCAAATTGATCATCAGCGTCAGCAAACGATAGCTAAAAGTGGGGTCTCTCTAGAGTCGTTTAATACCTTATTTGTCGCAGATTCGTTGATTAAATCCGATAAAAATCAGTCAATTACGATCAATGATGCGCGTTTTTACCTGTTTTCTAATCAAGCAAATGGCCAGGCTGACACAATTTATGCCGTACCCGGCGAAACCATTGAATTAAAGGAGCTAACATTTAGCACCTGTCCGGTAAATAATCAAAGTTGGCAATTATCGACAGGTGAAATGGTAATCAATCAGGAAGAAGGTCGAGGTCAGGCTTGGCATTCTGTATTAAAAATTGAAGATTTTCCGGTGTTCTATTTTCCTTACGTCAGCTTTCCTATCGATGATCGTCGCAAGTCCGGATTATTGTCACCTCGATTTAAAATGAGTGATGATGACGGTTTAGACTATGCTCAACCTATTTATTGGAATATTGCTCCTTGGATTGATGCCACTTTTTTACCGCGTTACATAGAAAAGCGTGGAGAGCAGCTCGGAACAGAAGTTCGCTGGTTAACTCAGCGATTTGAGTCTGATCTTTATCTAGAGTGGATGGAGCAAGATCGATTATATGATACTGCCAGCATCACAAAATCTGAAGAACGCTGGCTAGGTCGAATAAATAGCAAAGCGCGTTTTAATAGCAACTGGTCATTACAAATGAGTGCCAAACGCGTTAGTGATGATGATTATTTGCGAGATTTTTCTTCTGGTTTGGGACTAGCTAACCAAACACGTTTAACCAGTCAGCTTAATTTAGCTTATCAAGATGAAATCTGGCAAATGAACTGGTTTTTGTTGACTCACCAGTCACTGATAGGAGATGAAAGCTATCGCTATCTGCCCAGTTGGCAGATAAGTGCCGATCATTTAAGTGATAACGGAATTCGTTGGCAATTGGATTCTGAGATAACGCAATTTTCACATAAAGACGTGAAGCAGATTGAAGGAATAAGAGCCCATTTGTCACCAACAATCAGCTATCCAATGCAACAAAGTTGGGGCTATTTGATTCCCAAAGTTGCATTTCAAGCGAGCCGATATGAGCAGCAAGATCAGCTGACTGACGACAAACAGACGCTTTCGCGCCATTTACCTGTGGTCAGTCTCGATAGCGGAATTTATCTGGATCGTCATTACACGATGGGGGAAAGTCATTACACCTACGCGTTGGAACCCCGGCTGAAATATACTTATATACCCTATCGTAATCAGCAGGCAATTAATGTATTTGATACAACTTTGCCCGATTTTACGCTATATCAGCTCTGGCAGGAGAACCGTTACAGTGGTATTGACCGAATCGGAGATACGGAACAGCTCAGCGTAGCATTAGGCAACCGAATTTTAAATAACAGTCATGGGGCTGAAATTGCTCGTCTTACTCTTGGGCGAATATATTATCTAGCGGATAGAAAGGCTCAACTCGCCAATGGATTTATTCAAACGGAACAACAGTCACCCTGGTTGGCTGAGTTAGAATATCAGATAGGCGCGACTCTATCTTTGCGCAGTCAGGTACAATGGGACGACACAACAAATCAGACTCAACGGGCACAAATACAAATAAATTTTGAACCCAAAGACAATCAAATTGTCAATTTAACCCACAGATATCGTGATGTTGACGGCAAAACTAATGAAGAACTTGATCTTTCTTTTGCTTGGCCAATTAACGATAAATGGCGTATTCTTGGGCGCTGGTATAGTGATTTAGAGCAAGATCAGACGATTGAACGCCTTTTTGGGGTAGAATATAGCTCTTGTTGCTGGGCAATTCGTCTGGTTTCACAAAAGTATTTGAATACTCAGCTTGATGCGATGGGAACTCCCACGCTGGTAGATCGGGCCCGTTATAATGATGGTATTCATTTACAATTTGTATTTAAAGGTTTAGGTAGTACAGGACAGTCGGGTCTACAAGAGGTTATTGCCGACAGCATTCCTGGTTATCAGGATCCTTTTTTAAGTCGATAGGTTATTGTCGTGATTAATCTGTTGGATAATTAGACAACATTTGATTAGTACAACAAATATCGTCGTAGTTTATGTATATAGAATTTTACTCAATAAATAGCTTTAGCGATTAATATTCAATATTGTTTAATAGGCAGTTGATGGTTTTATGATGAAAAAATTAGTTAAACTTGGGTTGGTTACGGTAATGACTTTTTATACCGTTTTTGCTCAAGCCAATTTAAAGATTGTTGATCGAGTTGTGGCATTGGTGGATTCTGATGTGGTTTTAGCCAGTGAATTGGTAAGACGCACTAATTCGATTATTCAGCAGATAAAAGAGCGTAAACAAAATGTACCTGAATTGGAAAAACTAAAAGAGCAGGTGCTCGAACGATTAATTGTTGAATCATTACAACTACAAATGGCTAAGCGTGTTGGTGTCAGAATTAGTGACACGGAACTTGATGCAACCTTGACCCGAATTGCAGGCGAAAATCAGTTGAGCCTGGATGAATTTAGAAAACAGGTAATCGCTGAAGGTAATACTTGGCCGTTGTTTCGTGAAGACTTACGCAATGAAATTATGATTAGTCGAGTAAGAAATGGTGTTGTTTCGCGGCGTATACAAATTAGTGACAAAGAAATCGATAATTTGCTGGTGCAGATTAATCAAGAAGGTGAAAGTCGTACTCAATATTCGCTAGGTCATATTTTATTGCCTCTGGCTGAAAGTGCGACACCTGAAGAAATAGCAAAAGTTCGTGCAACTGCCGAAAATCTGGTGATGGATTTACGTGGAGGTGCTAATTTTCAGGAATATGCTATTACCTATTCGGCTGGTGAAAATGCGCTTTCTGGCGGAAGTCTTGGCTGGCGAAGCTTGTCTCAGTTACCCAGTTTATTTGCTGACAGCGTCAGAAGTTTAAAAACTGGTGATGTTACGGATCCACTGCGCAGTGGGAGTGGTTTACACATCCTTAAACTTTTTGAAACCAAAGGAGGCTTTGAGTCTCACTCTGTTATGCAAACTCATGTACGTCATATTCTCATTACGCCTGATTTAATTACCGATGAAAAAGCGGCATTAGATAAAATTAATCTAGTTCGTCAGCGTATTTTGGATGGTGAAAAATTTGAGGATTTGGCCATTGAATTTTCAGATGACAAAGGAACAGCCGCTTTAGGTGGTGACTTAAAGTGGAGTGACCCTGGGACGTTTGTTCCCGAGTTTAACGAGGTCATGAATTCGTTAGCAATAAATGAGTTGAGTCAGCCGGTGAAAACTGAATTTGGCTGGCACATTATAGAAGTGCTAGGGCGTCGTGATAAAGATCAAACTGAAGAGAAAAAGCGTGAGACTGCCTACCGAATCCTACAAAAGCGTAAATTTGAAGAAGAGGCGCAACTTTGGCTGCGCGAGCTGAAAGATCAGGCTTATATTCGAATTGTTGATGAGAAATAATTATTTAGCTGATTTTTGAGTAAAATATGAGAACAGACAAAATACCACGTATTCTCGTTACAATGGGAGAACCCGCCGGTATTGGTCCGGAACTGATTGTGAAAATCGCGCAGCAGCAAATTGCTGCGCAAATCATTGTGGTTGCGGACGAAAAATTGCTAATTAGTACCGCCCGAGCACTTAACTTAGACTTAACCTTACAGCAAATTAATTGGCAGCAACCAGCTCAGGTGCACCGCCCAGGCCATTTAGCTATTATTCCTATCGAGCTACCTGAAAAGGTTGAAGCCGGCAAGTTGAATAAGCGTAATGCCACCGCAACCTTACAAACCTTGAAAATAGCCAGTGATTTGGCATTGCAAAGCAAGGTAGATGCCATTGTTACCGCTCCTGTTCATAAAGCCAATTTAAATACTGTTGATCCATCATTTTTAGGTCATACAGAGTATTTTGCTAATTTGGCCGGCGTTAATAAGGTCGTAATGATGCTGGCAGGTAACGAGCTGCGAGTCACATTGGCAACGACGCATTTGCCATTAGCGAAAGTACCAGAAGCAATTACCCAAGCCTCGCTTAGTGAAACCATTCAAGTGATTTTACAGGCATTTGATCAATTTAATTTGAAACAACCCAAACTGGCAGTATGCGGGCTTAATCCTCATGCTGGTGAAGAGGGTTTACTAGGACATGAAGATCAGCAGACGATTCAACCAGTTATTCAGCGTTTTGCTCAACAGGGGCACGCGGTGTTTGGTCCATTTCCTGCTGATACTTTATTTACACCGCAAAAACGCAAAGCTTACGATGTTTTTCTCGCCATGTATCACGATCAAGGATTACCAGTAATTAAAGCTTTCGGTTTTGGTGAATGTGCCAATATAACTCTGGGATTGCCTTATATTCGCACTTCGGTCGATCATGGCACTGCGCTGGAAATTGCTGCCGATTATTGTGCCAGTGCCGACAGTTTACTTTATGCCATTAATTATGCTGGCAAATTAGCAACAGGTGTTTTGCCATCATGAAGCCGTTTAATCCTGACCGTCATCAAGCTAAAAAGCGATTTGGACAAAATTTTTTGCAAGACGATTTAATCATCGAGCGAATTATTAAATGTATTCAACCGCAAGTCGGTCAAACGATGGTTGAAATTGGTCCTGGATTGGGGGCACTAACCAAGCACTTACTCGCTAAAACCAAACAGATCTCAGTAATAGAATTAGATCGCGATGTCATTCCGAAACTTAAATTTAATTGCGATGGTTTAGGTACACTCAATATTTTTCAGCAAGATGCGTTAAAAACTGATTTTTCTCAATTTAAAGAAATCAGCAAAATTCGGATTGTTGGTAACTTACCTTATAACATCTCGACGCCTATTTTATTTCATTTATATGAGTATTTAGATGTAATTGAAGATATGCATTTTATGCTGCAAAAAGAGGTTGTTGAGAGAATGGTGGCTATACCTGGCAGTAAAACTTATGGTCGCTTAAGCATCATGACACAATATGCCTGTGAGCCACAGATGCAGTTTATCGTGCCGCCAGAGGCTTTTTATCCGCCGCCACAAGTTGATTCGGCTATTGTGCGCCTAGTGCCACGAGAAAATCCATTGCCACTATCTGATTTTAAACTGTTTTCCACTTTAGTTTCAGAAGTTTTTAATCAGCGACGTAAAACTATTCGTAACGGTTGGAAAAAAAGACTGTCACCAGAAGACTTCGAGCAGCTAGCGATTGCCCCTGAGCGACGCCCAGAAGAACTCTCTTTGAATGATTTTGTAAATGTTGCTAATCATTTAACTTCAAAAAAATCTTAATTGGCTTTTGAATAACACATGGGTCAAATGCGCTAAGTTGTGTTGGCCAATCGTAATCTTTATCTGCAAAATATAAATATAGCCGAATCACAATAATATGGCATAATACAGTCCATGTCATATAGTCTCGATTTTCGCCAACGGGTTTTGGTTTACAAAGAAAAACACCAACTCACTTTTCAACAAACGAGTGAGCATTTTGGTATTGGCATTCGAACTCTCTTTCGTTGGAGCAACAATATTACACCTTGTCTGAATCGTAATAAACCTGCGACCAAAGTCGATATGGATGAGTTACTGAAAGATATCGAGAAGTTTCCTGATGGCTACCAGTGGGAACGTGCGAAAAGACTAAACATTGGGCAGCCAGCAATCCATTACGCCTTGAAAAGACTGAATTTCACCTATAAAAAAAATACTAAAGCATCCGAAAGCTGACGAACAAGCTCACCATGATTTTGTTGAGAGAATTGAAGGCTATCAAAAAGAAGGAAAAACGATTGTGTACCTTGATGAAAGTGGTTTTGCTCAGTCTATGCCACGCACACATGGTTATACTTTAAAAGGTGCACGATGCTATGGTTACCACGATTGGCATGCCAAAGAGCGTCTCAATGTTATTGGTGCAATCATTGGAATGAGTTTTTTGACGCTGAGTCTATTCAATGGGAGTGTTAATTCAGATGTTTTTCATGCATGGTTGACGCAAGATTTATTACCGAAAGTTTCACCTCACTCTGTGATTGTAATGGACAATGCCAGTTTTCATAAACGCACAGACATGATTGAAGCAATACAGGCGCATGAATGCTTGGTGGCGTTTTTGCCTCCTTACAGCCCTGACTTAAACCCCATTGAACAAAAATGATCACAAGTTAAATCTATCAGGCGAAAAGAACGCTGTAGTATTGATGAGCTATTTACTGAGCACGTCGATTATGTCAAATTATATTGATCCAGCTATATTGCAAGGTAAAGTGTAGTATTTATCAATATTGAGTATTTTACTATTGGTTGAACGTGTTTTAGTTTTTTATACTATTCAGCTTCAGTTAATCTTGAAACCTTTAATCTGTCAATATTCCATTGTAAGTGTCCGGTTGGGGTTGATGAGGTTAATATGAAATTTGCTTATAGTTTGATTGCTGTGCCAATCATCATTTTTTTAAGTGCTTGTTCTAGCCACTATTCTGTTTCTAGTCATCATGGTTATCATGGACATCGTCACGGTCATGGACATGTGTCGGTACATAGTCGTCACCATGTGCGAGGTTCTGATGTGTTGGGTGCGCTAATTGTTGGTGGTGTTATCGGACATGTACTAACAGAGGCAAGTCATCAAAGAGAACAGCATTCATCTTCTCACAACTCTCCACCTCACAACTCATCATCTCACTATACGCGTATTGAATCAATGCCAGATGATGATGACCGATATGACGATGATAATTCACATTCTCCAACTGATGAGCTCAGTGATGAATATCGCCGTTGGTATCAGTCAGGTAAAGATGGAAAATGTTATTTGATGGAAAAAATTAATGGTAAGAGTGAAATCGTTTCTTTGGTTCCTTTAAATATGTGTCATTGATATAACATTGTCAATGGTCAAATTTGTCAAGCACGTTTAAGGCTGTATATTAATGATTATTTTATTAATGACCGTTTTTGACCAGTTTTAACGTGTCTTCTGCCGATAAAGGTTTTGAAAAATGATAGCCTTGTCCAAATTGACATTGCATTTTAGAAAGCGTTTCAAGCTGTAGAGGCGTTTCTACGCCTTCGGCAACCAAGTCTATTTTCATGGTATTAGCTAATGCGACAATCATGTTAATGATTGGGTTTTCCTGGTTGTGTTCGGTAATATTGGTTACAAATGAACGATCAATTTTTAAAATATCAAATGGTAATTGATGCAAATAGCTCAATGATGAGTATCCTGTTCCAAAGTCATCTAAAGAAATACGAATGCCTGCTAGTTTAAGACGATGAAACAAGTGTCGAGCTTTGGCTTTATTTTCCATTAAGATGTGCTCAGTGACTTCTACAACAATTTGTCCTTTCTCCAAGTGATATTTTTCAATAACCTGATTAATATCATCAATTAATTTAGAATCAACAAAGCGATGGGCAGAAATATTTATACTGATATAGTAGGGTTTATCGGTGTATTGATGCCATTGTTGCAACTGCGCGCCGACGGTATCAAGTAATTGCTCATCTAATAATTTAATGGCGTCAGTTTGTTCGGCTATTGGAATGAATTCGCTTGGTGAAATTAATCCTTTGGTAGGGTGATGCCACCGGGTTAGTGCTTCAAAGCCAATAATATTTTTGCTTTTTAAATCAATAATGGGTTGATAATGAAATTTTAACTGATGATTTTTTATTGCAACGACCAAATCTTTTTGAATTTGTCTTTCGTAAATAAGTGCCTGATGTAAGGTATTTTCATAAACCTGTATATTATTTTTACCTTGGCTTTTGGCATGATACATTGCATGATCTGCATTACGCAGTAAATCTTCGGAGTTATTCGTATTTTTGTCTTTAAAGCTGATGCCAATACTAATGGAAATATTGATGGGTTGGCCATCGATTAACATTGGTTTTCGCAATGCTTGTAAGATACGCTTGGCAATTTGTTCGGCTTGATGTGTGTTTTCTAATGATTCCAGTAAAACGGCAAATTCATCGCCTCCAAGGCGTGCCAAGGTATCACTGTCTCTTAGTTGAGATTGGATCAGTTGTGCAGAAAATTGGAGTAGTTTATCGCCAGCATGATGTCCATAATGATCGTTTACCAGTTTAAAGTCATCAAAATCAATAAACAGAACGGCTAGTTCGGTCAGTGAGTTACGCTTTGAAAGCGAGAATGCATGTTCAATACGATCTAAAAATAAATTGCGATTGGCAAGCCCAGTAACCTGATCATGTAATGCTTGAAATTGTAGTTTTCTGTCTTTAAATTTTCTCTCTAGAGCTGTACTTACATGCTGACTTAAAAACTGAAGAAATGTTCGATCTTGATTATTGAACTCACGAGCAGGATTAAAGCTTTGCAATGCGATAGCACCGGCAATATTTTCACTAATTTTAAATGGTGTTGCTAGCCAAGAGTAAAGTGTGTTTTTAGAGCCTGTTAATAATTTGATTTTTTGTAAAGTATTTAATTCTTTTTTATTGGCTATTTTTGAACATTGACTTTGAATAACTTGAGCAATTAAAGAGTTTTTTACCTTTTCCTGATGGCAAAAAATATTAAACTGGCTCTCTCCATCACGATTTTGAAAATAGGGGAAAGTGTAATTTTGATTACGGCAATCATACATGGCAACATAAAAACTCTGAATTTTTATATG
Source organism: Aliikangiella maris (assembly GCF_040719265.1). Taxonomy (NCBI): domain Bacteria; kingdom Pseudomonadati; phylum Pseudomonadota; class Gammaproteobacteria; order Oceanospirillales; family Pleioneaceae; genus Aliikangiella; species Aliikangiella maris. The sequence goes on along the minus strand of NZ_JBFDAH010000006.1, from coordinate 82,329 downwards.
TTCTGAAATAATTTTCTGTAAATGTTGGTAAAGTTCTTTTTCTGATTGAGAATGATAGGTTAAGTTAGATATTTCAAGATAGAGCTCAGTCAACTTATTCGATTCTTCCAGTGCAAGAATTGTTTGTTCAAGTGCAATTATATTAGATTCAAAAGATAATTTTGATGCGAGCACTGATGCCAGAATTTCTAAATAGCGCTGATGATCTTTAGAAAAAAAGTTGAGTCGTGAATGCTCTGAGTCTATGACACCTAACAATTTCTTTTTAAAAATTATTGGAACAGTGAGTTCAGAAAGCCGAGATTTATCATCAATAATATAATCTGGATCTTCTCTCGTATTGTTTAAAAGGATTGTTTTTCCTTTTAACGCTGCTTTGCCAACAATCCCTTGGCCTAGCTTTATCGTAATAGGATCTTTAATCTTTTTACGCTTAAGACTTTTTGGGCCATAGGCGGCGGCTTGATAAAGGGTTTGTTTGTCGTCTTTGAGCAGATAAATGATGCAGTCTTCAAAATTGAGGGCTTTGATTGTGTGTAAGGCTAAGTGCCAGATAATATCTTCGACGCAATCGAGTCCATTAATGTATATAACAAAATCTAATAATGCCTCTAGCGACTGCTGCTTCTCAAATATTGAGGGGCAAATGGCCTCTTTGGATGACGACTTTTGATAGGCCCTTGATAATTTACTCAAAGCTTCCTCCCTGATTGAAGCTGCCTGGTTTTAGAGTATAGAACAATTTGGCGTGTAGCGTGATTTTGTATCAGGGAAGGATTAAAAAAAAGAGCCCGTAGGCTCTTTTTGTGAACTACTCGTCTAAAAAGCTGCGTAATCGATCAGAGCGTGTAGGATGTCTTAATTTTCGTAACGCTTTCGCTTCAATTTGACGAATTCGCTCACGCGTAACATCAAATTGTTTACCAACTTCTTCTAATGTATGGTCAGTATTCATATCAATACCAAATCGCATTCTTAAAACTTTAGCTTCGCGAGCGGTTAAACCGGCGAGTACGGTTTTTGTTGCTTCGCGTAAACTTTCCGATGTTGCTGAATCAATCGGAGAGTCCTGGTTGGAATCTTCAATAAAATCACCTAAATGCGAATCTTCATCATCACCAATGGGCGTTTCCATTGAAATAGGCTCTTTCGCAATTTTTAACACTTTACGAATTTTATCTTCTGGCATTTCCATTCTTTCTGCCAGTTCTTCCGGCTGAGGCTCGCGCCCCATTTCCTGAAGCATCTGTCGTGAAATTCTATTCAATTTGTTGATTGTCTCAATCATATGAACTGGAATTCGAATGGTTCTTGCCTGATCGGCAATAGAGCGCGTAATTGCTTGGCGAATCCACCAAGTGGCATAAGTTGAAAATTTATAACCACGACGATACTCAAATTTGTCGACAGCTTTCATCAATCCGATGTTTCCTTCCTGAATTAAGTCCAGAAACTGGAGACCACGGTTGGTGTACTTTTTGGCAATCGAAATAACCAGTCGCAAGTTCGCCTCGACCATTTCTTTTTTGGCACGGCGTGCTTTCGCTTCACCAATTGACATTCGACGGTTAGTTTCTTTCACTTCGACAATTGTCAGATTGCTGTCTTTCTCAACTTTGCGAATTTTATTTTGGCTACGAATAATGTCTTCAGCGACTTCTTCAAGTCTCTCTTTATATTCGGTGTCTCTTGCTAGAATAGAGTCAATCCACTTCGTATTGGTTTCGTTACCGGGAAAGCTGCGAATAAACTCTTTACGCGGCATTTTGGCCGTTTCTGTTGCTAACTTCATTATCAAGCGTTCTTGAGTCCGTAGTGTTGCCATACGGCGACGCATACGCTCTGATAGACGATCAAACATTTTTGGTAATAAGCGGAACTTAAGGAAAGACTCTTTCATTTCCTCAATGTGTTGAATCGCCGTTTTATGGTTACGTCCATACTTTGAAATAGCGTTGATTGAGCGCTCATATTGGCTGCGTAATTCACCAAAGTACTCTGCAGCAATTTCAGGATCGGGGCCGGCACTGTCTTCTTCGTCGTCACCACTAACCATATCGACATCAGCATCTTCATCGGCCAACTCTTCTTTGGGGACTTCTGAGCCAACATGACTGGCAGCCATTGCGGCTTCATCTTCACTGTCTGCAAAGCCAGTAATAATATCGGTTAAACGAATTTCACCTGCTTGAAAACGATCATACTCATCGAGTAAGGTCGAAATAGTCTCAGGATATTCGGCAATTGAAGCTAATACCTGACGAATACCATCTTCAATGCGCCGGGCGATTTCAATTTCACCTTCACGGGTCAACAGTTCTACAGTTCCCATTTCACGCATATACATACGCACTGGGTCAGTGGTTCTGCCAAATTCGCTGTCTACACTAGCGAGTGCCGCTGCTGCTTCTTCCGCTGCATCTTCATCAGTAGCGGAATTTTCGTTCATTAATAAGGCATCGGCTTCAGGTGCTGATTCATATACCTGAATACCCATGTCGTTAATCATACTTATGATATCTTCTACCTGGTCCGGTTCAACAATGTCCGGCGGTAAGTGATCATTTACTTCAGCATAGGTAAGATAGCCTTGTTCTTTACCTCGAGTGATCAACAATTTCAGCTGAGATTGCTGTGATACAGTCGTCGAATGAGAATTATCTGCCATTAAATTTTAACCTTAAATCAGACTGGAATAGGACAGTCGTTGGTAGAACACGTAAAAATCTAACACTGTGCACACGAAACCGCCAATTATACACAGTCTAGACCCTAATCAGCAAGAATACTAATTGCCTCGTTTTGATTATTTATCTAAAAATTAAAGAAATTTAATTTTTGCCAAGTAGCTATCATTTATTAATATTCCTCGTTAAAAATATTGCTTAACGCTCCTTAATACGGTTGAGAATCTCGCTTAATTGCTGTTTTTCGGTATTGGATAAGTGTCCTTTTGCCACCAAAGCATCGTATTGCTGACTGAAATACAGTTTTTCTAAACGTTGATAAATTTCAATGAGTTCCTCTGGTGCATTCTGTGCATTGGAATGGAGTTCTATATTTGCCAGTTTCCCTAAGTGTGGAAACTCGGGGCGATCACGCCAATTTTCAATGAGCATTGCTGTGGTCATACCACTGTGAAGTTGAATAAGTTGGGTTAACTCAAACAATAGTTCGGCACCAGGCTCTCCCATTGACTGTAACCAGCCAACATCAACGGAAGGAACTGCTCCCGGATATTGCAGTAACAAGCTGATGGCACGTCGATACACAGGTTGGTTTGGAGAATTGCGTTTTTGTGGTGACGGTGTTGATTGCCTGGATGTTGTTTGTACCTGGCTACTCACTGGTTCCGGTTGTCGACTGCTATTGTTAGTTAAATCGGTCTGAGGTGCCGCACTTGGCGTCGCTGTTACCTCCGATTGAAGGATTTGCTTGAGCTGGGCGGGATCTAATCCTGAAAGTTTAGCCAGGCTTGCTTCAAAGCGAACTTTCAGTACTTGATCGTGAATTGATTGCAAATAAGGTTTCGCCAGATGGACCAATTGCGCCGGTCCTTCAAATGTATTCATATCTACTTGAGATTGAAGATATTCGATCAAGTAATCAAATAAGGTTTTTGCCTGGTCACTTCTTTGAATAAACTCTGCTGCACCGATCTTCCGTACCAGACTATCCGGATCTTCGCCATCTGGTAGAAACATCAGACGAATTTCGCGGGTGTCCTTTATAAGTGGAAGGGCATGATTAAGGGCACGAAGAGCGGCCGCTTTTCCAGCCCGATCACCATCAAAACAAAAGATAATTTTAGGGCACAGCCGAAATAAGGTTTGCAAATGGTCACTGGTTGTCGCTGTTCCTAAAGTTGCAACCGCATTAAATATACCAAACTGAGCGAGTGCGACCACATCCATATAGCCTTCGACAATAATAATCTGGTCAATGCTGCGCAGTTGATGGCGCATTTCATACAAACCATAAAGTTCTTTGCTTTTATGGAATAGCGGGGTTTCAGGTGAATTGAGATATTTAGGTTCACCCTTGTCAATAATTCGCCCGCCAAAGCCAATGACTTGTCCACGCCGATTACGAATGGGAAACATAATTCTGTCGCGAAAACGGTCGTAAGTCTGTCCATTTTCTTTTTCAATTAGCATGCCGGTTTCAACCAGATCTTTTTCCAGTTTTTGCTGATGGGGTTGATCTGCCAGTTTGATTAATGCATGCCATTGTTCAGGGGCATAGCCTATTGCATATTGCTTGGCAATTTCACCGCTAAGGCCACGATCTTTTAAATACTGAATGGCTCGTTTAGCTTGAGGATTGACTCTTAACTGTTGCTGATAAAATTGTGATACTTTTTCCATAACTGGAAATAAGTCTTTGTGCTGGTGACTTTGCTCCTGAGAGTAGCTCTCTTGAGGAACTTGCAGGCCCAGTTGAGATGCCAGATCTTCAATTGCAGCAACAAACTCCTGCCCTTCGTATTCCATTAAAAATGTCAGCGCATTGCCAGTAGCGCCACAACCAAAGCAATAATAAAACTGTTTGTCTGGATTGACGGAGAAAGAGGGAGTTTTTTCATTATGAAATGGGCAGCAGGCTGTAAAATTACGGCCTGCTTTTTTCAAATTAACTCTTCTGTCAATAATCTCGACCAGGTCCACTCGACTGAGCAGCTCGTTAATAAATGATTGTGGGATTCTACCTGCCATGCTTTGATGAATTAATTACATCTGTACCATTATTGTGCCCAAAGGGCAGAGTAAAGTGAATAGCACTTAAGGATTACTTATGAGCCAACGAAGTTTTTTGTTCTTGAGAAGTATGTCTTAAAAAATATATTCTAAAGAAATATGGCCCAATGAAATTTGTACTTTAATCGTCAGTTTGAGACGACCAGCAGGGGCATCTAAAAGTGTTTATCGTTAATTAATGCAATTGCCAATAATTAATGGTCGCTCACTTACCCGCTTATATAACTCAAAGGGAAAATGTTAAAAAAATCAGTGACCTGATAGTGTCCGATCAAGAAAGGCGGGCTTTGATAAGTCCACTGACTTTACCCATATCAGCGCGGCCTTGCATTTGGGGCTTTAAAATACCCATGACTTTGCCCATGTCTTTCATTGACTCTGCACCCGATTCAGTAACTGCGGCGTCAATTAACTGGGCGATTTCATTGTCATCTAGTGCTTTTGGCAAGAAAACCTGGAGCGCTTCGATTTCCAGTTTTTCTGCATCTGCCAGTTCTTGACGGTCAGCAGCCTCAAATTGTGTGATAGAGTCACGGCGCTGTTTAATCATTTTATCTAAAATAGCAATAATATCAGCATCTTGAACTTCTATCTTTGAGTCGACTTCTACTTGCTTAATTTGAGCAAGCAGCATACGAATCGCGGTTAAACGCTCTTTTTCTTTTGCGCGCATGGCATCTTTCATACCATCTTTTATTTGTGCGAGCAATGCAGACATAACTTGATTCCGTCAAATATTCTAGAGTGAGTGCGCTTAATTGATTTGGTCTGATAGACACATCTGAAACAGCATCTTTTTAGTAATATATACCGCTGGTATATGACAACTTATATGTCACTCTTCTAATGCAGCTAAGTTGTGACTTAACAATTAGGGTAACCTAATAGTTAATAAGACTTAACAATTAAGAAACTAGCTAAGTGCTTGATAATATAGTACTTAGCTTTAGAATTAGTATAAACGCTTACGCTTTAATTGGTCGCGAGAGTTCTTTTTTAACGAACGCTTCACTGCAGCGGCTTTTTTACGCTTACGTACTGAAGTTGGCTTTTCATAATGCTCTCTACGGCGAACTTCAGATAAAATCCCGGCTTTTTCACAAGCACGTTTGAAGCGACGTAAAGCAATATCAAAAGGTTCGTTTTCTTTCAGTTTAACTGCTGGCATTTAATCAGTTCCTAGCTTGGCCTCTAACAGGCATCTTTTCAAAAAAATTAATAAATGAATACGGTTAAAAATTCGTCAATAACGACGAGGGCGCAAATTCTACTGTTTTTTTGTAAGGATTGCAAAGCCAAACGGATATTTTTTGGAACTAAATCAAATCTTCGGTATGATCGCGCAAACTGTCATTTTTGATGATATTCTTCGTGTCGATGGACAACAGCTCTTTGTACAAAGGATATTCATTGTAACTTAATTGAAATTAGCGGCCTATTAATTGCCAATGTCTACAAATATAAGAATTTTAGGTATCGAAAGCTCTTGTGATGAGAGTGGAATCGCGGTTTATGATAGCGAAAAAGGGATTATTGCCCACCAGTTATATTCGCAGGTTAAATTGCATCAAGAATATGGTGGAGTGGTGCCCGAACTGGCATCGCGCGATCATGTCCGTAAGATTATTCCGTTGATTAAAGCTTCATTAAAACAGGCCAACTGTCAACCAGAGAGCTTGAACGCTATCGCATACACTCAAGGGCCTGGTTTAATTGGGGCACTATTAGTTGGTGCCTCAATTGCAAAAAGTCTCGCTGTGGCCTGGAATAAGCCTGCAATAGGTATACATCATCTCGAAGGACATCTATTGGCACCTATGCTGGAAGACAAACAACCAGAATTTCCTTTTTTGGCTCTGCTAGTGTCTGGTGGCCATACGATGTTAGTCAGTGTTAGTGGTCTGGGTGAATATCAGATTATTGGTGAGTCAATTGATGATGCTGCTGGTGAAGCATTTGATAAAACAGCTAAAATCATGGGATTGGCGTATCCTGGGGGCCCTTTATTGGCAAGATTAGCCGAACACGGCGACGGCTCTGAGCAGCCTTTTCCCCGGCCAATGACTGACCGGCCCGGTTTGGATTTCAGTTTTAGCGGCCTTAAAACTTTTGCGGCGAATCGGATTTATGCTTGTGATGATTTGCCTGATGCAGCAAAACAACAGGTTCGCGCTAATATTGCGCAGGCATTTCAAGATGCGGTCGTGGATACCTTATTAATTAAATGTAAGCGTGCGCTCAAGCAAACTGGCTATACACGTCTGGTAGTTGCCGGTGGTGTCAGCGCTAATACTCATTTACGAAATCAACTGGCGCTATTAATGAAAAAGTTAAATGGTGAAGTTTTCTATCCAAGACATGAGTATTGCACTGATAATGGCGCGATGATTGCCTATGCGGGTTACTGTCATTACCCGCATGGTGTTGATGCCGACAGCAGTATTGAAGTCTATCCTCGTTGGCCGCTCAGTGATATATAGTTTTTGTATTGGGTGATTATCTGATGCCGCAATTGCAGCACTGAATTCGCAGATACTGACCGTATAAAAGATATCTTTCAAAACATGATTACAATTGTTTGACCTGGTATCCTTTTCGCTTGAGTTGATTAATGATGCCATCTTCACCCACTAGGTGAGCCGCGCCGACGAGTATAAATTCAACTTCGCTTGTCTTGAAATAATCTTCTATTTTGGGAAGCCAGTTGTTATTTCTATCAAGCAACAGGTATTGATACATTTTGGGGTATTGAGTTTGCATGCTTTCATTCATCAATTGAGCTAATTTTTCACTGTCTCCAGTGCGCCAATACTGGATAATTTGGGCAAATTCTTGCTCAGTATTTGTGAGGTCTGTCAGCAAATTTAAATAAAAGTTATCTTCATTTCCCTCTCCCATATTGGCCAAAAAGCTCAGTTGTTCGGCAGGTGTTTCAAAAAACTGTGTAGCCTTGTTATATTTTTTGGCTTGTTTGAGGTAATGTAAATCAATCCCTTCCTCAGAAATTCCCAATTGTTTAAGCTCGGTCATTAGCAGTGCAGACATCAACATACCTGGCTTGGCTTTGCGGTAAAAATTGAGCGAGAGTCCTTTTTTTTCAGCATAATTTTTAAGCTTTTGGTATGTTGGTTTACTAATGACAGACTCAACCGTACGTTCATCTTGATAGCTTAAAGATTGCAGCATGAGTTTAATAAATTCAGGCCGACTAAATGCATTAATATCTGTTTCAAAAGTTAATATCTGAGATTGCTTAAAAGCGGTTTTAAATGCCTTGGGTAGTGGGTAATCTTGTGGACGTAAAACATGAATGGTCCCACCAAGATAAATTTGCTGATTATTTTTGCTGACCTGCCATACTGAGGTTTGTGCAGATGAGTATGAACTGTTAGCAAATAATGTTAAAAATATGATGACGGTAATTGAATTGGCGAAAATTGAGTTTTTGCTCATTGGTAATTTCCAGAGGAAGTAGGCTCAAGCATGATTTAAATTCAACAATACTTAAACTGAATAATAAAAAATAAACGGTAATTTCAAGCATTTGAGCCTGATATAGCCGACTAGCATCATAACAGTTTACTTAAGATTTATGACCAACTATTGGCTCTTTTCCTTGAATTATATTGGCAATGTTACGTTTGTGGCGTAAAACAACAACGGCAGATAAAAATAATAACGGTATAAATAAAACTGAATGAAACTGATAGGCAAATATGGGAATAATTATTGCCGTTGCAATTGAAGCTATTGATGAGCGTCTAAATGACCAGACAATGATTAGCCAGCAGGTTAATGCAATGAGTGATAAATCAGGAACGGTTATAATTAATATGGCAAACAAACTAGCGACACCTTTACCGCCTTTAAAGCGAAAAAATACGGGGAAACAGTGTCCTAATAATCCACTCACTCCTAGCCAGATTAATTCGAAAGCAGTGCTGTACCCCAGATAAATAGCAGCCACTAAAGGAAATACTGTCTTTAGCATGTCGCCAAATAAAGTGAGAATGGCGGCCTTTGTCCCACCAATTCGATGAACGTTGGTAGCACCAGGATTATGAGAGCCCACTATTCTTGGATCCGGTAAAGTGAGAATACGACAGACAACAATGGCTGTTGAGATAGAACCACTCAGATAAGCAAATGTGAATAATGAGATGTAGGTTAAATCCATTGACCGTGATTATTTGAGTAATCTTGTCGTGAGTTGATTGTAAATGATTAGATATACAAATAAAATCCAACTATTCATATTCTGTGGGAAAATTATTTAATGGATATCGTCTTTATTAACGATTTGGAAGTGTGTACCGTGATTGGCGTGTTTGACTGGGAACGTGAAATCAAGCAAAAACTGATTTTTAATCTTGAATTGGGCACTGATATCCAGCAGTCTGCAAAAACGGATCAGTTGGATGACACGCTGGATTATAAAGCCGTATCCCATGCTGTATATGATTTTGTTGAACAAAGCGAGTACCAGCTGGTTGAAACGGTCGCAGAAAAAGTTGCAGAAATGATTTTACGGGATTTTCCGGTTAGCTGGTTATCTTTACGGCTTGATAAGCCTGGTGCAGTTAGTGTGGCACGCAGTGTGGGAGTTAAAATTGAACGGGGAAATCGACTTTGATAGTGTACTTGGGGATTGGCAGTAATATTGAACCCGCATTAAAAATATCACAGGCAAAATCGGTGCTTGAAAATAGTTTTCAAGCGGTTTGTTTTTCAGCAACCTATATCAGTCAGGCGGTTGGATTTGCGGGAGATGATTTCCACAATCTAGTTGCCAAAATTGAGACCCAACTGTCACTGGAAGCGCTATCTACCAGATTGAAACAAATTGAAGATCAATTGGGACGGGTGCGTGGAGGAAAAAAGTTTTCTTCGCGACATATCGATATTGATATTTTGTTGTATGGGGAGCTAGTCAGTGAAGAACCTATCGTGTTACCGCGACCTGAAATCCATGAAAATGCTTATGTGCTATGTCCTTTAGCTGAGCTGGCGCCAGATTTGGTAGAACCCGGCGGAAGCTTAACTTATGCTCAACTGTGGGATACTTTCGATCAATCTCGCCAAAAATTGATCCGTCTTGTGGAATAAAACTTCAAATATAATCTCGACGACCACCATCAACTCGGATTGTTTGTCCGGTAATATAATCGGCATCAAATGCTAAAAACAATGCTGTTGCAGCAATATTTTCTGCACTACCTAATTTTTTTAAAGCACTGTTTTGGATAATCTGTTCACGCTTTTCTTTTGCTTTCGCATCTTGCTCAGTATTCTCGATTGCTGATTGAGCTGTTGTTGGTTGAGTATCGGAGAGATCTGGCCATAAAATAGCGCCGGGTGAAATACCATTGACTCTGACGCTTGGAGCGAGCTCTCTGGCCATGGCTTGTGTTTGTGCAAAAAGGGCCGCTTTTGAGCTGACATAGGCAGTGTGTTCGGAAAGTCCTGCGTTGGCATAAATATCGATCAGATTAATAATTGAGCCTTTGTGTCTGGCTAAATGAGGGGCTGCCTGACGCATCAGGTTTTGCGGGGCGCGATAATTTACCATTAAAAAATTTTGTAAGTCATTTTCGCTAAGTTGTTCAATGGGGGTTGGATAAAAAATAGAGGCATTATTGACTAAATGGTCAAGCCGACCAAAACGATAGAGCGTATCGTCGACTAAGTGATTAATATCTGATAATTGCAGTAAATCAGCAGAAAAAATCTCACTCTCTACGGTGTAGTTTTGCTGAACTTCTTGTTGCAAACTTAAAGCTTCTCGTTTTGAATGAAGATAGTGAATAGCGATATTGCATCCGTGACGGGCAAATGTGTGTGCGATGGCTTTGCCAATTCGTTTTGCAGTGCCGGTAATTAATATCGTTGTTGTCATCTTTAGGGTAGGTTTACCTGAATTGTGCTAGTGTAACTTAAATTTAATTAGATAGTGATACTTGTTTATATCATAATCGTTATTAATGAATAGGCGTCTTTGCAAGGCTTTAAGTGGGGGGCTGTGAGCCTTATCCATTGTAAATATACGCCAGTAAACTGTTCAGTCAGGATTGAGAAGTGTTAGCATCGTATCATTTAAAAGACAAATCAGTTTAAAAAACAAATGGGTTTAAAAGACAAATGGATTGAAAAGATAGACTGTTTTGCAATATTGGATTGCAAATAACACATCAATAGTAAAAAAATAGCGCAGATAAAATAAAAATTAATAAAATAGTGAACCAGACCGTGTCAAGCCAAACGATCCTTCCAGAAAATACTGCCCGTCATACTGTTAAGGTATCGGCGCAAGCGATGTCTATTCATCAACAGATAAGTCAGTTGATTGAACAAAAGATTGAATCTTCTCAGTCAGGAATACGCTTTTCTGAATTTATGCAGTTAGCGTTATATACACCAGCACTTGGTTATTATCAAAACTCACTTTTCAAATTAGGTGACAAAGGTGACTTTATTACTGCACCTGAAATGGGAAATCTGTTTGCACGATGTATTTCGACAGTATTGGCTGATAATTTTAATCTCACGAAAACTCTAAGCAATGTATCACCTGCTATTTTTGAGTTGGGTGCAGGAAGTGGCAAGTTGGCGGCAGATTTAATGACTCATTTAACAGATTTACATGTGCCACTGGCTGATTATTATATTTTGGAAACCAGTCCGAGTTTACAAAGTTTGCAAGCGCATCGTTTAGAGCGGTTAAGTCAACAAGATGAATCGACAACGGCAATAGCTACTCAGGTACATTGGCTAGAGCGATTTCCAACGGAATTTAGTGGAGTGATACTGGCTAATGAAGTAGTTGATGCAATGCCGTTTGAGCGCATTTGCTTGGTTGATGGTGTTTGGCATTATTGGCTAGTCACTCAGGTATCGCAAAAAAACACAAGTTGTTCCCTGCATACCGAGGCGGCGCGTGCGCTATTTGATTGGACACTTGGCGAACCGGTCGAATTACGTCTTTTACCGGATATCTTGCGTGATACACAGCAATTCCCCAATGGGTACACAACCGAAATTCGGCCTACTGTCAAAGGGTGGTTGGCTGGATTATATGCCGGTATGCAACAAGGGAGTGTTTATTTGTTCGATTATGGCTATCCGGCAACTGAGTATTATCATCCTCAACGGATTAATGGGACGGCAAAATGTTTTTCGCGACATCAGGAACATAACAACTTACTGGCTTTGGCTGGGTTGCAAGATATTACCGCGCATGTGGACTTTTCTCAGTTGGCATTTGATGCCGTGAGTGTCGGGTTTGACGTTAGCGGATTTACCACACAAAGCGGCTTTTTACTGGAGTCCGGGATTCTGGAGTGGCATTCTGGCGGTCGTCGCGTTGAAGATATTCAAATGAGCCAACAAATTCAAAAGCTGATCGCTCCAGGACAAATGGGCGAAATTGTTAAGGTTATTCGACTCGACAAAAATATCAATCAATACCACCATGAGTCAAATCCCTTAAGTCATAAAGGGTTTGTGTTTCAAGATCAATTAGGTCGATTGTAAATAGACTTTTTCTTTGACTGCTTTACAATACTCTGCCAAACGGAGACTAACAGGCTGGATTACAATGAATCGATATTTAAAACAGTGGCTTTTAGGTGGTGGATTAATTCTGGCAAGTCCTTACGCCTTGGCGGCAGACGACACCCCATGGATCAGTTATTTATTGATTATGATGGGGGTTGCGCTGGTGGCCGGTATTGCGTTGACTTATCGTAATAAAAAAGTAGAGGCGTTAGTGCCCAGGTTGTTACTGATTGGATTATATTTTTGGGTGTTCACTTTTGCGCAAGTAACAGTGCTAGCAATAATTTATTACTTTACAAAATAGTAGGAAAATAACAAAAGATGGATTGGTTACAAGCTGTACTCTTAGCCATTTTACAAGGGCTGACAGAGTTTTTACCGATTTCAAGTTCTGCACATCTCATTTTGCCCTCGCAAATATTAGGCTGGGTTGAACAAGGGCTGGCGTTTGATGTCGCGGTTCATGTTGGGTCGCTGGCTGCGGTTTTGATATATTTTCGACGCGAAGTTGCCGATATGATTGCTGCTTGGTTTAGTTGGGTATTTAAAGGTGAAAAGTCAGCCAATGGCCGATTGGCCTGGGCGGTACTCTGGGGAACGATTCCTGTTGGATTGGTTGGTATAGTTTTTAGCTACTTTAAAATTGTTGATAATTACCTAAGAACAACTGAAGTCATTGCTGCGACCACAATACTATTTGCGTTGGTACTTTGGTGGGCTGATAGTCAGGCTAAACAGCAGCGTGATGAGCATAGTATAAAAGTGAAGGACATTATATTTATCGGCTGCGCGCAGGCACTGGCTTTAATTCCCGGGACTTCGCGTTCGGGAATTACTATGACCGCAGCGCTGATGATGGGATTGACCCGAACAGCGGCAGCGCGTTTTTCATTTCTATTGTCAATTCCTGCGATTGTCCTGCCTGGCGGATTGAAATCTTATGAATTGGCAACTAGCGGCATGCCTGTGGATTGGGGATTGATAGCTTTAGGCGCCGGTGTATCTGCAATTGCGGCATTAACCTGTATCCACTATTTTTTAATTTTGCTTGATAGAGTCGGTTTTAAGCCATTTATCTATTATCGTTTATTACTTGGTGTTGTACTCATCTGGATAATCAAACAAGGGTGATTATTTATACTGACTATACTGGCAGCCGATATGGACTGCCAGTAAGTTAAGGACAAGACCTAAGAAATTAAAGCGCGTAGCATCCACGCATTTTTTTCATACAATCCAATTTGACTGGTAATTAAATCAGCCGATTTCACATCCCGACAATTTTCTGCTTCTTCAACAACATTGCGCATATTTTTGGCACAGGTTTCATTAGCTGCGATTAAATCACGTACCATGTCAATGGCACCCATATTGGGAGCAATATCTTTAAGTGAGCAATAGTGATTTAGCTCTTGTTGAGTACCAGGCGCTGAAAACCCAATGGCTCGTATTCGCTCTGCAATTTCATCTACCGCTAGGGCAATACTTTCATATTGCTGTTCGGTAATTTGGTGTACGGCGTAAAATAATGGACCTGAAATATTCCAGTGAACATTGAGCGTTTTCAAATGCAGCTTGTAACTATCGGCTAATGCCTCCGATAATTTTACTGACAAAGCCTTTCTATCATTTCTGACAACGCCATTATTTAAAGATGACTCTTCGGTTTGTGAATTCAATATGGTTCTCATAACGCTTGGCATAATGTCTCCTACTTGTTTGATTGAATTTCATATCTAATCAAGCAAACCTGATGCCAACTCGTAAAAGCAGAAAAATAAGGAAAATTTGCGATTTGACTCAATTCATCTGGTCGATTTAAACCATCGTCTTGGGTTAAATGAACCAATTAAGCCATTTTTGCGTATAGTAAATTTAACGATTGAAAGAGAGCAGACAGATAAATTAAGTGACTAGCGCGCGAAATAGTCATACAACAAATATGGAAGGTTTTTAATATGGCAAAAAATATTTTGGTAGCTGGTGCCAGCCAGTTGCAATTAAAACAGTTAATGGCTGAGTTAACGGGTGATTGGCAAATTCAACAAATCGATAATATTGAAAAAATAGCAGACTATATTAATACTGAAGATTTTGAACCCGAGGTCATTATTTATTTTGATATTGGAAAAGTGATAGCGTCTACGTTTTGGGTCAAATTAATTCAATCACTGCCACCAATAGAATGGGTTTGGGTGTTAACTGGAAAAAATCCAACGGGTTTTAAAGACATAGAACCTTGGCTTTTCGATAGTGTTAATTGGCCTGTCGATGATGATAAGTTAAAGCGGTTGATATCAAAAGCTGCGCGAAGTACTCAAATTAAACGCCGACTTGAATATTACTCTCAAGTCGATTTTAATCGCTTTAATATTGATTCCTATACCGGAAAAAGTCCGGCGGTTGTGCAGTTAAAAAAAATGCTACAAGAATTAAGTGGTGTACCATTTACCAGTTTGACTATCACCGGAGAAACGGGCACTGGGAAAGGATTAACCGCAGGCATTATTCATCATACAGGGCAGCGGAAAGGTGCACCGTTTATTGAGTTAAACTGTGCTGCGTTACCTAAAGATTTACTTGAGTCACAGCTTTTTGGGCACGAGGCTGGCGCTTTTACCGGCGCGAGTACCAGGCTAAAGGGGTTATTTGAACAAGCCGATGGTGGTACTTTATTTTTAGATGAAATTGGTGATATGGATATTGAATTACAGGCTAAATTATTAAAGGCAATAGAAGAGCAAAAGATCAGACGGCTTGGTAGTGAAAAAGTTATTTCGGTTGATGTCCAAATTATTGCTGCAACAGGAATTGATTTACAGCAAGCGGTGGTAGAAGGAAATTTTAGAGATGATTTATTTCATCGACTCAGCACATTTAGTATTGAACTTCCACCACTCAGAGATCGTAAAGAAGACTTATATGAACTGGCTCCAAAAATAATTGCTGAATACAATGTAAAAGCGAATAAAAATGTTAACTTTATCAGTGATGAAATCTGGCAACAGTTATTGGGTTATGACTGGCCCGGAAATGTAAGAGAGTTGCGCAATGTGCTTGAACGCTGTGTATTATTTTCAAAAGATAAAGAGTTGCCTGGTGAATGGTTACAGTTAAAGGAACGTATTGCCGCGACCATTAATGAATCATCATTAGTGCGCGCCAGTGATTATGTTTCTTTTCCTTTAGATGGCAGTGTAGGGTTAGCCGATCTCGAAAAATTTATTATCGAAGAGGTATTAGATAAAACGGGTTTTAATGTCAGTGAAGCGGCAAGGCTACTTAAAACAACTCGACAAACCTTGCGCTATCGAATAAAAAAATACGCCATTTCGCGACATTAAAAAATGCTCCTGCAATAAGTATTTTGCCAAGCCTATTTGATTAAAAATACTTATCTGGCATCTTTTATGCTTGTCACTGGTTGTTGATAGTCTCGATAAATTTACAACCAACCGGAGGTTTGTCATGGAATTTAGAACCAATGAAAATCAAATAGAGTGTGTACGACGTATCGTCATTAATAAAGGACAATCGGTGCGTGAGCAAGTTATTGTGCGTTTTGATGCGACTGCCAGTGTCATACCACCGCATGTTCGTGCTTGTTTGACACAGTTAGAAAACAAACAACTGCAACTTTGGTTTAAAGAGAGAAAAGCTTTGTCAGAACAATTAAGCGATGAGAGTGAAGAGCAAACAGTTTTAACTGTCATGCCTGAACTGTTGGTCAAAGCGCAAGATGCTTTACAAAAAATTGAGCAATTAGATTTAGAGTTATTCAAGCGATTAAAAGTCAATCTCAGAGAGTTGGATGAGCAGCTTAATCGTTTTCATGCATTATGCGATGATCAATTGCCTGAATATAAAGCGATGCGCGATACAGAGGTTCTCAAAGAAAAACTACAAGTTATTCGCGCCAGTCTGTAATTCTCCGACTAGGTCAGTAGGTTTGCCAATTAACCGTCAGTATTTAATAATTCGCGTAATTTAGTGACACGGGCTTGATGAATCATATCACCTAATTTTTTTCCTTGAAATCCTTTTGCAATGAGTGCTTGAACATCAACATTGAGGCACTCATTGAGTGCGTTGCGCATAATTTGGCCTTGTGGATATTGCTTATTTTCAAAACCAATACGACCTTTAAAGTCGGATTCGCAAACTAGTAAAAATTGCTCAAATCGCTCTGGTTTTCTAAAAGCGTCAGTTTTTTCTAATAATTTCACCATCGTATTGGGTGTAAGCGTTTCTACCCGATGTAAGTGCAAATGAAATTCACAAGCGATTTTGGCCAAATCTTCATATTGGGTTGGGGTTTTCAAGCGACGACAGAACTGCTTGACCAGTGGTACGCCAGACTTTTCATGACCGGGATGACCTGGTAAATTTTCCTCGGGGGTAATGCCTTTGCCTAAATCGTGGCAAAGTGCGGCAAACCGAGTGACAGGAGCGTTAGTCATTATCGCCGCTTGTTCCAGCACCATCATGGTGTGAATTCCCGTATCAACTTCAGGGTGCCATTTGGGAGGATTGGGAACACCCCATAATACTTCAAGTTCAGGAAACCAGTCAGATAGACCACCACAGGCCTTAAGCACTTCAAAATATATATGTGGTGAATTTTCCTCTAGGGCCCGATAGGTTTCTTTCCACACCCGTTCAGCCGAAAGTGTTTTTAACTCACCAGACTCGGTAATTTGCTTCATGAGTTTAAAAGTATCGCCGGCAATAGAAAAACCCAGATGAGCATAACGCGCTGCGAATCGGGCAACTCTTAATACCCTTAAAGGATCTTCCGCAAAGGCAGGTGAGATATGCCGCAGTTGGCGTGCTTTAAGGTCACTTTGTCCATTAAACGGATCGTAAATATGACCACTTTCATCCATTGCCATAGCATTGACCGTTAAATCTCGCCGAATAAGATCTTCTTCGAGAGTAACATCAGATGAACTGTGAACAGCAAAGCCATGATAGCCCAAACCGGTTTTTCGTTCGGTTCGGGCCAGTGCATATTCTTCGCCTGTTTCAGGATGTAAAAATACCGGAAAGTCTTTGCCAACCTGCTTGAAGCCTTTAGCTTGTAAGTCTGCAGGTGTTGCTCCGACTACAACCCAGTCTTTTTCGATGATTGGGCGGCCCAGCAGTTTGTCTCTGACAGCGCCTCCAACTAAATATATTTGCATAATTAAATGAATGACAACGTGTTAACTTTTGAGGGTTTTACGGCTTATTTGATAAAACGGATACTGAATGGATAAATATATGTGTTGCCTTCACTGGCTTTAATAGAAGCTACAATAACTACTACTAGTTCAAAAATAGCTAATCCAGCGAGTAACACAAATCCAATTAAAATGACTGTCAGTATCAAACTAATTATAAATGCGATAGCCATGGTTATCTGAAAATTCAGCGATTCTTTGCCATGGTAATTAACAAATTCCGAATCATCTCGCTTCATTATCCAAATAACGAAAGGCACAATAATACCGCCAAACGGGAAAATAAACCCAGCAAAAGCGCCTAAATGGCAAAACATAGCCATGTTTTTTTCATCGCTACTCAATGAGTGTTTTTGATCTCCGTTCAAAGAGGTTTCTTCTTGACTTGAATATGGGTTGTCACTCATCATAAATCCTCATTAAAATGTCGCTAATAATGAAAGGCCAATATAACCTTTTTTGTTACGATTGACCAAACTTAAAGTAGTAATTTTCACTTGTTTAACGTTTGATTTCATGGAATATTCATGAGTTTGCCCAGGCAAGATCCACTGATTTTAATATGTATCTAGAACAGTTTTCGCTAAAAGAGCGACCTTTTTCCATTTCACCCGACCCTCGATTTCTCTTTATGAGCAGTCGTTATCGGGAGGCTTTGGCACATTTAACCTATGGTGTTCAAGATGGTGGCGGGTTTGTATTGCTAACCGGTGAAGTCGGCACAGGAAAAACTACCGTATGCCGTTGTCTGTTGCAGCAGTTGCCTGAAAATACTTGCCTGGCATTTGTATTAAATCCTAAATTGAGCAGTCTTGAGCTACTGGCCACTATCTGTGATGAGTTAAAAGTCAGCTATCCAGAAAACTGTGATAGTTTGAAAATATTGACTGATAAACTAAGTGAGCACTTGCTTGACTGTTATAAAAAAGGTTTGCATGTTGTTGTGATGATTGATGAGGCTCAAAATCTGCAAACCGATGTGCTAGAGCAAATTCGATTATTGACTAACCTTGAAACTAATCAAAAAAAACTACTGCAAATTATACTGGTAGGACAACCTGAGCTACAGGAAAAACTGGCAAAACGTGAATTACGTCAACTCGCTCAGCGAGTGACGGCAAGATATCATTTACAGCCATTAAAGCTAAAAGAAACTATCGCTTATATCATTCATCGCATGCGAATTGCGGGCTGCAATCGTTCATTATTTTCGTTGAACTCCGTTGAATATTTGCATGCAAAAACACATGGTATTCCTCGCTTGATTAATACCATTTGTGATCGTGCACTATTTGCCGCGGCTGCAAGACGTAAAGCGCGTGTTGATAAACCAATCATGATGCAGGCGGTTAAAGAAGTTTTGGGTGAAAAACAAGCAACCATTGATACGCCACAAAAAAATCTACCCAGATGGGTGAAACCGGCCATCGCCGCTACTGCCTTTTTAATTGTTGCAGCAATTTCATTCTGGCTTGGTGGACGCGGCAAATCAGACAACCTGCCAGAGCAAATTAATCTGCCCGTAGCAACCAGTGACGATGTTCAGGTGACCCAAACGGCAACGGATGAGTTTAATAACAATTTATTAGAACGGATTATGGGGGCGGAGCGATGGGATTATAATGGTCGCTTGTCATTTAAGAATCTACTGGCATTTTGGCAATTAGAGTATTCTCCACTTAAAGATGGCGATGGTTGTTCATATGCTGCTTCATATGGATTGAAATGCCATCGAGGCAAAGGTAACTGGCAGGATTTACGTAACTTTAATCGACCCGCGTTGCTTAAATTTAATGCTGGGCTTCAAGGGAATTTTTGGGGAGTCATCAAGTCTATTCAAGGGCTTGAAGCAACCATTGTTCTTGGCGATAAAGAAAGTCGTTTAAAACTTGAAGAAATTTCGAGTATCTGGACCGGTGAGTATTTATTTTTATGGCAAGCGCCAGAAGGATATTATGGCGATATAAAAATGGGGGATAGCGGTGATGTTGTTGCTTGGTTATCGCAAATGCTTAATCGGATTAATCAAAGTGATAATTCTCCGCAAAATCGCTTTGGTTCAGAACTGAGACTCCAATTAATAGAATTTCAAAAGCAACGGGGTATTAACGCTGATGGCATTGCCGGTATGCAAACCATATTAAAAATTAATGCTGAATTGTTAATCGGTATTCCTCTTTTAGTGAATAGTCCGCAATTGGCCGCAACTCAATAGGTTATTTATTTTGTCGATTTTATTAGAATCACTTACTCAGAAAAATGATGCGCAAAATGGATTGGATAACGATAAAATTCCTGATATCCATTCGACCCATTTTGATGATGAGTTACTTGGTGATGAACGTTTATTAAAGCGTTTAAAAATCTGGCAATTATTAACTTATACATTAGGGATTATGTTGGTTGCCAGTTGGTGTTGGATTTATTTGAGTGGTTCAATAACCCCTTCACCTTTGCAACAGTCGACGGTGCAAGTACCAGAACAGACTTCTATACTACCAAACAAGGCAATACTAAGTCAGGCAATTAATCCCACACAGCAAACTGAGCCTGTACAAAATCAAGCTGCTTCGACACAACAAATCACATCAGTGCAACCTGAGTTAAGTGACGAAAGTGAAGCCGGTCGTTCAGTTTATAAACCCAAAAAGCACACTAAGCCAGCCGTTAAGCCCGAAAATCGAAGTAGTCGTGTTGCCGATAATCAAATGCAGCCTGAAGTTGAACGACAATCTGATGTGACTGCAAAAAGTTTGAATAATTCAAGTTTGGCCAATAGCCAGACTGCGACACCTGCGCCCAAGCCTGGCACTGCGGTTGTTACAAAAAATGAGTTGCCAGACTCACTACAAAGTGAATTTCCCAATATCCAAATCAATTCATATGTGGTTGCCGAAAATGTGAAAGATAGCTTTGTTATTCTCGATGGGGCTTTTTATAAAGTGAACCAGGTCATTGCACCTAACCTGATATTACGAGATATTTCCAAACAACATATTGTCGTTGAATATCATTCCTATTTAGTCAAAATTCCGTTGAATTAATTTAAGTTAAATAAATTTAGTTGTCTACTTTATGAGTCGAGTTTCTATTTGGCAACGAAGTAAACGTATTGTTTTACGCTTATTTCTCATTGCCTTTTTGTTCGTTTTATTTATGGGAATCTATCTCGATTCGATGGTTAAAGATGAGTTTAATCAGCGAGCCTGGAGTATTCCGGCCAAAGTCTTTGCCCGCCCGTTGTCTTTTTCACTGGGACAATTACTGTCGCTTAAAGATCTCAAACAAGAACTGCAATTGCTTGGTTATCGCCCAAAAATTAAGGCAATCAACCAAGGAGAATATGAACAATATGATAATTCACTGGTTATTAATACTCGGCGTTTTCAGTTTTGGGATGGCGTTCAACCCGAGCAGACGCTTGAAATAACAATTGAAAATAATCGGATTACACAGCTTAAAGACTTTGCTTCCCAAAAAGATGTGAGCTTTTTACGACTGGATCCTTTGTCTCTGGGTAGTATTCAAACGGGCAATACCGAAGATCGACAGTTGGTCACTCTGGCGCAATTACCCGACAATCTGATAGCGTCGCTATTGGTCATGGAAGATCGAGAGTTTTATCAACATTGGGGGCTATCGATGAAAGGTATTGCTCGAGCTCTGTGGAGTAACCTATCGCAAGGCAAAGTGAGTCAGGGAGGAAGTACGCTAACGCAACAGTTAATGAAAAATCACTTTTTGAGTAATGAGCGAACTTTATGGCGAAAATTTCGTGAAGCCATTATGGCGGTACTTACTGAAGTGCACTATTCAAAAGATGTTATTTTACAGGCTTATTTGAATGAAGTTTATCTGGGACAAGATGATAATACCGGGATTTATGGATTTGGTCGGGCGAGTGAATTTTATTTTGATAAACCACTCGAAAAACTTCATTTGGCACAGGTTGCTTTATTAGTCGGCATGGTAAAAGGTCCCTCTTACTATAATCCAAGGCGTAATCCTGAAGTTGCGCGTCAACGCAGAGATTTGGTGTTGTCACAAATGCGTGAGCATGGTCTGATTACAGATGAAGATTATCAAGATGCGCAATCTCGACAACTAATGGTCGTTGCCAAACCTAAAGCCAAAACAGGTAAAGTACCTGCTTTTATGGGATTTATTAAACGTGAATTGCATCGTGAATATTCTGCGGCTGACCTCAACAGTCAAGGACTACGTTTATTTACTAGTCTTGATCCACTCGTTCAGCAGCGTGCAGAAAAAGCATTGAGTAAACGTTTATTGCAAATTGAAAAGTCGGGTAAGACACCACCCACGGACTTGCAAGGCGCGGTCATTATTAGCGATATTCAAAGTGGTGATATTCTGGCTATGGTCGGTGACCGTAATCCGGAATATAACGGATTTAATCGGGCAATAGATGCTTATCGACAAACGGGCTCTGTTATTAAACCTTTTGTCTATCTTACCGCATTCGAGCGACAAGCCCGGTATCATATGTTAACCCCATTACTGGATGAACCCTTTTCTCTTGATGGAAGTGATGGCAGTGTTTGGACACCTAAAAATTACAATAATGAAACTCATGGGCAGATTGCTTTAAAAGAAGGGTTGATTAATTCTTACAATTTGGCCACCGCCAGGCTGGCGCTGTCGATAGGTGTTGAGTATGTCGCCGATACTATTACTAATGCTGGATTTGAGCGTGAGTTGCCCGCATACCCTTCAATTACATTAGGTGCAAAAGAGATGTCTCCGCTCGAAGTATTGCGGCTGTATCAAGTATTAGCCAATGAGGGACGCAGTATTCGCAGCGCAGGTTTAATTGCAGTACAAGACCATCAAGGGCGTTTATTACAGCGTTATCCACGACAGATTTCATCAAAATTTGAACCAGAAAGTATCTTCTTGGTGAAGTATTTGTTAACCGAGGTGGTTAATCGTGGAACTGCAAAAACAATTGGCCAAACTTTCGGCAGTACACAATTTGCCGGTAAAACAGGCACAACGAATGATTTGCGTGATAGCTGGTATGCTGGATTTGGTGGAAATAAGCTCGCAGTGGTTTGGGTTGGACGAGATGATAATCAGCCGACTCAATTGACCGGAGCGACTGGTGCGCTGAGAATATGGCGAGATTTATTTATTGGATTAAACGAGCCTGCGGTTGACCTGACTTTACCTGACGGATTGGTGTGGGGCTATCGGCCCGAAGGTTTTTTCTCTCGGTTCACCAGTTGTAAAAATAAGAAGTTACTGCCATTTTTTCCAGAACACTTACCTGAAGGAATTAAAATTTGTGAATGATATGTCTCAAGGCCAACAAACATTTAAGTTACATCTTCAGTTACAAGACGATAGTTATTGGTTGGGTGACTTAAAATTATGTCGTTTGTTACTGATGAATGATACCCAGTTTCCCTGGTTTGTTTTAGTGCCACGTATCACAGAAATTAGTGAAGTTTATCAATTACCAGCCGATATCCAACAGTTATGCTGGCAAGAATCAAATCTTTTATCACTCGCAATAATGCAGTTATTTCAAGGTGATAAATTAAATATTGCAGCACTTGGAAATGTGGTTCCCCAACTCCATATACACCATGTTGTAAGATATACAACGGATATTTGCTGGCCAGCGCCGATTTGGGGTAAATATCCCATGCAGGAATATCAACAATCAGAAGTTGTCAAAATCCAGCAAGCTTTAAGAAATTCATTGCCATTTGAGCAAATGAATCAATTATAAAAAATAGTTAAAAACTTAAAAATATTATTGTTTTTGACAATGCTATGTGATATATATCCGCGCCTAAATAAAAAGTCTATCTATATTTAGTCGTTAGATTGGCTCGGGTTTATACGTGAGTTTTGGAAAACTGTTTAGTTTTCAAGCAGTTAATCTTCGGAGAATTGAATGCCAAATAAAGAAACGGCAAAAGTAGCTACCGCCACTACGCTAGGAGCCTTGGGAATTGCTCCTTACAAGGAAGAGGATGGTGAAGAATATATGAATGAGTCTCAAGTTGCTCACTTTCGGGCAATTTTAGAGGCTTGGAAAAAGCAGTTAATGGAAGAGGTCGATCGAACGGTGACTCATATGAAAGATGAAGCCGCCAATTTTCCCGATCCGGTTGACCGTGCTAGTCAGGAAGAAGAGTTTAGCATTGAGCTCAGAACGCGCGATAGAGAGCGCAAATTGCTCAAAAAAATCGGTAAATCAATTACTGCAATTGATGAAGAAGATTATGGATATTGTGAGTCTTGCGGTGTTGAAATTGGTATTCGACGACTTGAAGCAAGACCCACTGCGACGTTATGCATTGACTGCAAAACTTTGGATGAAATCAAAGAAAAGCATGTTAATCGCTAAGTCCGATCCGAACACTGAACAGACAATCTGATTGATCAATTCAAAGGCAGGTTATGGATGCATAACTTGCCTTATTTTTTGATAAATGAAAAGTTCAAACTGGGTCGGTCGGTTCGCTCCAACACCATCGGGACCGCTACATTTCGGTTCTTTAGTTGCTGCTTTAGGTAGTTATTTAATAACCCGTTCACAAAATGGCCAATGGCTACTTCGTATCGAAGATCTTGATACGCCTAGAGTAGTTGGTGGTGCAACTCAGCAGATTATCCACACTCTCGAAATGTTTGGGTTTGAATGGGATAGTGAGATTGTTTATCAAAGTCAGCGCACCCAACTTTATCAGCAAGCTTTAACTCAGTTAATGCGGCAGCAGCGACTTTTCTGCTGCCGATGCAGTCGTCAACAAATTAAGCGACGTAATCGGGGATTTTATGATGGTTATTGCCGAAATCGTATTCTCTCGATAGATAATCCTAATAGCAATGGTTTTGCTGTTCGCATAAAATTTGAATCGGGTTTTGAGTCGTTTTATGATGAAATTAGAGGGAAATGCCACTTTGCCAGTCCAGCAGATACTCAAGATTTTGTGATAAAACGGCGGGATAAAATTTTTGCTTACCAACTAGCGGTAGTGGTTGATGATATTGCACAAGGCGTTAATCATGTGGTGCGAGGAGCAGATATTTTAAATTCTACACCGAGACAAATTTATTTATACAGTTGCTTTCAACAACCTTCACCTGTTTATTTTCATCTTCCCTTAGTTGTTGATCAGGCTCAACAAAAATATAGTAAAACAAAGCTGTCACCTGCTATCAAAGCAGACAAAGCCACTTATTGGCTTATTCAGGCGCTTGAGCATCTAGGCCAACAACCTCCCGACTTTTTGAGTGAGTTGAAACCGCAAGAAGTTTTAATCTGGGCTATCGATAATTGGAACCTAAACAAGGTTGGTACTGATCCTAAAGTTTATCAGGCTTAATTTAAACGATTTTATGCTTCAATAAATTGGCCGGGTTCCAAAATAAAAGCCGGTTTACTGATAACCGGCGTTCAGTTGTTGTAGTCACTTGGTCATAAGCACTTATCAAGGTCTAGAGTCAGACACCAGCGCATTTTGTCATTTTCAATATCATAATGACATGAATAAAATTCCGGCCCATTTTTACCTCGTTCTGCAAAAGCAATGTAGGATTCTTTATCGCTCGTACAGTTTGGAAATCCGCCTGTACCTGAGTGAATACCTGCTTCGGGTGGGAAAACATAGCTAACAAACAGATCGGCATCAATAATGCCACTGACGCCTGCACATACCGGACTATCTGATTCAAATTCTACCTCAGAATAAATAATTTCGTAGTCTGCGCCAACGACCATATCGCCATCATCGGGCAGAGGATAAACACTCATTGCAAGATCTTCTTCTTTGGTTCCTTGAGGAATAGTACAAGCTACCGATTTTAAATCAGTCGAACGATAGACTTTTATATCAGAAGCGGCGAAAGAAAATACTGGTGTTAGCTGCTGTGCTTTTAGTGCATCTAAATAAATTTTTGAACAATTATTAGCAACATATTCTGAGGGCTCAAAAGTACTGACTTGATCATTTCTGCCGCCTAATACCACACTAAAGTCGTCATGCGAAATGTGAGAAACAGGTAAAACCGTACCGGATGGATAAAAAATATCCCCACTTTGCGCATGAAAGGTTTCATTGGATTGAATGGTCACAGTACAAGCGCCTTTGGGGGTAAAAATTTGTTTTTTGTTGGTTGCACCTCGATTTTGTGCGATTTTATCTTGTTTGATTTCTTCACGCAGCAAGCGAGCTACCTGACCACTCTGGTAACATTTATTCCAGTTAGATTGTGATACGTTAAGAAATTTTTGCTGAGATTGCATGACACATTGCTCGATCTCAACAACCTCTTTTTCAGTTGGATAGCGTTGGTTCATTGACTTTTTCATCGCACATTCAAGCATCAGCATTTGATATCCGGCTAAAAAGCGATAGGAATCAACCTTTAAGCAACTGGCGACTTTTTTCAAATAACTATCTTCAAATACCTGAAATAATGTACCTGATTTTTCATCTTGAAAACTCTTTGCGGATTGACTGGTAGCGGCTATAAAAAAAAGTGAGATTAACTTTAAAGAGTTTGATATAGAATGTTTGGATTGTCTATTATCGATATTGCTTTTCATACTAAAAAAAAACCTGGTTAAATTACTGAAGTTAACGAGAGGCGAAATATGTACCAGTTATACTACTATCCTAATAATGCGAGCCTTGCGCCACACTTGATATTACAAGAATTAGATGTTGATTTTGAATTAATTTTGGTTGACCGTCAATCATCCGCTAATCTTTCGGCAGAATATTTAAAGCTCAATCCTACAGGAAGAATTCCAACTCTGGTTGATGGTGAATTAGTCTTGTTTGAGAGTGCCGCAATCGCTTTGTATTTATGTGAAGAGTATGCAAAAAAATTCCCTGACTCACCAAGTTTGTTATTACCTGAGTACGATAAAATGCTACGAGGTAAAGCATTGCAGTGGCTATTCTATTTAAACAGCACCGTTCAAAGTGAGCTCATTATGTATTTTTATGCCGCTCGCCATACGCAAGATCCTCAAGGTGCTGATGCCATTAAAGATGCACAAGAACGTCGAGTAACCAATATGTTGTCATTATTAAATGATGAGTTAACAGGTAAAAGCTATTTGCTCGGTGAAAAGTTTTCTGTGTGTGACTGTTTTCTATTTATGTTATGTCTCTGGTGTGATGTGTTTACTAAAACGCCTGCTGACTTTCCTGAGTTAAAACCTTATTTAATTCGCCTAAGTCAGCGGCAAGCATTTAAGCGTGTGTGTCAAACAGAAAATATTGATTTAACATGGCTGAATTAAATAATCAGTGCCATCGGCAATCTGAATTGTGTCTTGAATTACAAGAGCAAGGCTATACGACTATTTCTCAGTTTTTAAATGCAAATGAACTCGAAAATATAATTTTTACGATTAATCAGATATTACTGCCGATGAGTAAAAGGTGGCGTAAGAAATATTGATTTAAAAGTAAAAAAAGTAAATAAATTGATTTTTTCGAATAAAATAAATCGGTTGTTAAACACTTTTTTTGATGACAATTTTACCTTTATGCGTGGTATTTTATTCGATAAAACCTATAAAAATAATTGGAGAGTTGGTTGGTATCAAGATAAGATTTTTGCCGTTTCCCACAAAGTGAATTTGCCCGGTTGGCAGTCTTGGTCTACAAAACAAAATGTTCTCCATTGCCAACTACCTGATGAAGTGCTAAATCAAATTATCACTTCACGCTTACACTTAAACGAAATGACGCTACAGTCTGGCGGATTGCAGGTTATACCGCAAAGTTATTTAAATGGCGTTTTGTTAAGAGAACAGATTGAAACGATCGTTTCGACCAAGCAGGTCATTAATATTCGAGCAAATGCAGGTGACTTAATGGTTATGCGGCCGAAATTGTTGCATCGTTCAAATAAAATCATTAGATGAATTTTCGGTGGCGTAAACGAAAAATTTACATCGATATATTTTTCATTTTGAATTTGTAAACTATCAGTTGCCTCAAGGTACTTGTTGGCGCTAGTCTTTTAGAAACATAAAAAATTTTCAGAAAGAGCCATAATAGTTATTTTAGCAATATTAGAAAAACATTTTAATTCTCTCACGTTTTAACTAAAATAGAATGTAGTATTTGAATACGCGTTATTATGTTTGAAGAGCGTAATATTGGTCTTTACTTAGAGATTTTTCTATGGATATAAAGTTCTGTGTATTTGTTGCCGCCAGTGTTGATGGCTATATTGCACGATTTAATGGCAAACTTGATTGGATTGAAAGTGTTACAAAAAAAGACGATATTCAGGATTACGGTTATCACCGATTTATGGATAGCATTGATTGCGTGGTTATGGGGCGGCATACATTTGAAAAAGCGGTTTCCTTTGCAAGATGGCCTTATCGAGGTAAACGGGTTATTGTGCTGAGTCGCACACTGAAAGAGCCTCCGGCAGACTTTGTTGAGCGTGTTGATGTTTTTGGTGGCCCCATCGAGTTGCTGGCCGTAGAATTACAACATTGGCGAGTAAAAAAAGTGTTTGTTGAAGGTGGTAGTGTCATTCAGTCTTTTTTAAGTGCCGAATTGCTTGATGAGTTGATAATTACAAAGGTTCCCATTTTGATCGGTCAGGGGATTCCTTTGTTTGGTCATTTAAAAAATGATGTGCCACTTAAACTGACTGGTTCACAAGAGTTTTCGAATGGTTTTATTCAATTGACTTATTCTATTCCGCGACGTTAACGTAATTCTTATCCTTTTGCAAACTCGATAGGCTGTAAAATATTAAGCGTTTTAGATAACAACTAATCAATCTTTCTGATTAAAGCCTAGTACCAATTTGTCGAGCCGTTGAATGGTAGAAATAATCGTTTCAACGGTTGCAGTATAAAATGCTAGATTAGTTTTTTCTGGCGTATCGCTTGATTGGTGATAGTCAGGATGAAGGTCGACGCCAAAATATAAATAATCGATTCCATGTTTGTTAAATATGTAATGATCGCTTGCTTCATCCCAGTTGATTGGTGCGGTTAATGAATTTCGAGAAAATTGCCTTCCCTGATGTCCGGGTTTTAAACATAACTGAGTTGGTTGGGCCGCCAGCATTGTTATTGATTTAAGTACAGGTTTAAAGCGTGTCCCAGCCACATATAAGCGATTTTTTCTGCCACCTCGACTAATCATGTCCAGATTGATGTTGAAAAGTATTTGCTTAGGTTTTATTGGGGAGGCATTTAAAAATGCTTGCGCGCCATAGAGTCCAGCTTCTTCGGCATCAGTTGCTAAAAATATAAGGGAATAATCCGTTGAATAAGTTTTAAAAAATTGAGCAATAGTTAATAATGCGGCAACACCTGATGCATTGTCATCGCTACCATGATAGATTTTTGTGCCTTGTTGTCCTAAATGATCATAGTGAGCACTAATAACTATTAAATGATTTTTTTTCGTCTTATGCCGGCCTGCCAGCTTTCCGAACAGATTAACGCCTTTCTCATTATTTTTACCAAAATAAAAAGGTTGCCGGAAATTATTTTGTAACGCTTGTAAACCAATTTGCTCAAATTTTTGTTGTATAAATTGTTGGGCTTTTTGACTACCGAGCGTATTGGTTTTTCTTCCTTGCATATCTGGATGCGCCAGTGTTTGTAAATCTTTGAATAACTGTTTAGCGTTGATGAGACCTGTTGGTTTTGGGGGGGATAAACAATGGGGACTGGTTTGTATACAACCCAAAATAAATAATGAGAGTAAACATATAGCTGCAAACTTAAATGCTTTGGTTTTATGAGATAGCGCGGGATAAAAAATATAAGCGATAAATTCTTTTGGCAACTTGTTTGATAATGACGCCACTTGACAAGCCATTGGCTTTTAGCGCCCCAATAGCTGTTGTTTTATGTTTGGATGATTAAGCGGATAACGCTCCAGCGTTTGATAACGTACGCCACTGTGTGTTTGTTCTGAAAGCATTAAACTGAACGATTTGATAGATAGTTCATCATAAAAATATTGATTGGCAACTGGAGGAATTTCGACTTGCCTGAATAGCGTAATATGGGGAAAGTATTCACGTTTATCAAATTGAAAATAATTTAATTCAACTAGTTGACGTTCAATTGCTTTTTTACATTGATTTAAATGTTGCTCAGAATCCTTAAGTGTCAGTGCCAACACTTGTGGTTTTGGCCAATATAACAAATCGTTTAATGAAATTGTAAAAGGGGCGAGAGTTAATGGTTGAAAGCCGTCAAGAATTTTTTCTAGAATCTTTTCCTTAACTTCGCCAATAAAACATAATGTAATATGAAAATTTTCGCCTTTTACTGCTAATCCTTTGACTTCGGATAGTTGTTGCAGAGCTTGTTGGATATTGAGAATTGCGGTTTTAGTTGCTGCATCAAATTCAACAGCGAAAAATAAACGGTATTGGTAAGAAGTGGTTTTGTTGGGTGGTGACATATCTGTTTTATCAATATTGCTAATATCTGTAGTAAATTCGAGGGAAAAATAACTGAGCTATATAATTTAAACTTAACAACTCAATTATTTTTAGTTAACGGTTATTAGTAAATGGCTATCTGTCAATTGTTATCAACAAACTGTGATTAATATACGGCTATTAATGAACAGCTATCAATGAACATAATTCTTACAATTAAAGCATAACTATTGAATAATCGCTATCCCCAATACGGATTCACTTTAAACGCAGCTTTACGTGTTTGTTCTATGGCTTTCAACACGGGGGTATTTCGTTTTTCAAGCCACTCATCGATTTCTTCTTGAGAGTGGTTTTCAATTAATAAGCCAGAGATATATTGGTTCATTTGTAATTCACGGATCCCATCAAGTATATCAATCCACGATTGACGATAGTTTTGGCGTTTTTGTGAGTCAAATAATCCTCCAAAAAAGAGGCCGGTATCTAAAGCTCTGCGAATTTTTGCGATTAATTTAAAATATTCCTCTGGCTCCAACTCGACCTTGGGGCCCAAATCGCGTTTTAACTCCCTAAGCATGTGCTCCAGTTGTTTACGCGCAAAATCAATTACGGGTGTACTTAATTGCTCGCGATCTTTTTCAGGAATAAAGTCTCGCCACTCCTTAAAATAGATCCATTGTGACATATTGAGCATCATTAGATTATAGCGTTGAGTTGCCAGCAACTGTTTAAATTGTTCAATCGCTTGTTTGGCATCTGCCTGAATTTTTTTCTGTTGCTCTTCGACTAAATCCCAGTCTGCTTTTTGTTGCAAATAACGATTTAAATGCCGCTTATGCTTAGCCGCATCAACAATTGGGCGCATAGCCTCAGCTAACCAACCCCAATTGTTGCGTAAATCCTGAGTGGCTTGCCGCGGTATGACACCGCCAAATACCATATACATGTGATGCAGATAAATTAAACCACGATACATCTCAAGAACGGCAGAATGAGAATTTTTTTGATTGAGGAACAGCTCGTAGTACTGCCAGTGTTTCAGACCAGTATAACAAATTTGTTCAAATGCATGTTCTGCTTCGACGCCTTGCGCCAGCTCAGCTACCTGCATTTTATATCGTTCAGGTGCAAGATTTTTACACAGGCTGTAACCACGACGTGCTTTGCTCGCGTTATAGAGCGTTAGCTCAAGCTCTTTAATCAAATAACGGCCAATAGCAAATAAATACTCGGCGCTACCTTCTAACAGCTCTAGTTCGACTTCGCAAATTGGCATCGTGCCTTCATCGCCTTCAATAGTGCCAATATCCAGTGCAACCTCAAGGCGAGTATTATCAGAAAAGCTTAGCTCACAGGAGGTCCTTTCAAAATTAGTGGTAAAGCAGGCAATGCATTCACCATCTTCTTCAATAGCTTCTTCTACCAGAATTTGTAAATAGGGGTCGGTTATCAGGCTGATATCCAGTTGATTACTCTCAAGTTCTGCTTCGTCTTCATTTCTTTGATGTAAGCCGCCTATCGCGCGACCAGAAGATTTCACGGTCTGGATCAGTTTATCGCCACTTTGGCGGATCCGCATTCCGATGGAAACCTCACTTAATTTGAAATGCTCGGTATCAAAATAGGTATTGATCAGACGAGTCGTTTTCCAATCGCTCTGTGATGCGACACCTGGAAAGTTTAACTCTCTGATTTCTTTGAGTTTTTCTGGAGTTGCAGCAAGCTTGAGCTCAAGTTCGCTAGCCATAAAATCTAACCTGTTATTATTTGAATGCTGCTATTTAACCATTCATTTTAGTATTTGTCATCACCGACAACGGGAGTATATTACCTTTAAATTTAGTAAAACGTGATCTGGATTAGTTTAATTGCGGTTAACTATTCCGTACAATAGCGTCAATATTAAACAAATCTCAGGTATTTAATCTTGCTTGAAGTATAATCAATCAAGTCACTTTTCGTTAGGTAAATAGGCGATTATTACGCTAATTGAGTTACCTGATGCTTACCTGTAAAATTAAGTCAGTTCAGTTATTGTGGTCCTTTTATGAAAAAAAAATTAAACTTTTTTTTAATCCTTATTGTTAGTTTTATTAGTCTCGGTGCTCCGGTCTATGCCGAGGTTGGTTATGTTGATGATCAAACTAAAATTTGGACACGAACCGGTCCTTCGAATGATTACAAGGTTCGATTTAAACTATCCCCAGGTACAAAGTTTGAGATTCTTGAACGTAATGAAGAAACCGGTTACGTTCATATTAAAGATGAAGAAGGTCGGACCTCGTGGCTTGATTCCCAATATATAACAGAAACCCCAACAGCTGGCGTACTGCTTGCCGAAGCTCGACGTAACTTGTCGAATATCAAACAAAACCACCAAGATAGAATTGGCGCACTAGAGCGACAGATCAATGAGCTTAAACCTTTAGAGAAAACTAATCGTGATTTGCAGGGCGAATTGGCAAAGTTGCAAACACAATTTGAAAAAGTCAGTCAGGAAAAGCAAACTTATGAAGGTCGTTTTAATCGGGAAATCTTTTTTGCTGGCGCTGTCGTTTTTTTTGGTGGCATCCTTTTTGGCTTTATATTGACCAAACTTGGTGGGAAAAGTCGCCATAGTGGTTGGAGTTAATCTTTAACATGACACCAATATGTCAGATATAAAAAATGCCGCTAATCTCAAGATAAGTGAATCTTATCTTATTCATGCCCGTCAAACCTTTCTGAGTGCTGAGAGCGAAGCTGAATTTTTGGCGGCTTGTGCAAGACCTCTTCGCCCCAGCATTCGTATTAATTCACTCAAGTGGGATTATGCAGGCTTAGTCAAGGCTGCACAGCAATATGGCTGGCAAATAACGCCTATTCCTTGGTGCGAGGCGGGCTATTGGGTTGCCGGTACCGAGGATTGTGAGCTGTCTTTAGGCAACTGTATTGAACATATTCAGGGGCTATTTTACATTCAGGAAGCCAGTTCGATGCTGCCGCCAGTAGCATTATTGTTACCTGTGCTTAATTGGCCTGCTGAAGACAATCACCGCCATAGTTGGCTGGTGGCCGATGTTGCTGCTGCACCGGGTTCAAAAACTACGCAAATGGCAGCAATGCTGGAAAATCAGGGGTTAGTCTTAGCCAATGAATTGTCAGCCAGCCGGCTAAAAAGCTTACATGCTAATCTGGTACGTTGTGGTGTCACCAATACCGTAATGTCGCATTTGGATGGCTGTGATTTAGGCGAAAAATTAACTGCACAGTTTGACTTTATATTGCTTGATGCGCCCTGTAGTGGAGAGGGAACGGTGAGGAAAGATCCATTGGCATTAGCGGACTGGCAACTGACTCGCGTGCAAACCACTGCACAACTGCAAAAGCGATTGATAACCTCCGCTTATGAGGCATTAAAGCCCGGCGGTATATTAGTATATTCTACCTGCACCTTATCGCTTGAAGAAAATCATCAGGTCGTTGACTCTTTACTCGATACCTCTGACGCTCAGGTTGAGTCTTTACACGACTTATTTCATGGTGCTGAAAAAGCGGTGACCCAACAAGGATATTTACATATTTTACCGCATCATTTTGACAGTGAAGGTTTCTTTGTTGCCAAGGTGCGTAAACCCAAAACAGCTTCTGGTGACTCAACTATTCGTCCTGTCTTTCAGTCACCGTTTAAACCAATCAATAAAAAGCAATGGCAACCCCTTCATACTTACTACCAACAGCATTTTGGGTTTGACTTAGCAACACTTCCGTTTGATTTTTTGCAGCGTGATAAATCACAAGGGCGCCAAAAGGGAATCGAGGTATGGTTGTTTCCTAAACAAATTGAAAGACTTAATGCTTACATTAAGATAAATCGTGCCGGTATCCATTTGGCAGATGTTTTTCCTAAAAAGATACGAACTAATCACCAATTTGTTATGGCATTTGCAGCGTATTTTAAACAGCAATGTATGACAATAGATTCAAATCAGGCTTCTACCTTTATGCGGGGCGCTTCGCTCGATATTTCAGTTGCCAAGCATCAAGTTGCTAATAATGCTGCTGAATATTTACCGATTGATGGTGAAGTTATTTTAATGGTTGAGCAAAAAGTGCTGGGGATTGGTTTAAAGCAAAAACACCAGATTAAAAATTTACTACCACGTGATCTGGTTAGAGATAACTTGCAATTTTAGTTTTTAATATTTAATCAATCAGTGACTTGACCTATATTTATTGGTACAGGACATTCAAAGTATTCACCTAGCAAGCGTAATAGTTCATATTCGTTGTCTGTTACCATTCCATCTTGTTGAATAATATCAATGGCCAGATTAAAAACTTCTTTTTTCAAAAAAGGATGTAAACAATGAAGGTTCTCTAACATTCGAGTTAACCGTTCAGGGGAAAAAGGTTCATTGGAGAGCATTGTTTGTGAAATCCCCAATACCTTCATCTGCTTTGAAAAAGTACTGTTTTTTTCTGCATCACTCAATTGGCTGTGCTGGTAAAGTAGTGAAAATAAACCGTTAATTTCATGACCGAGCTTGGCAAACTGATTAATTGTTTTGGTTGCCGGCTGCAATGGCTTTAATTTATTAACAATGAGTGCATAAAAAACAAATTCGGTTAGCCCACATTGGGTTGGACGGTTAATGAGTTGGATTAATTGTTGCTCTAATTGTGTCTTTGTAGGGGCATCCAGTTGTACCAGTTTGGCCAATGCAATATCGAACAAGGCGTGCTGCTGCTGCATTGTCAATGGACTGAGTTGAGTGGTTAGTGCTTGAATATTGTGTGCATTTTTCAGTGCGGAAATTTGCTGAAAGCGAGATACTTTTTGGTGATAAATAATTAAACTGACTAACAAGTTTTGGCTATTGCATGATTGGTTTTCTCCGCGTGCTATCGCTAATAATTCTGCTGGAATGGTTTGCAATAAATGTGCTGCATGAGAATATTGTTTTTCTGATAGATGTCCGACCGAAGATAAAATGCTATTGCTGGTAATTGAAGCTGTGGGTGGTTCTGCTAACGGAGATTTTTCTGTCATGGCAGTAAAGTTTGCCGTGTCGGTAAATGTTTTTTTAGTGGATGAATTTTGTTGTTGGTTTGCAGATAAATTAATATCAAAATCTACTTGTGCAGTAAAATGTGGATCAATGGCACTAATGCGCTGTGCTATTGGCGGGTGAGTGGCTAGCCATCCTGAAAGTTTATATTTGATCGCTTGACCAAAGCATAAGTGACTCATTTCTTCGGCCTTTGGGCTAGACAATAGTGAACTATGCTGACCAATTTGATATAAGGCCTGACAAATACCCGATTTATTACGAGTGTATTGAACGGCAGAGGCATCGGCCAGAAATTCTCGTTGACGGGAAATTCCGGCTTTGATTAATCGACCAAAAAACAAACCAATATATCCGACAATAAACAAGCCAAGGCCAATGACCAGCACGGCTAGTGCGCTTGAGTTTTTATTGTTTGAACTTCTGCGACCTCCACGCAGCAGACCATGGCCGATTTGGCTAATGACCAATAGTCCGGCCAATACACCAATTAATTTGACATTGATGCGCATGTCGCCATGAAAAATATGACTGTATTCGTGGGCAATAACAGCTTGAAGCGCTTCACGATTGAGGTGATCTAATAACCCTTGGGTCACAACCAAAATGGCTTTTGATGGCTCTAGCCCGGCAACAAAAGCATTTATAGTCGATTCTTCGCGCATAATAAATACTTCCGGAATAGGCATACCTGAAGCAATTGACATTTCCTCAACCACATTTAATAAGGTTTTTTCAGCCAGTGTTTGCTGGGATTGAATAATGGGAGTTGCGTTTACACTTTGTACAAGGCTTAATGTCGAGCGGCCCAGCTGCCAGTTTCGCCATAAACTAGTGAGTAATATTATGCCAATAGTCAGTAAGGTAATCCATTTCCAATAAGGTTGTTTAAACCACAATGATATAGTGTTTTCATCAACTTGATGAAATGCCACCGCCAGAAAAAATACCAGATTAATGGCGATAATAATCAGTATAATTGCCAGGATAAACAACATAACAAGTACTTTGGTTTGCTGTCTGGCTTTTGCCTGATGGGTAAAAAAATCCATACGGTGTGTTAGGTGAAAGTTATCAGGTGAAAGTTAGTATCAGCAGCATATTTATTCTGGCTGATACTAATTTGCGCTAGTTAAATGAAACTTTGATAGCTTCGCGTGCTGCGGGATCTTGCATTTCCCACAATTGAGCCGGTTCAAAATTGAACATGCCGGCAACAATATTTGAAGGAAAAGTCTCACGAGTGATGTTGTATTGCATTACGCTATCATTAAAAGCCTGACGTGAAAAAGCAACTTTGTTTTCGGTTGACGTGAGTTCTTCCATTAAACGGTTCATGGTCTCGTTAGCCTTTAAGTCAGGATAGTTTTCTGACAGGGCAAATAACTTTCCAAGTGTGCCGGTTAACAGCGTTTCCGCTGCGGCCAGTTCTTTTATTCTGGCGGCATCGGTTGGATTACCTGCGGCATTTTGATTTGCCTGTTGTGCCATATTTCTCGCGTTAATGACTGCTTCGAGCGTTTCTTTTTCGTGTTGCATATAGCCTTTGGCGGTTTCGACCAAATTGGGGATTAGCTCATAACGGCGTGTCAGTTGGACATCAATCTGTTTAAAGGCATTTTTATAATGGTTTTTTTGAGTGACCAGCTTGTTATACAGAGTGATAAAGACGATCGCTGTGAGTACAACAATACCTAAAATAATCCCGCTTTCCATTTTAAATTCCTCTTGATTGAATTGAAAAGTTAACGTTGTATGTTAGCAAGTTAACTGCACACACGATGGAGTGAATTTATAAATTATTAATTTGTGATTTTAAATCATAGCCTTTATCTGTCACTATTGCTTCAAGTACTTTTATACGCTCTTCTAAAGATTCCAGCCGGGTAATACGATCTTCCAGTGGTTTTAGGTCAATAGGTTCTGGTTGACGATGTTTAATCCATTCGCGAATTAAGCTGGCAACAATTGAAATAAAAACAATTGCAACAATCATTTCAAATAGCTGAAACATAGGGCCTCTCTTTTTACCTTGTTAGACGTTATACCTTGTTAAATAAATGGTGCTGTTTAATACTGGTTAGTTAATGTTTATTTATTGGGTGATC
Source organism: Aliikangiella maris (assembly GCF_040719265.1). Classification (NCBI taxonomy): domain Bacteria; kingdom Pseudomonadati; phylum Pseudomonadota; class Gammaproteobacteria; order Oceanospirillales; family Pleioneaceae; genus Aliikangiella; species Aliikangiella maris. The sequence continues at coordinate 45,208 of NZ_JBFDAH010000006.1, read as the reverse complement.
CGTTATAACGCTCAAAAACTACGATGCCACCATTGCCTTGACTAATATTTTAGGTAGATTGTCGGTTGGCCCGTTGATTGCTGGAATCATTGAATGTTATGGTTTATTGTATTTAGATTAACTAAATACTGGCAAATTTACTATACAATAATCTCAGAATCAGGCAAACAACGAAAATCTATCTATGCAATCATCCAACGCTGATACATCTTCATCCAATGCTGCTTCATCTCGTACGGACGAAAAACAGACTATAAACTTGGAGCTAACGCCTAAGGGGAAAGATTTATTCCCTTTGATTGAATCGGTATTGCCATTGAGTCGTTTTGTGAATACTACCCTAAACTCACTGCCTGACTTATTAAACCAGGCGCTCGATTGGCAAATACACCATTTAACTGCTGATCAACTGTCGCTTGAAAAGTCATTACAACAAGGTTTGTTGGACTATTTGCAGATTGACCATCCGGCCGACAAACTCGATGAAGCGGTATTTATGTCGCGCTTAAGATGTTTTCGCCGTGCGCACTCCGCTGCGATTGCCATTCTTGAATTAAATGACAAAATGACCTTGGATGTTTCTTCTCGTCGAATATCGCAATTGGCAGACTGTTTAATTCGACAAGCTTATGATTGGTCCTTTAATACACTGATTGAGCGATTTGGTAAACCGATTGGCCGAGAGTCCGGTGAATTACAGTCGATGCTGATATTAGCAATGGGCAAGCTTGGCGGGGGAGAGCTCAACTTTTCATCAGATATCGATTTAATCTTTTTCTATCCAGAAGATGGCACAACTTGCGATGCGCCACGCAACATGGACAACTCGCGCTTTTTTCGCCGCTTAAGCATGTTGTTGATCAAAGTGCTTGATGAAGTGACACAAGATGGATTTGTCTTTCGAGTCGACATGCGACTGCGTCCTTATGGTGATTCAGGGGCCTTAGCAATGTCTTTGGCGCAAGCAGAAGAATATTATCAGGAGCAGGGACGTGAGTGGGAAAGGTTTGCCATGATTCGGGCGAGGCTGTTAACTGGAAAGCATGAGCATCAAAAGCAACTGACCGATATTATACGTCCCTTTTCTTTTCGCCGGTATATCGATTATGGAGTTATCGAATCTATTCGTAATATGAAAGAAATGATTCAACGAGAAGTTCGGCGGAAAGGACTAAAAGACAATATTAAACTAGGGGCTGGTGGAATTAGAGAAATTGAGTTTATCGTGCAATCCTTGCAGTTAATTCAAGGCGGACGAGATAAACGATTACAAGAAAAAAACCTTTTTTTGGTGATGCCCTTGCTGGTAGAGAGCAAGCTTTTGACGGCAACTGTCGCTGATGAACTGGTTGAGTCTTATTTATTTTTACGCAAAATGGAACATTGCATTCAAGAATATGATGAAAAACAAACTCAACAATTACCACAGTCAACACAAGAGCAAGCTGCGCTGCTGCAAGCAATGCACTTTGCAAATTGGCAGGTGTTACTCGATACTTTGCAGCATCATACACAACGAGTAAATCAACATTTCAATGAGTTGCTGGGTTCTCAGCGGGCGGATGCCTTGTCACAGGATGAGTTTTACGTCTCGCTGGCAGAAGGCCATATTGAGCCGACTGCGTTGCAGCAAAAACTCAAAGAAGATAAGCAGTTAGAAATCGCAGAATTGACGGCAACAGAATTTGTTGCGTTGGTAAACCGTTTTTTGAGTGATTCGGCTGTGTCGAGCTTATCTGCTAGAGGCGCACGTCGTTTAAAAACTTTTTTCCCTGCTTTACTGGCCATTTGTCTAGTAACCGATGATCCTGTCAAAACTCTGGATTGTTTGCTCAAAGTCCTGCAATCCATATTAAAGCGTACTGCGTATCTAGAGCTATTGAGTGAAAACCCACCAATTTTGCAGCATTTGGTTGATTTGGCGGGACGCAGTCAGTGGATTGTGCAGCGCCTCTCGGAATATCCCATACTATTTGATGAGCTGCTGTATCCGAGCAGCCTGTATGAGCCACTGGAAAAAGCTGATTTACGCGCCGAATTACAACAAAGTTTGCTGCGAGTTGATAATGAAGATGAAGAGCTGTTACTTGATACCTTGCGGACATTTAAGCAAGTTAATGAATTGCGAGTGGCCGCTGCACTGCTGGCTGAGCGAATGAGCATTTCTCAGGTCAGTCGTTATTTAACCCAAATTGCCGAAGTGGTTTTACAGGCATCGGTCGATTTATGTTGGCGAATGTTAGTCAAAAAACATGGTGCACCTCAATCTCTTGATGGTGGTCAAGATAAAGGTTTTGCCGTTATTGGCTACGGCAAGCTGGGCGGCTTGGAGCTGGGTTTTGGCTCAGACCTTGACTTGGTCTTTTTATTTAATCAACCGATTGATGAGGCAACAACAGGACCTAAGCCCGTTGGCAACAGTCGCTTTTATACGCGCCTGGCACAAAAACTGATTCACTTTTTATCAACTCGGACCAATTCAGGTGTGTTGTACGAGGTTGACATGCGGCTGCGACCTTCGGGCAGTTCCGGATTACTGGTCAGCCATATTGATGCTTATCAGGAATACCAGCAGGAATCGGCCTGGACATGGGAGCATCAGGCTTTAGTCCGTGCAAGATTGGTTGCTGGTGATAAAAGTATGATTGAGCCATTTAACCAGATTCGTACCAATGTTTTATCAAAAAAACGAGATATACAACGTTTACAACAAGATGTCATTGCAATGCGTGATAAAATGCGTCAGCAGTTAGAAAGACATCAACAAGGTAAAGTCGATTTGAAACAAACTGCTGGCGGTATGGTTGATATTGAATTTTTAGCGCAATATTTTGTGTTGGCTTATCTTGGCAAAGAACAGGTTCCGCAAAATATGGTGGATTGTCTAAAATTAGCACAGGCCCATCGATTAATTGATGCCGCCGATGCATTGACGTTGATCCGCAATTATCGACTGTTTCGTAATAAGCTTAATGAAATCAATTTGGTTACACCAAAACAATTGGCAGACTACAAAGAATTTGTTGATCCACTTAGTCAGGTTAATAATATTTGGCATCAAGTATTATGTTCAAAATAAGCTTGCACAGTATGCTAGGGTTACAATTTAAAATCAAATAGTGACGTGACGAATTTAAAATATACTTATGGCGTGATTGATTATTTGTAATTCATCACATTGACAAATACTTAGCGTGAATTGACTTTCGAAAATTGTTTCGATAAATAGCAGAGAGATCTTATGACAACTGAAAAATTAGCATCTGATCCATTAACAAGTGAACAATCTGAAACTCAACCCGAGTCCTCATCATCGATGGCAGGTCCTTCTTCTCAGCCGGTTTATCAAGTGACTCGCAAACAACTCCCTGCTTGTTGTCCACCTCGGGATCAGGCTCAATGGAATTTACATCCACGAGTTTACTTTGATTTTAAAAAAGCCGGTTCGGCAAACTGTCCTTATTGCGGTAATCGATTTGAATTAATTGATGATTAGAATGGTTGACCAAAATAAATTATCCATCAAAATTTTTTGAACCTTTTGATGGTGGTTAACGTATAGTATTCGGTAAATAGATTGTGCAACGTGAAAATCTATTTTGAATGCCTTTCAAATTGTTTGTTTGATAGCGCTTAAATCAACATTTTGTATATCTTTTATTACATTTTCATAAGGTTTGAAATTGGCTTTTAAGGCACAATAACAAACTGTTTGATAATAATATAACTAACCTGACTATCTTTTGCGCAGAAAAACGGCTGTCGCAATATCCAAGGCGTATCCTGAGGCGTGTATGGTTATTAAAAAAAACTTTTTGATCGGTGTCATCGTAATTATTGTTTGTAGTGCTGGCGTATCGCTAATGTTTGCCAATAAACCCAAACCACCCAAAAAACCGGTTGATGATGTGGCACCGCTAGTTGATGTATTCATACCACAAAAACAATCAGTTACTTTTGAAATTAAAGTTCACGGTGTGATTTCGCCGCGTACTGAAACAACCTTGGTTTCAGAAGTTTCTGGTGTGGTGCAATCGGTCTCCAACAATTTTGTGGTTGGCGGATTTTTTCGCAAAGGTGAAATCTTATTGCAAATAGAATCTACCGATTATCAGGTTGCGGTTGAGCAAGCAAAAGCACGGTTGGCTGGCGAGCAAGCCAAACTAGCTCAGGAAAAAGCGCGCACAGAACAAGCTAAAAAAGAATGGGATTTAAGCGGACGATCGCGCGACACAGCACCGCTGCTTGCATTACGCGAACCCTTTTTACAGGAAGCACAGGCGAATGTATTATCGGCTCAGGCTGACTTAAAAAAAGCTGAACAAAAACTGGCACGTACGGTTATCAGAGCACCTTATGATGGCATGGTAAAAAATAAACTCGCTGATGTCGGGCAATTTGTGGCAACAGGCACTCAACTTGGTACTACTTTTGCGATTGATTATGCTGAGGTCAGATTACCACTAACCGCACAAGAACTGGCATTTATTAACATCCCCAAGATCAAGCAACATATGGCACAAAATTCTGGTACACAAGCCAGCGGTTCGAAAGTGACGTTAATTGCCGAATATGCCGGTGAAACTCGGCAATGGCCGGCTAGATTGGTCAGAATGGAAGGTGTTGTTGATGAGCGCAGCCGAGTTCACTATGCGGTAGCACAAATCGCGGATCCTTATTCTCTGTTATCAGACCATTCATCGCAACCGCCACTCAGTATCGGTACTTTTGTCAGTGCGATTATTGAAGGGCGCACCGAAAAAGACTTATATAAAATTCCACGCGAAGCTTTTAAAGATCTCACCAATATTTTAGTTAGTGATAAAGATGAGCGATTATATCAGCGTCATTTAAATGTTGTGCGAGCCGATGCCAACTATGTGTATGTGCGCGAAGGACTGCAAACTGGTGATCAGGTGATTATGACGGCTATCGAATCTCCGGTGCAGGGAATGCCTTTACGCGTTTCGATCAGCGAAAATGATCGCACAGTAATTGAAAATAAAAATTCAACAGCAGCAAACAATGTTGTAAAAGAAAAAAATATTGTTAGTCAATAATAACCTGTCGATTAAAGCATACTGAAAAGCGTATTTAACGGTAATAATATAGGCTCGACTCATGGCATGTTTAACGCTGACAAATTTAGTTAGTACAGGGATTGGTTAGTACAGGGATTGGTTGATATAGGGTATTAGGTTAGCACAGCGTTAAGTCGGCACAGTGTGCAATGAATAGCAGAGAAATAATATGCAAACTTCTACTGAAAAACAAAATGGTTTGATTGCCTGGTTTACCTATAATCCGGTAGCAGCTAATTTATTAATGATTTTTATTATTATCGGCGGCTTTATTTCTTATCAGATGATGACTAAGCGAATGCAACCCGACATTCAGTTTAACAGTGTTAACATTCAAGTTGCTTATTTGGGCGCTGCGCCTGAAGAAGTTGAGCAAGGCGTCATTTTAAAAATTGAAGAAGCTATTCAAGATGTCAAAGGCATCAAACGAATCAACTCAACAGCCAGTGAAGGCTATGCAAGCGTTGTTGCAGAAATAGAAAATGATATCGATCTGGAGGATGCCGTAAATGAAATTAAAATTCGCGTAGATGCCATTTCTACCTTACCTGGAGAAACGGAAAAACCCGTGATTGCCAAGTCCGAGTTTTCATCTGGTGTTTTATGGCTAAGTATTTTTGGCGATATGGATCAAAAGACCCGTCAGGCAATTACTCAGGAAGTCCGCGATGAAATTATGGCTTTGCCCGAAGTCAACAAGGCAAATATATTAGGCAGTCGTGGATATGAAATTGCCGTTGAAATTACCGATGCCACATTACGCGCTTATAATCTGACCATGACCGAAGTAGCGAATAAGATTCGTCAGTTTTCAATTGATTTACCGGGCGGCGAAATTAAAACGAATGGTGGCGATATTCGTTTGCGAACAATTGGTCAGGCTTATTCAGAAAGTGAGTTTGCCCAACTAATCTTGCGTACCAACCCCGATGGAACTCGATTATTACTGGGCGATATTGCCACCATTCACGATGGTTTTGTCGAATCTACCGATTATGCGCGCTTTAACGGTAAACCCGCTAGCGTTATTCAAGTGCAATCATTAGGGGAACAAAACGACATAGCCATTGCAAAAGCCGTACATCAATATGTTGAAGAAAAAAATAAAGCGCTGCCCGAAGGTGCCAAGATAGAGCCGTGGGGTGATGGTGCTTCTTATTTGCAACAACGCTTGGATATGATGTTTAGCAATATGGGCATGGGCGTAATTTTGGTATTTATTTTATTGACACTATTTTTACGATTTAAAGTGGCACTTTGGGTGTTAATTGGTATTCCCATATGTTTTTTTGGCGCCTTTTTATTTATGGATAAAGTGGGTGATATTTCTACCAATATTAATTTTCTCAGTTTATTTGGATTGATTCTGGTGTTGGGGATTGTGGTAGATGATGCCATCATTATTGGTGAAAGTGTTTATTCCGAAGTGAAAGAAAAAGGACATTCAATTGACAATGTTATCAATGGCGCTAAAAAGGTTGCTGTGCCCGCAACTTTTGGGGTACTGACGACGATAGCTGCGTTTCTTCCTTTGCTGACACTTGACTTTGTGTATGCGCCTTTTTTCGAAGCTATTGCTGTTGTGGTGATACTGTGTCTGATTTTTTCATTGATAGAATCTAAATGGATACTACCTGCGCATTTAGCTCACATGAAATACGATGCTTACGACGAAAAGTCAGCTGATTGGTTGGGTAAGCTGCAACATAAAACCCGTGAAGGAATGGAAAGTTTTGCTAAAAACCAATATCGCCGCGCACTGGATGTGTGTGTAAAAAGTCGCTATTTAGCACTGGTTTGCTTTACATCGCTTTTAGTGTTATCGATTGCCTTAATCAAGTCCGGACTTATCAAATCAGAACCTTTTCCCTCGATACCGGGAGATATGATACAAGCTCGGTTTAGTTTAAATGATGGCTCGCCAGTCTCAGTCAGAGACAATTTGATTGCGCGAATGGAGGCCGCCATTGAAAAAGTTGATGCCGAATTGACACTGCAAAATGGTGGTGAATCTCTAGCGTTACATGCATTAGCCTGGACTGAAACCGATACGCAAGGCGGTATGCTGGTCGAGCTAACCAAAGCCGAAACACGCATTGTCGATTCGCTCACCTTTGAAAAAGCCTGGCGAAATGCGGTGGGTGAAGTGGCTGGAGTAAAAGAAATGCGTTTTATTTCTACCACGGGTGCTGGTGGTGATGCGGCTATCAGCTTTCGACTGGCCGGATCAAATTATGACAATCTTGAGCGTGCTTCGCGAGAGTTGCAACATAAGTTAATGGAGTATGAAGGCGTGTATGATATTCGTACTTCAAACAGTACAGGCAATCGGGAAATTGAACTCTCATTAAAACCCAGTGCAGAAACCCTTGGAATTACGCTGGCCGATTTAGGACGTCAAGTGCGACAAGCTTTTTTTGGTGAAGAAGCGCAACGTATCCAGCGCGGTAAAGATGAAATAAAAGTGATGGTGCGCTACCCCAAAGAGGAGCGTAAATCAATTACCAATCTTGAAAATATGCGTATTCGTACACCAAAAGGTGATTGGGTACCTTTTTCTGCGGTTGCCGAGTTTAAATTGGGTAAAAGTGTTTCGGCTATTCAGCGAGAAGATCGTAAACGTGCTGTTTCGGTGATGGCCGATTTTGATCCAGACAAAGTGCAATCGAGTTTAATTACCAAAGAAATTAACCAAGAATTTATACCTGAACTAATCAAAAAATATCCAGGTGTTAGTTCCGAATTAAGTGGTCAGGCAAAAGATATGCGAGAGTTGTTTACCGAATTAGGTCGCTCAATGCTATTGGCGGTGATTTTGATTTATATTTTATTGGCCATTCCCTTAAAATCTTATATTCAGCCGTTTATGGTTATGTCGGTTATTCCTTTTGGATTTATTGGCGCGATTATTGGCCATTTAATTTTTGATAAAAGTTTTAGCATGATGTCTGGTTTTGGCATTATTGCCTTAACCGGCGTCGTGGTTAATGACAGTCTGTTGATGGTTGAATTTGTAAACCGTGCAAGGCGTGAAGGATTGCCATTGCTCGATTCGGTATTACAAGCGGGTACACAAAGATTCAGGGCAATTATGTTGACCTCGCTTACAACCTTTTTTGGATTGCTACCGATCATGTTTGAAACCAGCTTGCAAGCACAAATTATTATTCCAATGGCCTTGTCGTTGGCTTTTGGTATTTTGCTAGCAACCTTAATTACATTATTTTTAATTCCGAGTTTATATTTAATTTTGGAAGACTTTCGTCGTTTCTTTAGATACTTATTTAAATCATCGTCTAAGGAAATGATGGTGCCAGAACAAATGGCGACTAGCGGCAATCTACCGACCTCTAACCATTATTTGCCGGCCCCTAATCAAACCGACTCAAACGATTAAACCGTTTGAGTGGGTTCTACATTTTAAAGGGAGAGCAAGAACCTATACTTAAGTGGTTTTATTTTGGCGGGTATCATTACGGATTGATAGGCCTTTATTAATTGCCAAAAATAATTTCTTAACCAGCTTAAGTATTTCAGGTTGAAAACATAAACGATTGTTACCATCAAAATAAATCAGTGCTCTGACTTTGCTGCCTGGCTTAAGTGAACAAAATCCAAATTGTTCAATCTTTTGCCGAGTAATCGCTTCGGGTAATTGTCGCCATATTTTTTGATGCTTCTCATGTTTGAAACACATAAAAGCCTGCTTTTCAATGAAGTTTGCCAAGGCCGGCGTTGTTTTAAAATTAAAGTCGGGTTTTATTTTTAGTTGCTTTTCTCGCGACAAAGCAATCTTGGTTTGCGCATTTAGGTTTTTGTAGTTCACAATTAAAAATGAGGCGCGATCAAAAGGTAAGTCATTAATTAAGCAAGTTAATCCTGCTTGTACCAAAGCGGTTGATGACGCGAAGCTATTGGCTTGATTGAGCATTTGACTGATCAGTTGCTCAACCTTATTTTTTAATTGTACTAAATTAAAGTTAGTTGACTGGCTATGCGTCGGCGCAGTACCTGATAAATGCGTTTTTTGGCGCGTACTTCTTGCGGGTGAGACGCGTGATTTATCAATTTGGGGATTGACTAGCCAATCTGGAAAAGGTGGTTTACTGGGTTTTAGCAAGTAACCGAAGCCAGGATTGGGTAAAGGACTTTGTATTAGGTTTTCACTAACATTGCGGATCCCTTGATGAATAGATTGCTTGAGTTTTCGATTTTCTAAATGTGATAAATGCTTGATTAATTCAATAATATGCTGTGTACCGTGAGGATGCCAACAAGACATTACTGCTCTTGCTAATTGGTTACACATAACGATTAACCAGGCTTCTTGACGGTGCCATTGTTTCAATGAAGGTGTGCTCTCGCTAATGCCCTGGTGGGCGTATGCATATAATTCTTTGGGATTGGTTGGCAACTCTTTTGAAAAAATCAATTGGCATTGCTCGCTCAGGTGTAACTCTTCGGCAATCGTTTTGCGCCAGTCGTGTAAATTAAATCCCAGCTTTGATTCTTCAAACAAATTTAACTTGCTGGGCCGATTTAAGCGACGGTAATAAATTCGCCACATACTTTCAGGTTTTAAATACCAAAGTATGATATCCGGTAAACTGTAAAATAAGGCGGTCCAGTAGCGCTGGTTACTAGCGTTGGTTAATTCGCCTATTTGTTCAGCCAGCTCTGCCGCCAGTAAACTACATGAGAGTAAAAATTGGACTTCTTGTGATAATTTGATTTCGCCCTGTGGCTTTAAAGGTAAAAAGCGTTGTTGTGCACCACCAATTCCAATGGTACTCAATGCATGATCGGCGGCGTAGGGGTGATTACTGCGGTTTTGTGTAGCTTCCCAACCTGCGGTAATCAGCGCTGCGCAAAATAGCGGATCTTTATAATAAATATCTTTAAACGAATCCGTCGAACTATTAGGATCGGCCAGCTTATTTTTTATAGCAGGCAGTTCTAAAGGATAAAGTGGGGCTTTTTGATACTCGGTGAGTCGTTGTTTAATCAGAACTGCATTATTGCTCATCGGGATGAATGATAGTGGCTGTAATTGTTCACGAATTATTCTAGTATAGTCCAGAAACCAACAAGTGGAGTTGAATTTGCAGCAGTGTCCTTTGTGCCTCTCTCAATCGATGAGTTTTTATCATCGTGATAAAAAAAGAAGTTATTTTCAGTGCACTGCGTGTCAATTAGTCAGCGTGCCGCCAGCACACCATTTATCAGCAGTACAAGAAAAGTTGGAATATGATAAACACCAAAACTCCCCTGATGATATCGGCTATAGAAAATTTCTATCGCGAATATTAGTACCATTATTTGAGCAAATGAGACCTGGCTCAATCGGGCTGGATTATGGTTGTGGGCCCGGCCCAACGATTAGTGTAATGGCGCAGGAGGCTGGCCTTGCAGTGAGTAATTACGATCCATTTTTTGCTAATTACCCTGAGAGACTAACGAGTCAATATGACTTTATTACCTTAACCGAAGTCATAGAGCATGTCAGCCGTCCGGCGGAGCTTTTACCCAGTTTAAACCAACTGCTCAAACCGAAGGGTATATTGGCGATTATGACCAAGCGGGTGAAAGACTTAACGGCTTTTAGCCAGTGGCATTATAAAAATGATCCCACTCATATTAATTTTTATTCGGTTACAACTTTCGAGTGGATCGCTCAAAAAATGAACTGGACGCTAAAAGTAATTGATAAAGATGTGGTGTTTTTTTATCAATCATCAGTTTATTCGCCAGATTACCAATAAATTCTGGCGTTAACTATTGATTGCCAGTCATATTTTACGTAAACTCCCACTCCGCTTGATTTGTCCCAATTTAGGCTGCTGCTGCTTAACATTGGGGAGATACTAGCCCTAGTATCTCAATATTTTAATGTCAGTACTAACTGATTCATCAATTAAAATTGATCAAGTATAAAAGTGAAAATGGGCCTTTAGCTCAGTTGGTTAGAGCACCCGACTCATAATCGGTAGGTCCACAGTTCAAGTCTGTGAAGGCCCACCATTTTCACCTTACAAATCAAGAAGTTTGTTCTTGTAAGCATAGTTTGGCCGCTTTGGCCACATTATGGTTTCATATGAAAGCAAAAGTGGCCACGTTTGCTCGGTCATTTCTCCATCTGCGACGCTATAGAGTTCAAACGAAGCTCTTTGTCAGACAAAGTTTAAATACGAGCGCCCTCAATATTAGAATCAGTTTAAGACCTGAACGATATACAAAGTTAAAATTAAGCGATCTTTGATTGAGTTAGTATGCGATGACTCCTTAAATTCTTTCTTTATTCCCTTCATTCTTTACTCAAGCTAAAAGAAATTAGCGTGGTGTTAGCTGTGAGCCACAGATTTTTAACACCCTGTCAGAGCCTGTTTTTTGGCTTAAATTTTAACATTGTATGGAATATTGGCCGTTGATAGTATCAAGTAAGAGAATGAGAGAAATGACTGTTTATATCTTAAAGCGGACATTGGGCAAGAGAAGCAATTATTATTGTTACGCTTCGCTAGCGCTGTAATTTGTTAATAAGAATAGCGAATCGCTCTAACGGATATATTATTATTTACACTATGTGAAAATAATAATATTAACAATTCAAACAGATGCATGTAAGTTATTGAATATTTAATGAATAAGATATTTTTCGGGATATCGAGTTTATTACTTGTGTTTTGCTGAATAGAATAAGCTGTTATGCACTTAAAGGAAGAATGATGGGAATAGGAAGGTGGTTACAGGTCAGAGATGCAAGGAATACTTACAGTGAACTCCAAAAGCTTCCTGATGAAGCTTTAAGAACCCTTCCGTCGTTAGTTATTACTGCAGCAGCCAAGGTCATGGTTGAACATAGTATTTCTGTAATAGATATTCTAGAAAGCGAATCATTTAATATGGCAGACGATTGTTGGTGGATTCATGTCCCAGCGATTCTTAACACTCAGTATCGAATTCCATGTTTGAAAGCTGGGAACTCTGGAAATGACCAGGCTTTAGCTCTAGGTTATGCATATTCAATTGCGACACACTCGGTTCGCGCAGTTTTAGACTACGAAAACAGTGGTAATAAAAAGCTTATGTTCTGGGGGCAAAAAATATGGAGACTGATTGACCCTGAGCGCACTAACACTCCATTGCGGTTTAGTTAAGTTTAGAGTTTCACGAAATTCGAAAACAATTAGCCGATGTTAGAAAATGACCGCACCAAGAATAAAATCTTGAAGTTGCTAAAACTGAGTCAAACAAAAGGAGATATATTGTCAGTATGTATTCAAGTTCTTTGTATAAGATTAAGCCACTAGATCGGCGAAATATTGAGAATATTGCAAATGATGAAATTTGGGTTCCTCAAGCTAGCTCTTTGAACGATCCATATGATTGCTCAATACTTCCTCATCTTAAGACTGATATAGAAATTAATGAACTTCAAGAACTTCTCAATGAATTAGCAAATGAGGCCGAAATTTTTAATCATGTGGTAAATGCAGAGTATTTTGAAGCCAAATCTAAACAAGATAAAAACTGGATAGCGCATCAAACTGTATGCCAACGAATTAAAAGCATAGGTATCTTATCGTTCATTGATACCCCATATAACATCGTGACATGGAGTCATTATGGAAATGAGCACAAAGGAATATGCATAGAGTTTTCTCCCGTGAGTGATAATTACCTAGAGCGGTTTAAAATATATCTTGGAGGGTATCGACTTCAGTCTGTATCTTATACAAATAATATTCCTCGTATTGATTGGCACGAGTTTTTAAGGTCTCCAAGAATACTATTAGAAATTATTCTTAGAACAAAATTTCGAGATTGGTCCTATGAAAACGAATCAAGAATAATCACTTACAATGAGTCAGGAAATAAAGCTTTGAAGTTAGAAAAGCTAGGGTTGAAAATGACAAAAGTATTCGTAGGTTGTGAAGTCGAAGAGTCAGATGAGCTAGCACTATTAGAAGATGTCTGTACTCGGAAAAACATCCCTTTACAGAAACTCGAACGACTGCATTATTCCTACGGCCTACAGAATATGGAATGTTATGAATGAGTAACAAGGGAGGCCGAATACTCAAATTAATGTCCGTAAATGGCCGAGTCGCGACTAAAATATCGAGGAAAATTAGATAGTTTTAGTGTAGGAACTATCTTAAAGCGGAAGTGAGTTGATTTATGTGATAGTCTGTTTTCGACCCAAAGCGGATATCGATTAAGTATTCTGTACCCGTAATTTCTTAAGCACTCAAAATAATTAAACCTGATTTTCTCAAAATATTCAAAGACTTTAAATGAGCTATACGGACGACTTAGAAAATTTAAAAAACGCGATATGCGCTCTTAAGCCAACTGGCCAAAATGGATTTGAAGGCTTTGTAGCTGCAATTCTGGGTAAGATATCCGGACACACATTTCGCCTTGCTGGTTCAGGGTCGCAATATGGAAAAGATGGGGATGCATCTTCTCAAACAAGCCATATCAGTTTTGAATGCAAGCTATACACAAAACCTCTCGTTAAAAATGAAATTCTTAGCAAATCAGTCGAAATACTAAGCGGCACAGATATTCCTGATGCATGGATTCTTGGTGCCACTCAAGAACTCAAAACCCAAATTCACGATCCACTCAAGTCGAATTTTGAAATGGGCGGAGTTTCCTTAATTATACTCGACTGGCCAGAGAACATGCGGTTCCCACCACTGGCATGCGCATGCGCCATAGCCGAAGATGTTGCGATAGAATTTTTTCAGAAAAACATTACGAATAAAAAGTTATTTACTGAGGCAAAATCTGCAATCTCTTCAATTCGCTCAATTTCCGAATTTTCTTCGAAAGCAGGAGAGCTAGAGCGCTCGCTTCGTGAACCTACTTTGGGTTTACAACTTGCGATAGAGAAGAATAGCAAATGGTTAAAGAGAATATTCTCGGATAAGCGGCACGCAAAGCAAATACTGGGACAGCCGATTTCGCCTATAGCAACCTCTAAAATAGCTTTACAGCCTAGGCGTAAATTAGTTGCAACATTGACCGAAAAAGTTTTCTTAAAAGTTAATGACAGCGTCAATATTATTTTCGGTGATGAAGGTTGCGGGAAGTCGTGGCTATTCGCGCAAACATGGTGTCAGCTAGAAAATTCATCGCTCACTATCATTGTGCCAGCCTCAGAAATAGGTCATTCATTTTCTTATGAACAGCTTGAAAAGTTTCTTATCGATAAAATAATTACTCAAACTGGCGACAGCCTGACAGATGTCATTGTTGCCAGATGGTGTCGGCGTTTCAAACAGTGGAAAAACATCAGTATTCAAAACGAACCACCAAGATTGGTAGTATTTATTGATGGACTTAATCAAAATGCGAAAATTGTCTGGAGCCGTATTATTGACAGCTTTGGTAGGGTGTTGAGTGACCTAGGCGGGAACCTAGTTTTATCAAGTCGTAAGGGTTATTACAATTCAAATATCAAGGATACGCTGCTTACTGATTTGAACCCCATTCTTGTTCAGGAGTGGAGTCTAGATGAATTGAAAGAGATTCTCTTAGAATGCGCTATAGACATCAAGAGCATCACTGAGGCTGTGATTAAAACTCTTAGAAACCCTCGTATTCTTTCTATAGCAATAGAACTTCTGGATAGTGCCCAAATTGTTAATTTTTCCGAATTAAATGTAGAAAGATTGTTATTCGAACATATTCGCGCGTCAGCTAAAGAGGGCTCAGCTCTAGAAAGACCTGAACAATTTAAAGACAGGCTATCTAAACACGCTCAGGAAATCATCAGTCGCGTTAAAAGAGATCAAGAGGAAGACCAGCTTATATTCGAGATTGGAGGTTCAGGCTCATCGCTCTATAACCTGTCTGCTGATCTTCTGGCTGTAACTGAAGGTCATTTTTTCCACCCATTAGAGAATGATCCTAACCTTTACACCCTTTCTCAAGAAGGCTTGTCAGTAGCGTTTGGAATAGCTTTGATTAAGTCATTACAAAAATCCGAGAGAAATGATTTAAATCTTGCCGAGACTCTGAACGAGATCATAGAGCCCATATCGGCATTGGATATGACATCTAAGGCAATGATTTCGGCTCTGCTCATTTCTAGCATTGACGACAACTGCTCCGAAGCTATTGGCGAGACCATATTGCTTTCTTTTATAAAGCAGCAGAATATTGATTTTCAAGAATATTCGATATTCTCATCTGCCGTCAGAGCTCGACCGTCCTCTGCCTTAAATACTTTGTATCGTCTTGCATGCCAATCCGAATATATTGCCAATAAGGATTGGCTTCTTTCTGCCTTGAGTGAGCTTAAATATGATACTGGTTCATGGAATATGGCATTATCTTGTTTTGATAAATGGTTAAGAGTATATTCGCTTTCTCCCGAACTTTCGGTTCATGCTTTCTATGCAAAAGGTGATAAGGAAAATTACGATAAAATGGTGTCTGAGAGACGGGACGTTCTTTCTCAAAGAATGGATTCCTTAAGTTCTGCTGAGAAAGGTTTTATTTCTCTCAAAATGACTCAAGATGACGAAGTCAATACATCAGAACTTTCAAGTGACATATTTAAGATAATTTCCGGTTCATCTATTTCTTCATTCAGTGAAGCACTTGTTGCATGGGCATTTTCCCAATCTCTTAACTGCTGCACTTCAACTGATTATAATGATTTTGAGTCGCTTATTCGCTTTAACAGCCAAGACTGGAGAGATACGCGAGATAAACTACTCAATATCGCCAAAATATTTGATGGCGAGAATTCATCTAACACAGGAAAGTGGTCAATGATTGCCATTCTGCGCGCTACGGGTACACAGGAAGACGCGGACAAAGCCAGCCTTATTTTTGAAGAGTTAACTAAAGACAGAGAAAAATATGAAGGCTGGAGGCTCGTCGAAAAATACTGTGCATCTGACCCCTGTGATCCTAGTTCTACCTTTCCAGACAATATAAAATCTACTGCAGTAAATCTTAAAAAGATTATGATGGAGGATATGCGGGAGTCACGTTGGATGACAAAAGATGATATATTTCTCCGCGACACCCTACCAGGCTTGGTGAGATTTTTACCAGGAGAGACTATAAAATATTATAGAAACCGAACGAATCACTCGGTAGGCCAAGGAATTCAATCACTGCGAAATAATTTAACTGAATTCACACAAAATTTTCCTATTTTTACTTCAGAAATAGTCGAGTCTCTCATAAAGATTGCCGCTAAAACTCACGTACCAGAACCGTGGAATTCTGCAGAATCTAAAGACACTTGGGTTATTGTTCAGTACTCGTTATTCGCAGTATTTTCTCAAATTAACGGAGATAGACAGCTAGATATCCTATCATCCCTTTCAAATCAGGGAGCGATATTACTCAAGCTTTGCGATACTTTTAAACCAGCCACCTCTGAAAAGTTAGAGGAAGCCTTGATGAAAGCTAAAAAGAGTAGTAACGACAATGTAAAGATAGCCATTCTAGCCTTCGCAAGATATTCAGATACGCCCATTTCTGAATTAGCTAAGAGCGTTGTTGGTGAATTATTTAGAAGTTCGAATTCAAGCGTTAGGGCGCAAGCCCTAAATGTTATAACCTATCTGGAAGATGCAAAGCTGATAGAATATGTTGTAAAGAGCGGATGGAGCGCCCAACCTCTTGATCCAAGAGAGCAGTACTTTGAGGTGCATTACGGCTCATACGTGGTTGTATCTGCTGGGAAGCTAGGAATTATAAGTTCTGATGAAGTAATCGCTCGTATTTCACCAACTTTTTATGGATTGGCTGCCCAATTACTTGGCAATACTGCGAAAGTATTAATCAGCAAAAAGCTTTCTGAATCGTTAGATAAAGTAGTGGGGGCGGATATTTCATCTAAATCTCCGCCTGTCGAGCAAAACCAGAATTCATTGAACGCCGTTCGTCCAACACTTTTATCCCTCATTGATAACAGTGATGGTTTATTTTCTATAGAATCTATGAAGAGATCGTCAGAATCTCCAGAGGAATTTGATGAGCGGCAAGAGCGATCATGGGAGTCATTCAAACGTTTTGAAAAAGAGTTAAGTGCAAAAGGGGCAAGATTGATAATTGACAATGTTGGATTAAGTGCGGTTAAGGCATTCACAGAGTTTTCGACCGAAACAGCAGTAAGCTATGCCCATTCTTTTCTTTCTCTTCCCGAGAACAAAAAAATCAGAGTAACTAATATTGCCCTTATGCTTGCGCAGTGTTTGTCTAGTATTGAAACTCCTTTAGCCAGAAAGCTATTTGATCATTTTGAAAATGAACCGGCAGTACTTACGATTACGCATGGACTTGCCGCCATTCCACTAGGTTCATTGAGCATCTGGGAGAGTGCTGACAATGAGGCTATGGACGCTCTAAGAGCCAAGCGGCTAGACAGAGCAGCGAATGATCACGAGTTGTCCATTGAAGTTCTAGCGGCTTTGTTTTCTGGTAAATCAGATTTTCTCATCCGATATGCTGAAAATTTATTAGATCGAGAAAGGCCAATCGATAAAGCCAGAGCATTATTGATATTGGGTTTTGGTGATGTATCCGCCAAGGCTGATAGCATTCTTGCTCGATACTCGGATTCGAAGGGCTTGATTGGGGCAGCCTTTAGCACCGCAAAATATGCGTACGAGAGAAATGTGTGGTCTCGCCACTGGTATAAAATTATGTGCGAAACTGAATCGCCAGAAGAATTTTGGCGCTGCGGAATTCTACTCACAAAAATTGTAGATGGGCGGTTCGAGATTTGGGCGAACAGCTTTGACAAAAAGGGTGGCCCTGTTATTAGTTTTAGTTCTTGCTTCGAAAGTAAACTGAAAAATCGTATTAAGCGCTGGAAAGGTAAAAGGGAGAAAACTCTTCTTGGCTCTAAAGTACCAGGAGATGTAGAGGTCAACTAATTTGGGCCACCCCTTTATAGTTTTCGACGTATTCTTTTTCTTTCTGATTGGGAGGCAATCCATCATTGAAGCTGTGAGGTCTTTGTTGGCTATAGTAGCCGACTAAATATTTCACGATGTGCTGTTTGGCCGACTCAAAGTCTCCGTAACCTTTAACTGGAATCCATTCCGTTTTTAATGCTCGAAAGAGTCTTTCCATTGGACTGTTATCCCAACAATTGCCTCGACGACTCATGCTCTGTTTGCTCTGATTACGCCAAAGCGTTTGCCTAAATTCTACGCTGGTGTAATGACAGCCTTGATCACTATGGAATAATAATCCCTCTGGCTTGCCTCGCATTTCAAATGCCATTTGCAAGACTGTTTGGGTTAGCTTACTGTTCGGCGAGTAGGACATAGCCCAACCCACAGGCTTTCGTGCATAAAGGTCTAACACAACTGCCAAATATGCCCACCGCTTACCCGTCCAGATATAGGTGACGTCACCACGATAGTGGCACAATTACTACTAAACTGAGAGGTGTTCAATGGCAAAAAACATCAGACTTTTATTCAAGAGTTTCATTTAAAAGCTGGCAGATTGGTATAAGCAAAAGTTTTTATGTATTCCTGAATAGAAAATGTGTTAACTAAATATGTTCGACAAAATACCCTCTAATCAAGAAACAAATACGAATAACCGTTACCAAATAAAAATTTGAGCAACAAATATTTTTGTTTTGCTAGCAAAACTTTGAACTGATTTTAATCGATTTACTTTATTTACTAACGTCTGTCCGGCAGACAGTTTTTCCAATTTATTTTTAACATGATTGGTTTTATCTTCGAGAGAATTTTCATATTCAATATGACACTCACCAGATATAACATAAGCCAACTCAATGTATTGAGTTTGCTCATCACTGGTTAAAGGTTGTGTCCATAACTGGCTCTGATTTTGAAGCGTGATCACATCAACCTTAAAGTATGCAACGCGTTGGCAACCATTAAATTAAAATCCTTAATGGTTCCATCGATTAACTCACAGTCTGTTTGCCATTGGCCAGAAAAGAGTTGCCTCTGTAAAGGCGTATTTATGGTTATCCATTCTTGCTGATTAAACCGCAATCGCATACCAGCACCTTCTAACAACATGATGCAACGTTGATAATGTTCAAACAATGAAAATGGGCCATCTTGAGCTATTGTCGCAATAGATAATCGCCAAAGAGGTAACTCGTCATCTATATGACATTGGTCTGATATTGCAAGTTGACAGGTTTTTCCACCACCATTCTTCCATGGCATTGTGATGTAATCGGTAGGGGAGAGAATGATCATGAATGAATTGCCTCAATGAATAATTGTTAAACCGACTAAGATTTTAAACTGTCGGATTAAGTATACCGACTGCTTATTCTACCGATACGAATGACAATCCACAAAGAATTAGCAAGTCATAAGTAAATAGCAACACGAATTAGTATTCTCACTCTTAACTCGAACGGTTAAACATTTATTTTTTAATAAACGCAACCAACTCCTCAGCTAACAGTTCGGGATGTGATAAAATAAAAGCATGGGCAGTATTTTCAATTTCTTTAAACGCTGCATTAGGCAAAAGTGTTTTCAGGTAAGTTATTTGTTCAGGTTTGACCAAAACATCGTCACTGCCACGTAACACTTGGCAAGGAATATTTATTTCGTTTAAAGATTGGTAGGTTTGAGTTTGATCGTCAAGCACGCCACTGCGGAATAACGATAAAACAGTTTGTTCAAAACCGGGAAGTAAAAACTGCGACATAAATTTGTTTACAAATCGCCCATCGGCAATGCTGGCATAACGTTTTTGGCGTCGTCGTTTTAACATGGGAATGACATAAATACGATTTAACAACTCGCCAAGTAAGGGAGTTTTAAATAAAGTGACGATAGGCATATTGGCGTTAAAATTAACCAGCGGTGCGGTTAATATGACTCGGTTAAATTTTGCCGGATGGTCCGCGACTAATGATGCCGCAATAGCTGCGCCTAGCGAGTGGCCTAAGATTGAAATGGGGGATTCAACATCAAGCGAATCAAACTTGGCAGGATTATTGCGAATTTCATCCAGCAGCTGCATAATTTGTTGTTTAAATAAACTCAGGTTATAGACTGTTTTGGGACGAGCGGAGTAACCGTGACCCATTAGGTCTATGGTTAATGTTCTGATGCCTGCTTGGTTGAAATAGGGCACGAGTCGTTCAAAAATCCAACCGGCAACGGTGGCGCCGTGAAGTAATAATATGGTTGAGCCACCGCTTGGTCCGTCGATACGATAATGACATTTGCCAACGGATAGCTTAACGTATTGATGTTCATCGGTCAGATTATTCATTTTGGCATGCATTGATAAAAGTACGAATCAAATTTAAATTTAAGATACCCTTCATTAAACGGACTCTTTTGCATAAAACAACCCAAACGCATAGGATTTTTTATTATCTTGAGTGTGGCTTGAACGCTGGTACAAAACAAATAATGTCAGTATTAAGGTCAAGCATTCTGCTAATGGCCCCGCATACCAAATTCCCCATTCACCAAAGTATACTGGCATTAAAAAAATTAGCGGTAGTGCAAATAAATAGGTTTTAGATAAACCTAAAACTGACGCGCGAATGGCATCACCAATACTTTGAAAAAAGCTACTAATCATCAACAAAGGTCCCAATAAAAATAAGGCCAGGGTCATTATAGGTAAAATACGGCTGACCTCTTGCACAACGCGCTCGTCATTAACAAACCAGCCGCCAACAGAATCTTTTAATAGCCACAGTAATCCTTCAATTGACGCACAATAAATCAGCGCGCTGAGTAACGCAATTTTAATGCAACTATTGGTACGCTGCCATTGTCTTGCTCCAACGTTGTTACCAGTAATACTCTGAAATGCCAGACTTAACCCAAGTAGTGGCAAAAATGCAAAAGTCATTAGGCGGGTAAGAATACCGTAAGCACTTAGTGTTGCTGCGTAATCAGTTGAACTGAACTGCTGCAAGTTAAATAATATGGCTGAAGAGGAAAGTGACAAGCCAATATAGCCAAAACTTGACGGAGCGCCTAATGCCAGAAATGCTTTCCAATGGTTTTTCTTGCGGGTTAAGTGAAACACAGAAATAGTGGAAGGATTAACTGTGTTGATGCGGAAAATAAAAATTGCGCCTAATGCTATTATTTGCGCAAGTAAGGTGCCATATGCCGAACCTGCCACCCCCAAATTAAAAGTGACAATCAAAATATAATTCGCCAGTCCGTTGATTAATACTGTACAGATAGACACTGTAGCCATAAACCCCGTATGTCCCTGACTGCACAATGCGTCGCCATTGACCGTTAAAATAAATATTAGCGGTGAGGCGCTGATTAAAATGGACAGATATTCAAAGCTCATTGCTGCTTGCGTTGCAACGCCATTGTTGGCCGCTAATGTGAGTACTTTTCCAAATATAAAGAATAAAATGATTAGCAGTACACAAACCAGCAAAGATAATGTAATTGCTTGAGCAAAGGCGCTTTGGGCTTCTCTGGCTTTTCCAGCGCCCAATAAGCGCGCCATAATGCTGGCAAATCCGTTACCAACTAAGGTTGATAATGCGACCATTAACATCACAAGTGGAAACATAGCGGTGACTGCAGATAAAGCATCGGCACCAACAAAAATGCCTAAAAAGTATGCGTCTACCAGATTGAATGAACCATTTACCAACATCATTAGGATAATGGGAGTTGCCGTTTTCAAAAAGACAGAGCTTAGCGAACCGGATAAATATTTATTATTAGGCGGGGCCATTGTCATTATTTTTTCCTGAATGCAATTGGTGGATTGCTACAAATTTTTCCTGAATTAATTGCTGCAAATCTTTTGGCCAGGTTGCAATTGCCTGCATAAAGTTGGCCTTATTGTTGCGATAGAGCGCACGGGTTGCCTCTTCAAATCCCGCATCATCTGCAAATAGATTGAGTAGATTGTAAAGCTGGTTTTGTTTCATCTGAATGACTTGTTCTGGCGTCACATTTTTGATGGCTTGATCGATTAGCCGACGTAAGGTGACCGAAGCGCCGCCGCGTTGTGAGGTCAGCCATTCCCAGTGTTTTGGTAATAGCGTGACTTCTTTGGATTGAACGCCTAACTTTGGTCGTCCGCGTTTAACGGGTAGCTTCGCTGCTTGCGGGGGCTCGATAGACTTAACTTGGCGGACGATGGCTGCCAGATTACCCTCGGCAATCAATGTTTTATTGTAAATTGCAATATAATTTTCGGCCATTTGGTTCATTCCAGTTAACTATCGAGCGACATATTATTACCCAGATAAAAATAAAGAACAATTTACCCGGGTAAAAATAATATGTGTTTAACCTAAATTAAGATAAGGTGGTAAGGGAAACTTGAATCAGGCGTTTAGTATGGGCTGTTTAAAGGGGAGATGAGAAAGACTGTTCAGGGTGGCCAATTAGAGTCAACAGTTAAAATGACAAGTTAAAATGAGACATGCTAAGAAGATAATTATTAGTTACCAGCTTAACCGGCTTTTATCGTTTAGTGAGGTTAATAGGTTAGCCGACTGTTGTTTTAAATAATGGATGATTGCATTTCCGTTGCTATTGGGCGAATTTAATACCAGCGCAGAATCGATATCGCATATTCCAACCTAGGCATTGCGCTGTGATTTTTTTGCTGCATAAAGGTAGTGATCGGCATTTTCTAGTGCGCGTTCTTTTCGACCTGAAAGCCAGTCGGCATAGTCACGTTTACATTTGCTGATATCTTTCTCTAAATACCGTTCAACAAAATGGCGGTTTTTTAAGCCGGTTAATGCATCAGTAACACTGAGTCTTTCTAATTGTTGATAGGCTTCTTCAAGTGCTTTGGTTTGTTTTTTGACTTCTCGTTTAAGTATTGCTCGTTGCCGATTAACTTGTCGGAAACGCCATTGAGTGACAAAACGCAGTAACGCAACGGCGAAAATAAAATAAACAGCATAAGCGGTCATACTACGATACCAGGGAGCCAAAATTTCAAATTGAAAAATTTCAGCTTCAAACTCTTCTCCATTGTTGGTTTTTGCTCTAACACTTAATGCATATTCGCCTTCCCATAAGTTAGAGTAATCTTTAAATGATTCCTTACTCCAGGGAGACCATTGCTTATCAACACCAGAAAGTTTTACCTGATATTGTGTCTCGGCTGGGGCATTTAAATAGGTTGCAGCAAATTCAAATCTGAGTCGATTGGTGTGATAATTAATTGTATCTGGTGCGTTAAGAATACTTGCGCCACCGTACATGGTTTCACCTCGGCCATTTAGAAGGTGTCTTAGTAAAATATTGACATCTAACGAGCGTGCTTTATATTGACTCAGTGGATATCGATAGAGTCCAGAGTCTCTCCCTAGCCAGAGCGTTTTGTCTGGTGCGACATAAATGCCTTCGATAAACTGATTATTTAATGAGGATAAAGGTGTATTATCCCAGTACAGAACATTATTTTCTTGCCACATTATGCCGGGTTTCATGACTCTTTTACCTTGTTCTAGTACATATAGCAGCGTTAAAAATAGATTTTCTTTTAGTTGAATGACGCGAGTGATTTTGGCTTGATGCGCTTTAGCCAGGTTTGTATATTGTGGAGCAGCTTCAAATTTTTGCGTTGCGGAATTAAAATAAGAAATACCTTCGCCTATTACAAATTGAACTTGGTGATTAATTTTTTCTACGCGTGTACCAGTCAAATACGGCAGTCCACTTTCTAAACCGTAAACACTTGTCTGGGTAGTGTCTGAATCGGGCCAATTTTCAGGAATGATGAAACGTGCAATACCTTTATTATTGGTTGTTGCCCATAAAGTTGAATCTGATTCAAATACCAACCCTCGAACTTTTCTATTTTTTAGTGGTAAGTTAAACTCTTGCCATTGAGCATTTTCCAAGCGCGCTAAAGTAACTCCGTGTTCACCCCCATAAATAATATGATTTTTTTTGTTTGGTCGCTGCGCTAAAACGTAAGCCGCTCCAAAGCTGTTTTTTGATAAGCGAATGATCTCTTTATCTTTTAGTTGAAATAGTCCTTGATAATTAGCAATGAGTAAGCGATCAGACATTGCTAACAAATCAAATGTTATATTGGCAATGCCGTTGAGTTTTTTAAATACCGGTTGAGGGCTTTTCTCAAGATAGTAAACGCCGGTTGAAGTTGCGGCAAATAAAGTATCTTGAAAGTGAGTTAAATTAAAAATTTGTCCTTCGAGTCCCAGGCTTTCATCAAATTTAGATAATGGTGTTGAGACTTGAATACGCGACACACCGCGATCGGTGGCTACCCATAGACCGCTATCTTTATCTGTCCTTAAGTCATAGACGACGTTATCAGAAAGACCAAGCTTTCTATCGATATGTGATAGCAGTTGGTGTTGTTGATCAAAAATATATACGCCCGACTGCAAACTGCCAACTGCAACACGCCCATCTTGCAAGTGTAATCCTACATAGGCGCTTGATAGTAGTTCTTGGTAAGGGGTTTCAAGTGGGGTTGCTTTACGGCCATCATAAATTAAAAATCCTTTATTCATCAGACTTTAAATAGCCAAAGTTGCCCATCTTGAGTGACTAATCTGAGTCCTTGTTCAATTTGATTGAAGGCATTATGGCAATAAATATGATGAGGTGGATATAAAAGCATCGTAATATTTCCATATATTGAATGGCTTGTTTTTCTTCTCGGCTTATCCAAAGCGCAGATTTCGGCGATTCTTTTTGTTTAAAATTAGTCTCAATATTGATGTCTGCTGTTTCATTAATCATGGCTAAATCCTCTTGCAAATCGGAAAGATTAAGTTCAAATACCGAGGCTAAAGCTTTGAGTGATTCCATGCTGGCAGGTTGGCCTTTTTCTAAACGCTGAATGGTTCTAACACTTAATCCCGAAAACTCTGCGAGTTGTTCTTGTGACCAACACTTCTGTAAACGTAATTTTTTTACCCACATGTTTTCACCTCTATGCTTTGGGTTATTCGGTATTGAGCATTAATTATCTGATTGGACACTGGATAATAACACGCCATTGACCAGACTCTTGCCTGACAAAACAATAAAAACAATAAGTTAGCAGCAACCTGACAACTGTGTCAGGTTGCTTGGCAGGTTGAATATTAGACGCATAAAAACGATTATTAGTGTTTTCTTTATTGCAGATGTCTTGCTAAATGGTCAATAAATACTCTTTACAAAACTGATTCAATCATTATTGCGTTTGATAAAGTATAAAATTGACCAGCTAAAAAAAGCAAAATTATTGCTAAACTGTTTTCAATTGAAACAGTGATAGCATAAAAATAGTCGATAAAATAAAACCGAAACCTTTTGCTGATTAATATCGTCTAGAATTATTATTAGATTTTGCAATGTGTTGCGCCTGACAAATATTAAATTCCTCAATAACAGGTTATGCTCGATTTATTAGTGCATCTATATTGTTATTAAATAATTTCAACATAAAACACTTTTACCAGAATAAATACTAATCGTAATGTGCTGCAACAGGTAGCCACCGTCCCATACCAAAACTACGTTTTTGTACTCGAATAATTGGAGGTGCTTGTCGACGCTTAAATTCTGCGTGATCAACCATTGCATGTATGCGCGCTAATAAATGTTGATTAACTGCATAGTGATTCAATGTGTTTTGGCAAACTTGCTTTTCGTCGATGGTTAATAAGTCACCTTCAATATAAAGTTTCAAAATAGCATCTAGTAATGGATAATCTGGTAATGAGTCACGATCTTGTTGACCGGCAGCCAGCTCTGCGCTTGGCTCTTTATTGATTATGGCATCGGGAATTAATGAAAAACCTGCTTGCCGATTTATCCACTTGGCAAGCGCATAAACTTCCATTTTGTAGAGATCGCCTAGCG
Source organism: Aliikangiella maris (assembly GCF_040719265.1). NCBI lineage: Bacteria > Pseudomonadati > Pseudomonadota > Gammaproteobacteria > Oceanospirillales > Pleioneaceae > Aliikangiella > Aliikangiella maris. Next base: position 19,287 of record NZ_JBFDAH010000006.1, on the reverse strand, counting down.
GATTAATGCCGCCATTCATGTCACCATACAAGGTGGCATAGCCTACACTCATTTCACTTTTATTCCCGGTTGAAATAACTAAGGCACCGTAATGGTTACTATATTCCATTAAAAGTCTGCCACGAATTCTGGCTTGTATATTTTCTTGGGTAATCGGACTGGCTGTTTCACCGGTGACCTCTTTAAATTGACTAACTGCATGTTCAAATTCTTCAGTAATTGAGCTGTGTAATAGAGAAACTTTTAAATTGTCACATAGTGTTACCGAATCATTAACACTACCGACAGAAGAAAATTTTGAAGGCATTGTTATTGCTGTGACATTATTTGCACCAATGGCGGCAGTACAAATTGCCAATGTCACAGCTGAATCTATTCCGCCCGATGATCCAATAACAACTTGACTAAATCCACATTTGCTAATGTAATCTCTAATTCCTAGCACAACCTGTTGCCAAATGAATGATTCTTGAGACATTTTGGGGTTGTTGGAATGTCTGTTTTTGTCTGTATTATTGTCGCTCAGTAGGTCTTCTGAAAAATAATCCGCTTGTGCCGTAATGCTGAAATTTTTATCCATAATAAAACTGCCGCCATCAAACACTAATTCATCATTACCACCGACCTGATTGGCATAGACAAATGGTGCGTTGGTTCGCTGGACAATTTTTTGGGCGAGATGATGTCTTTCCTGTATTTTACCCAGATTGCTGGGGGAGGCATTGATGCTGATAATTAGATCCAGCTGTTTATTAGTGAGGTTAGCAACAGGATCGATTTGATAAAACGTTTTGTTTTCTTCGTACCATGCATCTTCACAGATTAAAAAACCAATACACTTGCCTTTATAAGTAAAGCAGTTATCTCTCGTACCTTGTGCAAAATGACGCGCTTCATCGAAAACATTATAAGTTGGCAGTAGTTGTTTATGATATTCGAATATTTGTTGACCATCTGATATGACCGCTAGTGCATTAAATAAGGGCTTGCCAAATGTGTCTTTATTTTTTGCTGCAAATCCAACAACCACAGCGCAGGGCTGATTTTTGGTTTCCTTCTTTAGTACCTCCAGTGCATTTAGCTGGCGACTTATTAAGTCTTCTCGCAGTAATAAATCTTGTGGATAATACCCAGTTAACGCTAACTCTGTGCAAATTAAAAGTGCATTTTCTTGCCTGATTTTTTGATAGGTCGTTAATATTTTATCGAGATTTCCTTCAATATCTCCAACCGTAAAATTAAGTTGTGCAATAATAATTTTCATTATTTTTCCCGTAATGTGTTAATTCCTGTTTAACATAAATTAAAAAATGATATTACTAATTTTTTAATTGAAAGATATTTCTCAAGTAGGTTAAATATGCTTCATCTTGGCACATGATTTTTCCCGGGCTATCACTGATTTTCGCTACAGGTTGACCGTTACATTGAGTCATTTTAATGACTATGCTCAATGGTTTTACTCCTACATCGTTCGTCAGATTTGTTCCAATTCCAAACACCAGATTGGTTTGTTCATGATATTTTTCCAATAATTTAAAGGCTAATGGAATATTTAAACCATCACTATAAACCAGTGTTTTTGTTTTTGGATCTACGCCTAGTGAATGATAATGAGAGAGAATTTTATCGGTCCATAGAAACGGATCGCCACTATCATGCCTGACTCCATCAAATAATTTTGCAAAGTAACGGTCAAAATCTTTGAGAAAGGCATCAACCCCAACGACATCGGTTAAAGCAATACCCAAATCACCGCGATATTCTTTTGCCCATACATCCAGCGCTACTTTTTGGCTGTCGATAAGCCTGGGGCCGAGAGCTTGAAAAGCTTGTAGGTATTCATGCGCCATTGTACCAAGGGGTATTAAGTTTTGTTCTTTGGCAAAATGAATATTGCTTGTACCGACTAAATTATTGGGAATCGATTGTTTTAACTGTGTGAGAACTTGTCTTTGCCAAAGGCAAGAAAAACGTCGACGTGTACCAAATTCCATAATTTTGAGTTTTTCACCTAATGGATGATTATGAATAATGCTAACTTTTTCGGCTAATTTTGATTCACCTGATGTCAGGTCAAGTTGGCCATGAGTATTACGATTATAAATTTCCTCAACAATAGCCAGGAGTGGCACCTCAAATAAAATCGTATGTAACCACGGTCCCTTTATTTTTATGGTTAATTGACCGGATGCATCTTTGCCAAGGTGAACATAATTTTCAGATAATTGAAAAAGTTTTAAAAATTGAACGAAATCAGGTTTTAAATAGTGAATTTCACTTAAATAGTTAATTTCATCCTGAGTAAAACGTAAACTACATAAATGATGAATCTGCTGTCTGATTTCGAGCATTAAGGGAGCAAGATCAACTTGATTAGTACGACACTTAAATTGGTAGACCACTTCGGCAGCAGGGTAGTGATGTAATACCGCTTGCATCATGGTCAGTTTGTACAGATCGGTATCTAATAATGATAATATGACTGGTTTAAATTCCATGATTTTATCCTTCTAACTCGGCAGTATTTTGAATTATCACTATTTCTGCTGCTTGCATTTCTTGGATGGCGGCCTCAATGGTGTCGGGCGCGATCCCTCGGCAAGCTTGTAAATTTACAATCACATGAAAACCTGCTCGTTTCAGTTGTAATGCTGTCGTCTTAACACAATAGTCGGTTGCTAAACCGCCGACGATCACATTTTCTATTGCTTTAACCTTTAAAAATTCGATTACTCCAGTACTCAATTTATCTTTTAAATCATGATAACAAGCACCGTAAGGGTGCATATCAAGTTCGATACCTTTCCAAACAAAAAAGTCGTAATCCGCTGGATCAGGAAGACCTTTAATTAATTCAAATCCTTTTGTTCCGGGAATAGCATGAGCATTCCACGCAATATCAACATTGTCACCTTCGACCGGACTGAACATGGGGGTGTCTTGATTTGCGATCCAAATGGCTTGTGGACTATGTGAATCTTTTGAGCCAACGCGAATTGCTGCAAATTGTGCTTGATGATTTAAGGCGGGGACTATTTCTGTGCCACCAGAAACAGGCAATTCATTTGGACACTCCGGGGTAAAAGCATATTGTGGGTCTACGTCAAATGAAGCGGTTTTGGCGCGAGGTAAAGCATTCATTTTATCTCTCCATTGCTTGAGCTGCTTATTGGGGACTACTTTTAACTATGTTTTTTCTATGGGTATTTCAGACTATTCACTAATGAACATTCTTTATCCGTATTTTAAATAATATTGCATGAATACATACAACCCTTGTAATGGGTATGCAAAATATTATGCCTACAAGTATTTAAAATGGCTGCTGCAACTGCAACTAAAATCGGGATTAACATTATTGCGCATGATCACTTGTATGAATATTATATTTAATATACCATTCAATAGTACATTTAGTATAATATTGTGTCAACGGGAGAAATACAATGCAGTTAAAACAAATTGCTGTATTAGAAGCGGCATTCAATCCACCTCACTTAGGCCATCAGGATATATTGCAGCAAATAAGTCGAGAATTTGATGAAATTGTGTTAATACCGCGTTATCAAATAAGTCATCAAGTAGCAATGGCCGACTTTAGTGACCGATTATTGATGACTAAAGCCCTGGTTGAGTTGTTTAACTTTTGGCAACAGCAAGCGGGTTGTCGTTCGGTCGTAATAAAAGTTTCCGATATTGCTCGACAGATTGCTCGGCAACAACAATCTGTCAACGCTGGCTGTTTACTGGCCACGCTTGATAAAAGTTATGCAGAGAAAAGCGTTTGTGCTGAGTTTACTTGGATTGAAAATGTTGATTCGTCAGCATTTCATCTTCACAAAACACGATTGGAAGAAAGCTGGTATATTGATGCTGAATTACAGCATACTGAATTATCGCGTATTGAATTAAAACAGCGATGTAAAATTTTACCGATTCGTAAAAAACAACCAATTAAAAGTGCAGAAATTCGAGCTCTTATTAGAGATTTTTCGCGTCCACAAGCGATGTTTGTGTCTAGATTTAAAAATTATCTGAACACAACCATTGCTAATTATATTTATCGAAGAAAATTATACGGTGCATAATTGATGGAGGTTGTCTATGGTTATTGATAGCTTTTTACCACTTATGTCAATAATAGTCGTCGTCGTTTGAAGTAAACCTAAATTGATAAAGATAACATTCGAGATAAAATGAGCAATCAAAATAAAGAAAAAAACTATTTAAAAAATTATCGAATTCATGATTATGAGGTTCCTTTAACCTGTGTCGATGTTGTTATTTTTACCATTGTTGATAACGCTGTAAATGTCTTGTTATCTAATCGCAAACATTATCCTTGTAAAGGAGCTTGGGCAATACCAGGCGGTTTTATCGATTTGAAAAAAGATCACGATTTGCAACAAACGGCCTATCGTATTTTGTTTGAAAAAACAGGTTATCAAGCACCTTATTTAGAACAAATTGGATCATTTGGTAATGCTCAGCGTGACCCGAGGGGATGGTCTGTCACCATTACCTATTTTGCTTTAGTGAATGTAGAAAATGTGACTTTTGCAGCAGATTGTCAATGGTACCCGATTAATGAGACTGGGGAAGTGAATAAATCGTTGGCTTTTGATCATAATGAGTTGATTAGTGAAGCTTTTCAACGATTACGCAGTAAAGCTCAGTATTCAACAATTATTTTGCCTGTTTTGCCAGAAAAATTTACTTTGTCGGAATTGCAAACCTGTTATGAAACTATATTGGGAGGCAAGTTAAATAAGGCTGGATTTCGCCGACGCATATTAAAAGCTGAAGTGATTACTGAGTTATCCGGAGAATATAAGCAGACCTCAACCCGAACTGCACAGCTTTATAAACGGAGTGATAGCGATAATGTTTATTTTTATATGCGTGAAATTTATGCCAAATAAAAAATATGGTATATCTAAAACCAAATAACTGACCGATCTGCTTTAAATTCTATTTCATGTAATTCAAATTGATTGTTTTGTCGCGCTTGGAAAAATTTCTTAAGGGTTATTTCAACTGTTTTAAATGCCAGGTTTTCCCAGGGGATCTGTTGTTCGCTAAATAACTGGACATCGAGGCTTTCTATGCCGGCATAAAAATCTTCATTCACGAGTTCTGCAAGATAAAGCATGTAAACTTGATTAATTGGAACTAAATTTGCGATGAAAAATAAATCTTTTAATTCGACCATAGCGTTAGCTTCTTCACGGGTTTCTCTAATGGCTGCTGCACGCGTACTCTCTCCATTTTCCATAAAACCTGCTGGTACTGTCCATAATCCATAGCGGGGCTCAATTGCTCGTTTGCAAAGTAACACTTTTTCCCGGTGATAGACCAGACAACCCGCTATAATATTCGGATTTTGATAATGAATAAAACCACAGGTTTGACATTGGTGTCGGTGGTGTGTATCCATCTCTGGAATAGTCAAATGAGTTGAGTTTCCACACTGTATACAGAACTTAATATCCATAAGCAAATTAATAAATAGAAATATATTGCGGCAAGTTTAGCATGAAAAGATTCAAATCCCTACGACCTAACTCGATTGGATTGAAAGACTTGCTTGATAGGGAGTGTTGCGATTTAAAAAATTGAATTTTTGAGAGCAGATATTAATCTAGAAATGAAACGAATACCGCTCTCTTATCATGTTTAGCTACTGGCTATTGATCTCTGGGAGTCTTTCGTAAATCTTTTGACTCAAACGGCATAACCAGAATATCTTTTGGTTGAATACCTTTTTCAATTAATTGTGAGCGAGTGTCTTTTACCATTCCCGCATTGCCGCTAATGTAAAATACCGCGTTACTAAATAGCATGAGGTTAGCCATAACATATTGATTACAGCGTCCATGCAATACAGTATCACTCGATTTTTCACGTGTAATTGACGGTAGGTAATAAAAATTACTGGTTTCGTTTTGTAATTCGGTCAACAAGTGCGTTAAATATAACGACTCGTTATCTCGACAACCGTGGTAGAAATACATAGGGCCTTGGTGTTCGTGATGGAGCGCATCTTTTACAATACCGTACAAACCTCCAGCACCAGCGCCAGTTGAAATAAATACCAATGGGCGCTTACGGTGTTGTTGAGCATAGTAACAGTTGCCCATTGCACTGCTAAAGTGAATATAATCATTAACTTCAAACTCATCTAACAGCCAATTACTCATTTCTCCATTTAATTTACGACGAATGTGGAGTTCTAAATAGTCGCCTTCTAACGGAGTATTGGTGATTGCATAGCTACGATTACAACTTTCTGAGGTTTGAAGGTTTATAAATTGGCCCGCATGATAATCTAAGGCATCAATTGGCTCAAGCCGTATGCGACAAATATCTTCTGTGTAAAAATATTTATCGACCAGTCTTGCTGCGCCGAGTTTATTTTTACCTTCTACAGATTGAAACGCATTATTCAAGGTCTTTGGATTAGCCGAGTTAACGGGCTTGGAAGAACGAGAAAAACGATGACCGAACAGCGCATCGATACGTAAATTTATTCCCATTAGAGATTGAAAGAAAGAATCGTTTCTTATGGGCAAGAGGTGTCGACTTGTCGGTTTCATCTGACTTTTTCTACCTATATGAGATGTTGTGCTAAACATTGCTGAAAATCCCATCTCACCAATGTAATTATATTGGTAACAGTAAAAAATGATCGTTTTTCATTAACTTGCGTATAAATATTGCACTGTCTTAATAAAAGTGTAGTATTTAAAATTAATAGTTCAACCATAATTAGTGAATAATATCGGCCTAACCCGATTTTATTTAGGGATTTAATCATAAAATTTCACCTGTTTGTGGAGATAAGCAGTAATTAGTTGATTCGCAAGTGATTTATAGAAAAAACATTCGTGCCGTCGACTAAAGTATTCAATATTTCAAATGGCACTACAGAGATAAGTTTATGTATCGCAAAATAGGGACCGTAAAATAACCGCGATGATTAATACAATTTAATACGGCTGAATAAAGGCTAACAGACTTGTCTTAAAATGCTCAACTTGTGTTGAGCTTAAGTGCTAATTTTACATATCAACTCCGGTTATCCGTGATTTTTGCTTTCGCTGTGAGCCTCTGTTAGTGCTGATAAATACAGCGAGAAATCACTGAGCATTTTTGGAAGAAATGCAGGTAATTGAATCGGAGTAAAGCTAAATTCTTGTTTGACTTTTTTAATATCAGTTGGTGGGAAGTAATCATTGCAATTATTTTTTCCAGACGATTTGACAGTTGGTTTCTTGCTGCAATATAGCTGCGATTGTCTGAGCACTAATATTTTTTCCTGAGGCAATATTGTAAACTTTTTGTTGGCCATAACATGTGATTTGTAAAATTAGCTTTACCGCATCATCGATATGATTATAGTCTTTTGCATATTCTGGATTAACAAACATTGTTACCTGCTTTTTTAAAGTCACATCCCGCACAATTGAAGGCAAAAAAAGTGGACTTTTTAACACGCAACCGAATACATTTGATGGACGTACAATTTGATAATCAAGTAGAGATTGTTCAATGAATGCTTCAGCCGAGAGCTTTAATAAATTGAAAAGCTTGCGGCTATTAATTGGGTTTATTTGTAATGTTTGTGATTAAACCCCTTGTTGATTAAAAAGATAAACCCGGGAACTGGATAAATAAGTAAAGCGAGAAAAACGCCCTTCTTTTATTAATCTGACCAAAGTGGCTATGGAGATTATTTGCTTGGCTTATTAACTCAGCGAGTCTTTGTATGAAGATAACTAATACTAAGGTTGTATGATTTAGTGTTGATTGAGCCAAAAGTTTTTGAAGATGAATGAGGCTTTTTTCTCGAGACTTTTCGATTAGACTGATTCTATAAAAATATTGCGAAAGTCGATTTTGTGCAGGATAATTATAGCCGCTCTGTCCATCAGAGTAGTAAAGGAAAGTGTTTTTGATGTCGCGGTTGATTTACGCAGCCATAGTCGTACTTTTGGACAATGGTACGGTGTTACTCTTAGTGAACAAAATAAACGCCAATTATGGATACCGGAAGGATTCGCGCACGGCTTTTATGTGAATTCTGAATGTGAATTCTGAAATTGCAGAGATTGAATATAAATGTTCTAATTATTATGTGTCAGAGTTTGAGCGAACCATTATTTGGAATGATCCTGAATTGGCAATTGATTGGTCGATTTTACCAGATGTCAGCGTTCAATTGTCTAATAAAGATAGGAGTGGTTTTTTTATCACGCACCCTATTATGGTAGGGTAAATGCTGTAAATGAAAGTTTTTAGGTGTAATTTTAAGGTGTAATTTTAAGATAGAAAGCTAGATGTTTTTCTACTCATCGCTGGCATTTAATATTAAAGACCTATTTAAAATTTAGAGCAAATTTATGAGGAAAGTTATATTAGTTACAGGTGGTGCGGGATTTATTGGTTCTGCGCTGATTCGCTATTTAATTGAACATACAGAACATCAAGTTATTAATCTTGACAAGTTAACTTATGCGGGTAATTTAAAATCCTTAGAAAGTATCGCCGAAAACCAGCGCTATCTGTTTATTTGCGGAGATATTGGTAATACAAAACTAATAAATCAGATTCTTCAACAGTATCAACCTGATTGGGTGATGCATCTGGCTGCAGAAAGTCATGTTGATCGTTCTATAACAAGTGCTGGCGAATTTATTCAAACTAATATTGTTGGAACTTATAATTTACTTGATTGTTCACTACATTATTATCAACAATTATCCGCTGAGAGGAAAAGCACTTTTCGATTTCATCATATTTCTACTGATGAAGTTTTTGGTGATTTGAAGCACGGTGAATATTTTGTCGAAACATCACCCTATCAACCAAGTTCACCTTATTCCGCATCGAAAGCTGCTTCAGATTATCTGGTAAGAGCATGGCATCGTACCTACCAGTTACCAGTCATCGTGAGTAATTGTTCAAATAATTATGGGCCCTATCAATATCCCGAAAAGCTAATTCCGTTAGTTATTTTTAATGCGTTAGATGGAAAAGCTTTACCTGTTTATGGAAATGGACAACAAATTCGTGACTGGTTGTTTGTTGATGACCATGTACGTGCTTTGTATGTGGTAATTACACGGGGTAAAATTGGTGAAACTTATAATATTGGCGGCTTTAATGAGAAAAAGAATATCGAAGTTGTTCAATTGATTTGTCAGCAATTAGATCAGTTAATCAAAAATAAACCTCGTGGAATTCGTCAGTTCGATACTTTGATTGAGTTTGTCACCGATAGGCCGGGGCACGATACTCGCTATGCAATTGATGCGACCAAAATAAATCAGCAATTAGGTTGGCAACCTAAAGAAACATTTGAAACAGGCATTCAAAAAACGGTGGAATGGTTTGTCGACAATCGAAACTTTTTTAATAGTTAGTATTTGAGTCCCCGCTTTTTGCTGATTATTCAATTGGTTTTAAGCTTAATTATAAGCTTGAGCGAGAGTGTACTTAATCTTACTTAACCTTCAGTAGTTGATGCTTTATAATGACCTCCTCAAGTAACGCTTCGAATATTTCATTGGCATTAATACTCAAAAAGTGTGTTGCTAGTTGATGTGTTGGCAGGTTTTCCATTTCAACAAAATCGGGTGCATCGTAATAAAAAGTATAATTACCAAATGTTAATCTCTCTAAGAAATGTTTAAAGGGCGGTAAATCATAATACTTTCGTGTTTTATTTAATGCTGTTTTTTTTAAAATACAAATTCAAAACGTTTTGCAGAGGCAAAGTGAATTTCATAGGACTTATTTATTAGGTTTTTGGCGAGTAAATATGGTCTTACTAAGTGTGCCAAGATAACTGCTTATGCAAAAAATAATATTTTTATTGGTTTGAAGTCGCTTTTTTTATACTTGATTTTTCTTGGGGTTTGAGGGGGTGTTTTTTAGGGTGGCTTTTGTAAAATAATTTTTTGTGCGTTGTTGCTCAGTTAAGCTGTTTTTATTTGGAGTATTAAATTTTATGCTGATTTGATGGCCAGAATTTAAGATTTTATTTTTTTATCGTGTTTGCTTTAACTAATGTTCGATTGACCATCAAGCTGTGACGTAAGTTATTTGAATTTGGGAGAATTTAAATCTTTAATTAAGTTTCTTTAATATAGGGTAGGCATTTGGATTGCAAGCTTGTATAAAAAAGCTGAGTATTAACTCAGCTTGAATTTTATGCGATTTATTGTTTTTTATTTTAGATATTATTCATCTTGATATGGTTGCTTTTTAAATATTAAAAGCGTGCAGTTTAAAAAATTAAAGTGCGCTCAAGATTGAACCAGCGATTGGCACGGCGATTTTAGCAACACTGGCAATAGTACTGAATATTCCAAATACGTCATCTTTAAACTCAAGTTGTTTTTGACGATTTTCATTTGAAAGTTCTTGATAAATTTCGTAGCCAGATTTGGCAACAACGGGTAAAACTTGTTTGGCAATATTAAAAATATTACCCCAGGGTACATTTAACGTGTTCGCTTTGGCATAATCTGAAATCGTTGAAGGATCAATGTTACCAATGACGGTAGAGTCAGGTCCAACAATTAATGGAAGTGTCAGGCCATTATTATTCGATGCAGAATCAACGGTTGGTAATAAAAATCCATCGGTAACTCTCAACCCGAGGTTTTCCTGTGGATTGCCTGTTGCAGATTTATAATTTGAATTGAAAATTGGGAAGAAATCCAATGTTTTTAATTGCTGTGGCGCTGCTGGAGAACTCGCTTTTATTAACAGTCTTTGTGATAGCGTACCGTGGCATCGTCCACCAGTAGGGATAACTTGAGCACTAGCACCTACAACTGCAGGGTTTGACACTAAACTGCCTGGAATAAGTTTTGATTGATCTTCGTTTTTTTCACTGTTGCTTCTGCTATCAAAAAAGTTTGATGAGATTAGTAAGCCTCCGCTAGCGTGTTGTTGTAAGCTAAACAGAACGGGGGCACTGATAAATGGGTTGCCTAAAATAGTATTGATATCTTTTTGTTGCTGTGTCTCAATGGTAGTTTCCATTTTATAAGCCTCTTTGTTTAAATTTCGTTTTCGACTAAATGTTTAATCAATGTTGATTGATTTTCCACGGCATACAACAAGCAACTGCTTTTTACTGGTTTTAGTATTTTTAATGCAACGTGATTTCCCCAAAATAAAAAATTCAAACTGCTTATACCAGATTGCGGGTTGCTTAATCATGAATCAACAGCCAGAGAATAGAACAGCGCTGACATAGATCAATCTTACTTCGGGATATTTTTGAAGATATCTCTTGGCTTTATTTCAAGTTGCCTTTCAGTTATTTTTAAATGATTTTTTAGATTGAAAACTATGTAATAATTCTGACATTTTTATGATGAAAATAATTTGACCGTATTACATGATGATCAAAGTGGATAGTTGCACCAAAATATTTTTCCTGTTAAGTGATGTCTTTTTACTATTACGCCGCAAAAGGCTTTTTTCTTATATGAATAATTGAAATAAAAAGGGGGTGTGTCGCTAATTCAAAGTAACATTTTAATAAAAAGACGATCCGAAAATATATTAATAAGACGGTGTTGGTGAGCAAGTTTGGTTTTTTGTAAGTGCTCCTTTATTTCTTTTGAATTGGGAGTGAAAAGTTTTGATTTCTTAATATAATAGATTGCTGTGTATGATAATGTTGATTTGTTGATGAGATTGGAAATATAAGGATAGCATCATTAAAAAATGCTGGAAAGCTTGATGGATAGGTAGTGGGGGTTTTACTAATCAAATTGAATGGTCAATATAATAGTTTAATCTTGGATGTTGCTTTTCTGTTCTTTAACCAAACAATGTTAAATATTCTTACAATAAGGTTGGTGTTGTTATATTTTTTAACTACGCGATAGATTGTTCAACGTTACTGGTTTTATGGGGAGTGGCAAATAGCATAAACAATAAATAATATTTCAATTATAGGATGTTCAACATGAATCAATTAGCGTTTTACCAATTTAATCGAAAAAGTCATTGTTTTAGTACGATGTCGATTGCTATTTTTTTGTTAATGACCAGTTTGTCTGGTGAAACGGCCAAAGCGGCAACAAATGTTTTAATACCTAATCAAGTGGTAATTATTGAGGGAAAAAAAGATCAGCAATTACTTTACCAAATTGATCTGACACAAAGTCACTCTTATTTAACGGTTGAATTAAGTGGCGGAACGGGAGATGCTGATTTTTATGTTAAAACTGGAGAATTTCAAGCGTGGCCAACAACCAGTGATTACAATTGTCGACCCTATAAATCTGGTAATGAAGAGAGCTGCTACTTTGAAAATGCCAGTGGAATGGAGTACTTTGTTATGCTGAAAGCCTATCAGGCATTTGAGGGCGTTACTTTGATGGCAAAATATGAACAGTAATTACTCCAACGGTATTTTCACTAATTAATCAGTTATTCTATTATTTTTTATTCAAACAGGACACTACTGGGCTGGTAGTGTCTTCTGTGTTTAGCATCGGTAAAAGACTATTGATATTTCTATACAGACTAACTAGATAACAGTTTTTATACATTGTCGCTTTTGTTTTTCTATTAGTATTACAGCGATTGTCAATTATAACTTGGTACTATTTTTTACTTGGTTTGTCAGTACTGAACTTCGCGAGTGCTTATCTATGCGATTAATCATTACATAATAAATGACGACATTTCAGATTGTTCTATTCGTTAATATTTTGTTAGCAATCATTACTGGTGCTATTTTAATGATTGATTAAGTTATTCCAAATCTGTAAGCTTGGATATACTATTCAATTAGAATTTATCCTATTCTTTATATATTACAATTATTTTAGGTCGACCTGTACAGGATGGCTTTTTTTAGAGTAACTGTTTTAAGGTAACTGTTTTAAGGTAAACATTCATGAAAAGGTTTTCACTACTTACATTGAACTTTATGTCTCATCAAGTAAAGAAAGATTTCTCTGTTATTAGTTTCAGCATATGTTGTTTTGCGCTTTTAGGGTCAACATTAATACATGCTAAAGAGAGTGAAAGTTACCAATATGAGAAGTTGCCTCCGCCAAGAACGTTAACTCAAGAACAGGCTAAAGTCGCTGAAGCCAACTATAAAAAATATTGTATTTTATGTCATGGTGAAAATCGTCAGGGGCATGTTAATGATCACGCACCTTCACTACGCAGTCAAAGCTTGTTTCAATCCGGGGTACCTCATGCTGTATTAAGAGCCATGTCTTTTGGACGCGAAGGCACGCCGATGGGGGGGTATCTTGATGAAATTGGTGGCCCAATGAGTCTCGATGAAGTGTGGAATTTAACCTACTGGTTGTTTGAGAAATCTGGTGCTGAGCGGGTCAAATTAAGTACCGAACCGGTTCATGGTGATATACAGTTGGGTGAGAAAGTATATCAAAAAGAATGTGCTAGTTGTCATGGTAAAAAAGGTGAAGGAATTACTGCTCCTGCACTGGGCAATCAATCGGCACTGGCACATAATACTGACGAGTTTATTCGCTATGCTATTCGACATGGGCGACAAGATACACCAATGCCGGCTTTTGAGAATAAATTATCGTCGACTGAAATCGATAACATTACTGCTTTTATTCGTAGTCGTGGTAAAGACTGGACGATGAAAACCACGGTATTAAAACAATTACCAACACCCGACAAATATATTATTAATCCACAAGGTGATAATCCGAAGTTTAAATTACAAGATGGACTTTACGTTTCATCAGAAGATTTAAATAATGCGCTGGTAAAAAAGCAAAGAATGGTTTTATTGGATACGCGAGTAACATCGGTTTGGCAGCGAGTGCATATAGAAGGAGCAATCCCTTTGCCTTATTATGCCGATGTTGCCGAAGTAGTTAAAGATATTCCCAAAGATGTGCAGATTATCGCTTATTGTTCATGCCCGAGAGCTGCTGCTGATAGCATCATTCATCAACTCAGAAGTATGGGATACAAAAATACCGCCACCTTATATGAAGGTATTTTTGGTTGGATGAACTTTGGTTACCCGGTTATGCATGGTGAAATCAGCGAGTAATTGACTCGCTGAATATCAGATTTGTTATTGGGTTTTCAGCAGTTCTAGTACCGCAATAGTCATTGCAGAAACACCATTAATTAACGATGATTGTGGTTCGATTTTAAAAAACGGTGAGTGATGAGCGGGTACTGGCTGGTTTACGCCATTGTCCATTGTCGGTTGGCCTCCGACGTTAAAGTAAGCACCAGGGACTTGATGTTCTGTTTGAGTGAAATAGGCAAAATCTTCTGCGCCCATTCCTTTATTTTGGCGTTCAATCAATATTTCTTCCCCAAGTGCGTTGCTGATGGCGTGTTTTAAACGAGTAACCAATGAAGGATTATTGTTGGTCACTGGCGTTGATTCAATAACATCAATCTGGGGAAAGTGAGAATCAGGTAATCCCGCAGTAATTGCTACGCCTTTGGCAATGCGTCGAATGCTTGCGAGCAGTTGTGCGCGAACGGCTTCATTATTGGCACGTACCGTTAACTCAAGTTTTACTTTATCGGGAATGATATTATGTTTGAAGCCGCCGTGGAATGAACCGACAGTAATGACTCCGGCTTCGAGTGGATTAATGTTGCGACTGATTATTGATTGAATATCAATGACAAAGTTTGAGGCCAGTAAAATGGGATCAACACTTTGATGGGGTGAGGCGCCGTGGGCTCCAACACCAAAAAAAGTTATATCAATATTATCGGCAGATGAGTAGGCTAATTTTGGCTGCATGATGATCTTGCCTGCGGGAATACCTGAAGAAACATGCAATGAAAGTGCATAATCGGGGACACCAAATTTTTCATATAGTCCGTCTGCTAACATGGCTTTGGCTCCGCCCAGACGTTCTTCCGCAGGCTGACCAATGAGCATGAGTCGACCTTGCCATTGTTTTTTATGGGCGATTAATTGGCGGGCAGTGCCGACTAAGGCGGTCATATGCATATCATGTCCGCAGGCATGCATGACTGGCATTTCTTTACCATTAATGTCTTTTTGTGTCATTTGAGAGGCATATTTGAGTCCCGAATCTTCCTTAACCGGTAAGCCATCCATATCTGCTCGAACTAACACCGTAGGCCCGCTACCATTTTCATAAATACCAACGATGCCGGTTCCTCCAACACCTTCTGTTACCTTTACGCCCAATTGGCGCAGTTCTTTAGCGAGACGTTTGGCTGTCTTGAA
Source organism: Aliikangiella maris (assembly GCF_040719265.1). Lineage (NCBI taxonomy): Bacteria > Pseudomonadati > Pseudomonadota > Gammaproteobacteria > Oceanospirillales > Pleioneaceae > Aliikangiella > Aliikangiella maris. The sequence goes on along the minus strand of NZ_JBFDAH010000006.1, from coordinate 4,028 downwards.
TTCACGAAAAGAGAGCTCTGGATTCTTATGAAAATGCTTAAATAGTGGTTCTAGATTTTTGGGATAGTCACGTTCAACCGCTTGTTGGACTGGATGTTTTGGCACCGCACTGTGTTGTGTTTGCGCTGATAAATGTGTACTGAATAGCATACTTACAACAACAAGATTGAACGGGCGAAAAATCTTTATCCAAGTAGCGTGTAATTTTAATTTATTTATCAACATGATTACTCCCATCTGGCATTGAGTATGTTATTGGTTCATGGTTCTACAGAATTTATTAATTTATTATGATGATTGTAGTAGGTTTCTATTAAGTTGATTTGCTGGATAGTCTTAAATAGTACTTATAAGTTTTGTGCTTATAAATTGACGCGCATTAGACTGATAGCAAATAATTAATTAATGAGTATAGTCGAAGATAAATAAAATCGATGAACAAAGTTATGGGGCGATGGTCTTGTTGAAATTAAAAAGTGACCATACAGCTTATGGAAAAATAGCATAAATAGCGTCGTCCTCGGCATGCTATGTTGAGCTTCACACGTGTTAGGCATTATAGAAGCTTTTCCAAATGGTCAAAAAAAGATAACAACAAGTTATCAGAAAGAATACAGAATTCAGGCAATATTTTGCTGTGCTGTCGACTTGTTAATGTTCGACAACTATCCAGTTAGTCGTACGATAAGATCGTGTTTTTTGAAACTAAAATATTAGGCAATTTCAGCCAATAAGTTCTTAAGCAAGCCAGTTTTTCAGTATACTTTTTAATTGGATTGTCAAAGTTTACATGCGTTTAATAAATATGAAGAACTAATAAATGTAAACTGTCAACAAGCGATTAAAAATCAAAAGCAAACACAGATTTTATGCGAACTACTTTGGTATTAACCTGGCGCTTTATCAACAGATAAAAAATACGGATGCTTGGTCGTATGGCGGCTGTATAGATTTTTTAGGGGATAAAGCTTTTTGAATATAAAGCGTTTTAGATATAAAGCATTTTGCATCATTAATCTCCTGTGTTGACAATGATTTCAATTGTAAAAACTTAAACTATGATTTAATAAAACTTCTGCCAAAGTTTTATTTTATCTTCAACTAAAATAAACTTAGTTTATTGGGTATTAAAAATTTTTGGGTATTAACCTATTGAGCAATAATTTATAACCTGATGGATGAAAGCTGCTTTCATCAACTTGAGTCGTAGACTATCATAGTTTTATCTTTAAATGGTAGTAAAAATTTATTTTGCTTTGAATTCATTTGAATAAGATACTGGTAAGCTTTTTTCTAAATGAAACAAATATAAACCATAAAATTTTAGTGGTTTTGCTGCAAGTATAAACTGACATGACTTTATTGCTGCTTACTAATTCTCGATGCTTTAAGTTTAAATCTTAATTGCGTGTTGCTCGAACGAGCGTGGAAAGTTTGAAGGTTATTTGAATATTGGTCGTGGGGTAACTGGTAAACCTTTCTGGCTGAGGGACTAACGCTGGCCATTTGTTTCCACGGTAGTGGCAATCAATCTGTAAATAATTTTTTTCTGCCGTTTCGCTGGCATTTAAGCAAAATGCTTGTGAAGCCAGAGACTTTGAATAACGAAAAGATTTTATCTCGTTCATGCTGTTGATTGTTTGTTGTTTAAAATTAGCTTCCAACTCTAACAGGGTAAAAGGATATTGTTCGATAGCTTTGATATTCAGGGCTGGAAATACTGCTAATTTAAATGTCTGTTGCATCACTGATTTTTGATGATGAATTAATGGCTCCTGTTTGCGTTGAATAAGAATTTCATGACGAACATAGAGTAGTGTTATGGTAATCGAACCTAATAAATTATCGAGTACCGAGGCCGCAATATAGAAGATGAAGTAAAATAAAATGAACATTCAAAAGTCTTTGCACTGTGTGCGACCCGAAAAATAGGCATATTGCTGAAAAGCCGCTAATTTTGGCTTAAGCTGTTTGGATTTTTACTATCATGAGCATAATGTTTGACTGAATTATCTTGTGGATTAAATAAATCGAGGCCTTTATTGCTGCCAACCCAGAGTTGATTATTGGTTGCAGGTTTAACCAGGTATAAATAGTCTGACGCCAGGCTGGCAGAGTTTCCTGGCTGATGTTGAAAATAAGTAAATTGACCTGAAGTGAGATCGAGCTTGTTGAGTCCGCCACCATAAGTCGCCAGTCAAAGTGTGTGTTTATCTTGTTGGTAAATTGAGAAAACATAATTGTTACTGACGTGGCTGTTGTGCTGGATTCTTGCTTATTAACATGATGGAACTTTTGTCGTGCTGGGACATACCGATTAATCCCCGAGCCATCAGTACCAAACCACAAACTGCCTTGTCGATCAGCATACAAGGTTAAAATATAATTTGAAGCAAGACTATCCGGTTGTGCTTTATGATGTTGTATGTGAAAAAATTCATCGGTGTTGGCATCATAACGGGAAATACCTTGCCCATAAGTTCCCACCCATAATTGATTTTGCTTGTCCCGGTGCAGAGTAAATATCCAATTGTGACTAAGACTGTGTGGATTGTCGGGTTGATGAGTAAAAGTGTCTGACATCACCGGTGGCAACTTGCAAACGGTTTAACCCGCTTAATGTACCAACCCATAAGAATCCTTGTGGATCATCAATTATCGACCAAACCGAAAAATAGCGGCATTTAATAGCTTATTTATATAACTGTGAACTGTGTCTCTTTTCATTTATTTGCTTGTCGGGATGCTCAAAACTTAAGGAATGAAGTGAATGACAATCCGTTTGGCTTGAACTGCACCGAGTTGAAATGCCATTTGTTAGTTTCAACAATAGTATCAAAAACTGTGGAGCAGCTGCAAAGTAAACGGTGGCGGACCTGAGTTCGACATCATCAATTTTGACAATATACATTCGTTACTACACGGAGAAATACAATGACTAAATTAAAGCTATTAGTGACAAGTTTATTTTTAATAAGCTTAAGTTATGGGGTGAGTGCTCAAAAACTCTATTGGGAGGCTAACTATCCCATGAGCCAATCTCATCCGCTTTATCCAGGGCTTGAGCTGCAACACATTAACAAAATCAAATTATGGGCGAATCACTCTGTCTATGACAATCAACTGAATATTCAGCGAGTCGATTTTGATTTTGAACAGGCCAGTGATATTTCAATCGAAAATTTTACACGTGACGGTGATCGGTATCGTGCTGAGCTTGAAGGTGCCTGGGTTTTCCGCAAAGTGATTCTGGAATTAGAAACAGTGAATAATCAGTTGAATGATATTCGATTTCGTTTATTTGTGGCTGAGCAGGAAAACTACTTATCTGATACTTTTCCGGTATTTGAAAGACTTTTATTAGAAGGTCAGGCGGGCTTTCTAATGCCTGATTCGGAAAAAGTTGTTGATCAGCTTAGCCAAAGTGTCGAGCAGAAAACGCTCAATTTAACACTGTTTGATCGGGCATCGTTGCAAACGAACGGTGAGCTGGCTTTTCGCATAAACAGTATCTGGTTTGGGAAAGGTGAGCGTACGCTTTATATTCCGGTTGCATTTCCTATTGATACAATTCACCTGAATAAAGCGATTGCTATTGTTTGGGATGAAATTCCATTAGGCAATGGTGAGTTTGATTATATGATTGGTGTGAGCTATGCCGATCAAAGCGGCTATGTGCAAACAACACCAATGTTGAGCGTTCAACAATTATTAGACGATGCGTACATTAATGGTGCAGGTTTATAGGTATTGATACCAGATGAACAACAATTGGAAATACTATCGCAAAAATTCATGACTTGATTGAATGCTTAGCAATGCTATTTGTTAGTTGGCAAATAGCATTGTTTTCCATCAATTATGATATAGACGCCCAATTAATGAATCGTAATTAAATTTTTTGTATATACTTTAAGTAGTCGCCCCTGAAAAAAGAAAACCCCATTGATTTTTTATCAGCCAATCATGCGCAGAAGCATTTTAAATGGTGAGTTCCGGCTGCGCAATCTCATTCCGCGATCAAGCAT
>NZ_JBFDAH010000059.1:0-4870 GCF_040719265.1 Aliikangiella maris | reverse complement strand
GGCATTACTTAGAAGATCGTATAAAAAAGTTAGGAAAAATACCTCAACTATGTGAATTCATAGTAAACTCACCGTAAAGTCTAAATGCCCCCGCTTTTTGAGCAATTACATCGTTTGGGATGCCGGAATTTGAACGAGGCATATCCCTTGAACCATTCCCAATCCACGCGGCGATTGGGGGAGTAACTCCACTTATCGGCCTGCGTTAATGCGGATTGATTAATGAGTGTTGCCTTGAGCTTTCCCTGTTTGCTATGGGCAAGGTCTTTATTCACCTCATCCAGTACGGCTTGCCGAATGCTCGTATAGCGGTTTTCGGCATCACGGTGCGTCAATTGCATCGTTCTCGCTCTCCTTGGTTTATGCGAAGAAAGAGCTGGATTTTATCCAATAGGCTGCATCAATTTTGTGACAGATGTTCGGGTTTTTGTTGTGTATATATGGATATTTCGATGTGTTTAAAAATCTATCTATGCCATGAGATTTTTTATCAAAATCTTGATGCTCACAGAGCATCATCTATACGCGGAAAGGGCAGGGTAAATATTCCTAAACTTTGTCAGTGTGGCAATGTCCAGTGACCCCGTAATCGCATCTGCACTATCGACATCTTGTATTCGCATGTGCAATATAGTCCCGCTATTGGTTTTCCCGAAACCCACCTTACGATTACTGCAAGATGTCGGCTGTATTACATATAATCCAGCCGCAATCTTGAAAAGCGCGTTCCCCCGCGCGTTTTATCACCAGGGGACACACTAAATTCAACTCCGGCTTCCACCGGATTTTCATTAAGTGTTATGTGATGCATTCTCGGTATCGAACCTCAATGCATCAGCAGTCAAGGGAGCCTTCGAGCTACCCTTAACAATCCCATGAGCAAGGGCGAGATTGTCGCTCTCCCCATTGCATCCCCATCGACCAAAGGGCTTTCAGTGCCCCTTGGAACCCACGACCAGAACTTGGAGATTTGACCTCTCCATCTGGACTGAACCATGCACCAACCGTCCGCCGTTTGGATACAGTAAACTGGTCACAGTTTAATCATGACCAACATTTCAATTGTTGGATTTTGACCACTGTTTCGCCAGTGGATGTCGACCAAGAATGTCCTTGGATATTAAATCTCTTTAAGAGTTATTTTTAGTTGTTTTTCTTGTAAACTCTTCTAAATAAAATTGTGATCGTGTATACAGTTACTAGATCTATAAATGTCCGTTACCGACCCTTAGCGGACATTGAATAAATAGAAAAAACGCACCAAATTAGGAATAATTGCTGTTAAATTTAAGGAGTACCATTTGACTATAAATCTTAATGCATTTCCAATAACAATTCCTGAAGGAAGAGTTGATGTGTGTGAAATACCTTTCGATGCAAGGGAACTAGAAGAACTGCGAGAGCAATACAGAACTACCCATACCTTTTATAGGCAGAAAAACAGCATTCTCATATTTTCTTCAGATGGATCGTATCCCGTATCGGGGAGACTGAAATCAGTTGATTTAAAAGAAAATTACAATGTATTGTGCTTTTTGTTTAAGGACGGGTTGCTTCGGTATTTAAGAGGGTTGGGGCGAAAACCTCTGGGTTTCAAGCCCATTGAGTTGCTCAGCACTCGGCCAGATGACAATATTCTTAAAAGTATAATCAGATCAGACTATCCATTTTCAATATTTGCTAGGTATAAGCTAGATACACGAATAATTTACGGAGTTCCAAATTTAATAATAGATTGCTCGACAAAGACTGTAGTTACAAAGAATTGTGAGTTCTTCATTGAAAATGGCTTTGATTTACATAGAAGGTTTATTGCTAAGGAAAATGATGACGGATACAGAAAAATTATTGGCGTTATTGAGCGCGTAGAGAATAAGACAATATTTTACTCTGATGGTAATGAAGTACAAGAAGTTCGTGCAAGTGAAGTTTATCTTGAGGCCAGCAGGAAAAATTTTGATGACTACTTGAAGTTTTCAAACCCAAGACAGTTTGATTCAATCGCTGAAAAAATAAGAGTAACGATTTCATCTTTCAACTCAGGAGAAAATAAGAGAAAAAAAATAATTAAGCTCTTTGAGTTCCTAAAATCAAAAGGCGTACATTTAATCAGTAATGATCTAGTCAATATCGAGGTTTCTCCTAATATTGGGAGAAAGTGCGCTCAATTTGATAAACCTGTATTCGTTTTTAACGATGGAGGTGAGGCTGATTGGGCGGAAAGAGGATTTACCAGATTTGGTCCGTATACGAAACGTACATTTGACAGAAACGACCCTTCGATTTGCGTTATTTGCCTTGAGCAAAATAAAGGCCAAGTTGAACAGTTTGTCCGAAAGTTCGTAAAAGGCATTCACCAGCATAAGTATTTTAGCGGAGGGCTTGAAGGTAAATTTAGTCTTGGAACAAGTAGGGTAGAGGTTTTTACCACTAAAGATGAAAGCGTTGATTCATATAAGAACGCGATAGAACGAGCTATCCAAAAAAAGGCTCAAGATAATGAAAAATGGGATCTTGCGATTGTACAAGTTCGCGAATCTTTCAAGTCCTTAAGTGTCGATAGCAATCCTTATTATGTTGGCAAAAATATTTTTTTCCTCCATCAAATACCAGTCCAAGATTTTACCATGGAGCTTTTGTTACAAAATGATAATTCCCTAGGGTATTCTCTTAATAATATGGCTCTTGCTTCCTATGCAAAAATGGGAGGAGTACCCTGGTTACTTAAATCTTCTCCTACTTTATCTCATGAATTGGTTATCGGCATAGGTAGTGCAACCTTACAAGATGATCGATTTTCTGGCTCTAGAAGAGTAATGGGAATAACTACTGTTTTTTCAGGTGATGGGAGTTATCTTGTTTCTAATACATCGAAAGTCGCATCTCCTGAAGAATATTGTGATGCTTTAACTACTGTACTGAGTGATACGATTGAGAAAATTCAGAGTCGGATGAATTGGCTCAAAGGTGATACTATACGAATTGTCTTTCATGCTTCAGTCAAAGTTTTTAATAAGGAAGAAATAAGGGCAGTTAGGGCAGTTATTGATAGGTATTCTGATTATAACGTTGAGTATGCTTTCCTGAAAATCTCCGAGTTTCATGGACTTCATATGTTTGATTCTGCTAGTTCTTCTGAACGGAAAGGTAAATATGCTCCTCCAAGAGGGAAATACCTAAAATTATCAGATTATGAGGTGCTTGCTTATCTTATTGGGAAAGATCAATTAAAGCAGGCTTCAGATGGTCATCCTCAAGGTTTAATATTGAATGTACATAGAGATTCAACGTTTAAAGATATTAAATATTTGAGTACTCAATTATTCAATTTCTCTTCACATTCGTGGCGTAGTTATTTTCCAAGCCCGATGCCGGTAACTATAAGCTATTCTGATCTTATTGCTAAGAATCTAGGTTGGTTAAACAAACTACCAGGATGGAATGGTTCAGTCATGATAGGAAAAATAGGACAAACACAGTGGTTTCTTTAGTGGGGCATAATATTTATGAATTGAGAGATAGGCTTCTTGAAAAAGCTATCAATAATTCAGAGGGTGACCCGCTTAAGCTTGCCTTTTTAATGTCATTAGGCTTTGTTTCTGAGGATGTGTTTACTTTCGATGAATGTTCCTTATCAGTGTATCAGAAATGTTCTATTTCAGGTTATAAGCCTTGTTGCCTCAAAGCTTCTAAGGAAGAGTATTTGAGGCTATTAGGACAGGCATCGAAAATAGATGGCGTACCTCGCCCTTGGGTTTCTGATATTTGGGGGGTTCTTGGAATCAAATTCGCTGCTGATATTATAGATGATGAGAACATAAGAAAGCTATTTGTTAATTGGATAGACGATTTCTTGCCAGAAAGAATCGCCAGTAAAAGATTAGATAATTATGAATTAAGTATCGCTAAATATATAAATGGTGAAGAAAGTTTTTTATCTTCTCCTTGTATTGCTCTTTATTTAAATTATAAAAACATAAATGTTATTGAAGATTATGTTACTAAAAAGAAATATGTAAAACAATTTCTTGATGATTTTAAAGGACTTTATTCTGCGGATTTAACACCTATAGAGTTAGCGCTCTGTGTTTATGTTTTTGACCAAATAAATTCTGAAATGTCTATAGTTCCACCAAACGCTTGGAGTGTGAACGATATTATAAATTTCCTTGAAGGAATTCCGACAGGTTTAAAGCGATGGACATGGGAGGAAAAAGCTAGAACCAAGGGAGCTGAGCCACGTAAATGGCATATTGACAACGAATATCATGTCCAAAATTTATTGTATGTAATGCTTGCTCCAATTTTTGAAGACATATCTGACGAGGAAAACTTAGAGTCAGTTGGGCAAAAGAACCCAAGAGTAGATCTGTACCTTCCATCTGTACATACGATTATTGAAGTTAAATACCGAAAAAATAGTAATAAATCTTTTTCACAGTTTATTGGAGAAATTGGCGAAGACATATCTTTATATAGATCTGATCCAAAATATAAAAACTGCCAGTTGATTTGCTTTCTATGGGATCATACATGCTCTACACAGGAACATACAAAGTTTAAAGAAGGAGTTTTAAAGATGGAAGGAATTCAGGGATGTGTCGTTGTTAATTCTCCTTCGGTAATGTTTGATAATAATATTAAGTAGAAAACAGTCGCGATTATTGCATGTGAAGAATGTTATTGAATGAAAGCTGACAAGTACTGGAAAAACTTAGGAAATAAGAGAAATAAGAAGATAAGAGATAAGGGGTCAATTCTATTTTGCAATATATAAAATCTAAGCTATATTATTGTCATGCCAAGACCCACTCGAATAGAATATAAAGGCGCATTTCACCATGTGATGAATCGCGGCCGAGGCCGTCAA
>NZ_JBFDAH010000058.1:0-4890 GCF_040719265.1 Aliikangiella maris | reverse complement strand
CTACAGAAAAATTAAGTTTCCCGAATTCACGTTATAAAGAAGAATTGAGTGATGATGTTAATTTGGCTGAAAAGGATTGAATGGTTCGACATTAATGTGGGAAATCACACTCAGGTCAGGGTGACAAAAAGAGCATCAAGCCCAACAACCACGAGGTCAATGAGGATTTATTTAACGAAGTAAGTCCAGAAGGGCATCTAGTCCTCAAAAATAATCCTCATCGTAACCTTGTTGAGGTGTCGTAACCATGCCAAGAAAAGGAACGACTCTTACCAAAAAAAGCTACGGTGATTTAAGTGATAGCAATGGTTTAGCCGCCTATCGTGAACGCTATTTAGAATGGATGGGCATTAGAAATTACTCGGATAAAAGTAAAGAATCCCGCGAGCTTTACATCAATTATTTTATCCAATGGTGTGAGGAAAGAGGACTGACTCAGCCAGCAGAAATCACTAAACAAATTATCGAAAGGTATCAACGTTATCTGTATCACTACCGCAAAGAAAATGGTGAGCCGCTAAGTTTCCAATCCCAGCACTCAAGACTCGGTGCGCTACGCGCCTTCTTTAAATATCTGAGCAAACAAAATTACACGCTGTATAATCCGGCGGCTGATATCGAGCTACCTAAATTAGAAAAACGATTACCGAAACATGTATTAACCGTTGAAGAAGTTAATATCATCCTCAATATCCCCGATTTAAATACAGCAATCGGCCTCAGAGACAGAGCCATCCTTGAAGTGTTTTACTCCACTGGTATCAGACGTTCAGAACTCATCAACTTAAGACTGTACGACCTTGACCGAGAGCGGGGCACACTGATGGTCAGATTAGGCAAAGGCAACAAAGACAGAATGGTGCCGATAGGCCAACGAGCGATAAACTGGTGTGATAAATACCTGATGGAAGTGCGACCACAACTTTACACCGGAGCCGATGAGGAAACCTTATTCCTGACTCACTTAGGTGAATCATTTACACCCGCAAGAATGAGTCAAGTGGTGAGAAACCTTATCAAAAAATCCGACATCGGCAAGAGTGGAAGCTGCCACCTGTTCCGCCATACGATGGCCACGCAAATGCTGGAGAATGGCGCAGATATCCGTTACATCCAAGAGATGTTAGGCCACGCCAAAGTAGACACCACGCAGATTTATACGCAAGTCTCAATCAGAAGACTCAAAGAAATCCACGATGCGACCCATCCAGCTAAAAATAAGCCAGAGCTATAAAGTGCCGAAAAGTGGAGTTATCACTTGCAGTTGTTAATTGATAAATGCATTTTATAAGTTCATCCAATCAATAGGAGAAAGTTTATGGCTGAAAAATATACGGTGCTTAAAATTGGTGGAGAAGTCATTGAAGATGAAGAAGGCAATGTTGTTGGCTCAAAGCCCGTGCAATGGGTGATACTAGTCAACGGGGTAAGAGATAACTCAATAGAACCTTTTACTAGTGAAAAAGATGCTTTAGAGTTCTGCAGAGCAAAAAACACACCAAAGCCCTCACAGCTAAAATCACGTCCATCAGGTATGAGCATGTAGATAAAAACACTCGCTTGCGCTGACAGCCGGAGGGTGTTGAGAGTGAGTCACTTTATCCTGACAAGTAGTCACGTGCTGATAGTGGAGACAGGCCAATAATGCTGGTGATTGTCGCCAAAACTTTTTAGTCACAGTCCTTGCAAAAGGGACTGCAAGGNTAATGCTGGTGATTGTCGCCAAAACTTTTTAGTCACAGTCCTTGCAAAAGGGACTGCAAGGCCAGCGCCTAAAAACTGTTGGACTCAATCACGCTCCACCTCTCCCGCTCCTCCCCCACCCGCCAATTCCGCCTGCCCACAGTTGAGGGTAGGGGCGTGTGTTGAAAGTTCATCTCACTAATCTAATTGGTCATGTGCTGAAAGAATTTAAGCGGAAATGGCGGTCGGATGTCGTAGCGGGAATGGTGGCCAAGGCCACCACAAAAAGCACAGCTAAAAACTAAAATATCAAACCAACAGTGCAGCGGCAAGCCGCTTTTAAAGTTTACCTCTCCCCTCCAAACCTCCCCGCTGGGGAGGCTTTAGCTGGTCACTAGCGGATAGAACGTGGTTGCTTGCTTCCCCTTTAAAGGTAGCACCGTGCTCAACGCATCAATGCCAAGCCCTGCGGGTGCTCCGTAAACTCCGCAGCATTGACACGCCTGCGCGCGATGCTTCCTTGACGGGTAATCAATCACCCACTTAAGGAGAAAACTCATGCACCATTTAAACTGGCCAGTCGGCAAAATCATTGATGTGGCTAATGAATTACAGCGCACAGGCACAACAGGGGCTTCCACCAGTGAGCAAATCGCAGCGGCCTTCGTGCTCAACAACATGTGGCACCTGCCCACCTGTTACCAGGATATTGTTGAAGCCTGGGAGCGGTTAGGTGAGTGGCAGTATCACGTCAAGTTAATCAAGCGTGATTACAGTCATTTAATCAAAGCGGGGTAGCCCCCGCTTTAACCTTAAAACTGGTCATCACTCCGCTGTCACTCCTGAAAGCAGGGCGCTAGCCCAATGATAACAAGGCTTGCCGAAGTCGTCACTACCGATGGTGATGTAGTGACGACTTCAAAAAGGCAGCTAAAATAATAGGAATGGTCACTCCTTAAATCACTCCCTATTAATGGGGTAAATAAATTCTGGCGAACCTGTTTAAAGGGCTGAGGATGGTGTTCTCGTAGAGTTGAAGTGAGTCAGGTGACCAAAGGTGAATGGCTGTTGAGTGAACTATAAAAATTAAAGCTTTACAAAAAAAGTCGCGTCTGGGAAAATTTTTTAGGTCAGGGGATGCGCCTGGTGAAAATGCTCTTTAAGTGGTTGATGAACTAGAGAAAAATGGGTTCGGGTACGATGCTCGCGTTGGGCTTTCCTGATGCACCAGTCAGGCAAATCTCCTCGATACTGGCGGAAATTATACAGGTCAAAACCCTCCAGTTAAGCATGAACCTAAAACTCAAGAAAAATCAGGGACGGGAATATCTGTTGGTTCTCTTCTGAAACCAAATAAATCTATTTGGGGACTTCTATTTTATTTTCCGGAGCTTAATAGCAGCGAAGATTTTGATTTGGCTGAAATGGAGTTAGAAGGACTTGCCGCTTCGCCAGAATTACAGCAGCTTTCTGAAAGCGACCTAAAAAGGTTAAATTCAGATTTGGCTGGTATAAGGAGTAAAAAAGAAGGTCCTCAAGGCTATCAATATGCTCTCATCGCAAATCAGTCAGGGATGTACAAATGCCATACTTGCGAATCAGGATTTCGCTTTTTAAATGAGGGAGACGTATGGAAATATGGTGAAACAACAACTAAACGATATTCAGGCCCACAATTAGCGTTTAAAGAAGCAGGTTTACCACTTACTGAAGTACCTCAGTTTTTTGGAACTAGAAGGCAAATAAAAATAGCGGAAAAGTTAAAGATTTATTCTCATCTGGCAAGGTATAAAGAGCTTCCCGCGGGCAATAGGATTAGACGATGACATTTCAATTAAAATTTACTTTTTGTGCCGACACTGAGGCCGAATCATTTATAAGTGATGTATCAAAAATTACTAAAGATTTAACTGATGTAATTAATGCAGATACATATGGAGATGATATTTCAGTTATCGGTATACATATCATATGTGTAAGAGTTCGCCCCGGGTATGAGAAGTTTTTTAAAGTTAATAAGCCCGAATTTATGGCGGAATACAAGTATGTGAAACCATTAGAGGGGGAAGTCACAATTAAGGGGTATTTCTCGTATGAGATTCAATTTTCTCAAGAGTCATATGAACAACTGTTAAAAGCTGACTATAACCATGTTAAGAAAATAATTGAGAATGAGCTAATTTCTTCCTTAGGAAATTTAAGTAAGATACCTAAGAAAATAAAAGACTTTAATGAAGATAAGTTTTGTTCTAAGTTTAAAGCTTTTTTTAAACTAGAATAAGAAAATCTCGGTAGGTTAATTTAAATCAATGGGGAAACCTCACCCAAACGCTGAGTGGGGACACCCGTGATTTTTAAGCCTTGTTGAACATAAGGGGTCAGGCTCTGAGAGATCCCCACAAATTTGAGCACTAACAATCAAATTTCAAACATCGACATCTTAAACTTTATTGTTGACTTAATATCTTTCCAAAAATCAATGGGGTCGTAGTAAATTGATTTTAAGCCTTGCTCGTTTGAACAAGGCTTTTAAGTATTTAAAGTGCTGTAATCGCCTCACGCCAACGTCGATTAAGCGGCTGAGTATAACCAAACCGCAAATGGGGCAGAGCATACAAAGCCAGTTGAATATGATTGTCTTGCTGACCGAGCAATACCATCTGAATGGGTGGCTCAAAATGGGGCGCGGCTTCTGGATAACAGCGGGAAGCTGAGTCCGGCACAATGGTTAATGGCTCCCGCCAATGCCACTGGATTTGCCTGAAATAAGAGTAAGGCTGCAAAGCAAAATTGTATTGTGGCAGGGTTTTATCAGTAAATTCATGACAGCCGGGGGCTGTTTGCGTAAAATTGCATTTAGTCATAGTAACCTCTTTGTCAGGTTGTTGTGATTAGCTGGCTGTTTGGGTTGCCGCCCATTCAGCTAGCGCTTAGTTTAATTAGCCCGTTTGTTGTGTCCATCGACGAGCTTCGTACTTAATAATCATGCCTTCATGTAGTTTACTTTTTTACCATCATACTTCTTGCCAATTTATTTATCATAAGATTGTGCAAGAATTAAACGACTTTACCCAATTAACATCGTCCGCTTTTTAATGCTTGCCAAATTGTTGTCATAGGTTCTACCAAATTGTTATCAAACACTTTGTGGATAACTTTTTTGAAAAGGTTTTTGCCTAAAAAAAGGGCTTTCGCCCTTTGATTAAA
>NZ_JBFDAH010000057.1:0-5003 GCF_040719265.1 Aliikangiella maris | reverse complement strand
TTACTGGCTTTAATCTGTGATTGAATTCATCCAACATTTAGATAGTGGCACTTTGAAAAAATAGGGTGGGGATTTGTACGTTTTAATTGACAAAGGGAGTCATACCAACGCTGCCATAATTTACAGTTTTGGAGTGGAGACTTTTGTGCTATTTTTAAGCACAAAAGGCGTAACGGAAAAACTGTCAAATTGATGGCCTTGTTAGAGCTGGTGGAATTCACGTAAAAACTCCTTTTTATTTTGGGCGAATTTTCTATGCCCTTCATGATTTAGTTTGCGCTCTTTCTCCGAAAACCCTGGAGTAATTACACCCCAATTTGAGTTCCTGGCAAAATAGATAACCACATCTACGCTACTATTTTCCCAGCAATTCTGAACCAAATGATCATCGCCTGTGGCATTTACGGTCTTAACTTGGATACGGTAATAATTTGGACCATCTGAAATTAATATATCTGTTTGATGCCCATGATCAAGAATCGGAATAAATACTTGCCATCCATCCTGCATCAGCCAGCTTACCACCATACTTTCAAATGATGTATTTTTAAGTGCCTGGCGTGTGCCGGTTTTAGTTTGAGTCAATCTTCTAGGCATCTACTGATTCTCTATTTTTGCTCTAACGCCGCCATAAAAGGCGAGCAACTTGTTGCGAGTCCAGCGCTGAAAGCGCGATTTTTGATGGCTTTGTTAGCATATATTTAGTATACCCAGACACTTACTATCTTGGGATGTCTTCCATTTTGGCCGCCGCAACCATTAACCCAAAACTTAACCTTTCTTCCCGCTATATGCGCTGCTAACAAAGTTGAATGTAAAACACTATAATTTTGATCGCTTGGAACAATTGCGTAATAGGATGTACTCTCGCAATTATCTGGGTTATCTGTAATCTCTGGAATAGAAACCATCGTCCATGTGTTATTTACATAGACATTCGATATTGTTCCCGATGCAGTACCCCCAGACGAATACGCTAGAGACGACATCAAGATTAAAAGTATAAAAATTAAATATTTCATTATTTACTCCTTAATTATTGCTAACGCCTTGCTCACCGGCACATACTGCGGAGAGCGTTTTTGTGTAATATGGAGCGTAGCGACACACAAAAACGAGCGTAGCAGTATGTGTCCGAGTGCAGCAATTTGTTAGATTTTTCTTTGGTTGGTTATTGAGAAGAAACTTCCGATACACCGAAAGACCTCCAAAATTTAATCTTACGCCATACACCAGAAGGTTCTGAAATATAGGGAATATGGAATTTCTTACTTTTGAATATTTTAATTTGCCAATCTTTGTCGCCAAAAAATTTGAACTTAACCAAATCAGGATCTGTAATACTAAGCATCTTAAATGAGCCGGTACCGTATGGCCAAAAAGCAGTAGCACTATCTATTATTTCGTTCTCGACACTTAGCAAATAGATGTTGAGTGACTCCTCAAAAGGGCAGTCATCAGTGGTGAAAACTAGATAACGTTCGTCATATTTAATGCATGCTTCAAGATCAACTCCGTTGATGACTAATTTTATCTTGGTGCCCTCGATAGTAATTTCACTTTTTGGTGATTGAGTTTCCGTAGCCTCAGATATGATATTTAAACTAACCTTATCATTTTTAATAATTTCCATGGCTAAACCTACCAAACTAGTCCTACTCCAAATGCAGCAAGAGCTCCACCAACGAATGCCCCAACAGTAACGCATACAGGAGCACCAGGTCCGCACGCTAATCCGGCTAATGCTCCTCCAGCTATACCTCCACCAATGCCAGCTCCGGTAATAGCAATTTCTTTTCCCGCCGCGTCAAATTTATTTTCAGCTGTCGCGACTGTATAGACAGATAGAGCAATAGATAAAAGAATTAATCCTCTTCCAGCATGTGATAGTTTCTTCATAGCCGAAGTGACTTCTGGCCGAGACTTTCCCGCTGATTTTACGACCTCTAGATATACTTTGTTTTGCTGCTGAGCGGTTAGATTATCAAACGAAACGTTGGTGCCATAAAGCTTTTGGGATTTCAAGGCTACTATCTCATTGAGTGTTTTTCCTTGCTGCTTCATCTTCTGCGCGATTGACAGGCCAACCGGAGTGCTTCTTGTTCTTATTACTTCCATAATGAGATTTCTAGCTTCTGATGCCTGCTCGGCGGCTTGAGCCCAGGTGATTTTTCCAGCCTGGGCCATCATTCTAAGCTCGTTGGACATTGCGCGTATTTGCCTTGCATAAGCCTGCCTTGCACTTGCATCAATAGTCAAATGCGTACCTATATTTGCTATCTCAGCCTCTAAAGCTCTAATCTCATCTTCGAATAATTGCTGATCGTTTTTTTGAGCTACTTCCATCTATATCACTCCTGTGATGTTTATTGGGTAAATCTAACGCCCGCCTAACACGCAATGTGTTGGCATGGCTTTTTGCGTCGTTTGCCAAAANCCTCCATAACGACCCACCTTTCAAAGACTTCGAATATTTTTGCACCTAGCGCTGACAGTCTTTTAACCTCGGCAGATACATCGTCAGTTTCAATATCGAGATGTACACGACTATCGTGATCCACTTTCTGTATCAATATTCTAGGTTGGTCATCTGGCACTTCCAAATGTGAGTATCGATCTGACCACGATTCGCTTGATCGGACACAATTTAATCCTAATGCTTTTTCCCAAAACTTATTTGCCTCTTCAATATCTTCAACTTTACTATCAATAACTAAAGCTGCAAGTCTACTCTTGTGCATTGTTCCTCCTAAACAACTAACGCCTAGCGCTGGCGAGCCGTCTGTTTGGCTTCGCCCAGCCGCTACTGGTTAAATTATTGTTAATCTGCAAGCCGAAACTCCATCAAGTATTGGCTTTTGTTTTGAGTATTATTTTTTCTAAAAGTCCACTTGAGTATCGCATTCGATGCTCCCTCCACGAAAATATCCCCAGGAGAAGAATCTAGAACTGTTAAATTTATAGGATGTCCATTTTCGTCAAGATCGAACTCTAAGAACACCCAACCCTCAACATTATTCATTGCGGCGTCACGAGGATACCTTGGGTTAGTAATAGTCAGAGGCTCTGCTCCCCCGTCATTCATTATTGAGACATCTGGAGGCTCTCTATAGCTTTGTTCTTGCTTTGAAGCGCAAGAAGCGAGCAGGGTCAAAGAGAATATGAGTGCTAACGTATTCTTCATTCTAATTTCCAATTTAACGCTTTGCTCACCGGTAAATTGCGAGCGCAGCGAGTAATTTATCCGCGTGCAGCAACTTATTATACCTCTTCCCAAAGCGTGCCTCAGTATCTTTTAACTTCAACATTATCATTTTCTAGACACACAGAAAACCTATGGCAATAACTAGGTTCAACTAATGACGACGAAAAAATTGCATAGTCATTTACATCTTCAAACTCGTAGTAAAAGGTAACTGAGCCTATTTTGTTTTCTTGGGCCATTTTTATAAGGCTGTTTTTCAGCTCAGATAACTCTTTTTTCTTATTTCTACTCTGATTGATGGCATCAAAGTAAAAAATAAAACATTTCTCTATTATTTTACCTTCCAGTTCTGATCCAATCTCATCCGTCATTGAATTAGGGATGACAAAGTTAAACATAGAGTTCTTGCTGGTTGCCTCTGTGACAACATTAAAAACGTTAAAGTAAATCAGGGTGTCACTCAGACCTGTGTGAGAGCCATTTGTAGGCCAGGTATGGGGGGGGTCAGTGTACCCAACATATTCAACATTACTGCTTATTCCTAAGTTTATATTCGAACCATCAAGAAAATCATGAATAGATGCAGTCGTAAGGTCACCTTTTGAGTCCGTTATAGTTATGTATTTATCAGTTAAATCAATCTTAGGGTTAGAAAACTTGTCTAGCCCTCTGTCGAAAAACTTGCACCAAATACTTTTTTTCTTTTCTTTCTTGCCTACCAAGATGTGAATTTTTACTTTTTTGGTAAAGGGATTGAAAAAAGGCTTCTTTTTAGTATTAAATCTAACCTTTGTTCTAGAACAAATAAAATACACAAATCGCTTTTCCAAGCTTTTCTCTACAGCTTCCTTTACTCCTTTCAGATAATCGACAATCAGCTTTCGTGTATCAAAGTATTCTGCGACCTCATTGGGATTGACCACCAAGTCATACCAGTATTTGTGAAACCTCTGAAGCTCTACTGTCCATTTTTTATCTGCTTCAGCATAGGCTTCGTTATCTGATATTGAAGAAAACATTCCTCTGTTCAAATTTTACTCCTATGAGGTATAACGTCTTGGCTTTGCGGCAAACCGGAGCGCCATCGTAGGTGCGTCCGGAAACAGCCACTTGTTATATGCTGATCGCAGAAATACACCTTTCCCTCACAGCCCAAACTTTATCGAACTCAGACTCTCCAAACTCATGCTTAATGAATTCTTTATGAAGATCTTGCTTCTCATCACCAATGCCATTCGGCTCGATAGACTGCTCCAACATAAATTCACAAATATCTTCCTCAGTTTCGATACCATGTCTTGTCAAATCTACCCTAATTCCATTGCTCATTAGATAGCAGTGAGCCTCCGGAATATAATCAAGCCCGTGAGTATTTAGCACCTCACCAACCCCTGGAGTGTTCTTACCAGTCATGGCGTATATGCCAACAACAAGATCAACATCGATGCCTAATTCGTTAGCTAGGGCTTTTAATAGCGCATGCTTTGTACTGCAAGCGCCTTTACCCTCAGTCAAGACCAAGTTCCAGTTGCATCTATCACTAGTCCTCCCGTACGGCAGCTTCCACACATAGTCACAAGCATCGTGAAAGCTAGACAGCCCAAACTCTTTAAATTTTTGTGATAGCTCACCATTCTCTAAAAGATCACTATTTGGAAGAAATTCGAACATAAAACTCACTTTGCATTTAGACATAATGACTCCCTAGGAGTTTCAATTAAATTCAGTGCTAGCCCCCTATCGTGGGTTAGCTTTTCAGCCAGTGCCATAATATATGAGTCGTTAAACACCATATAAA
>NZ_JBFDAH010000056.1:0-5410 GCF_040719265.1 Aliikangiella maris | reverse complement strand
GGCATTACTTAGAAGATCGTATAAAAAAGTTAGGAAAAATACCTCAACTATGTGAATTCATAGTAAACTCACCGTAAAGTCTAAATGCCCCCGCTTTTTGAGCAATTACATTCCTTGGCAAATGAGAAATCACCCAATGGTTCGTTTGGGAGCTAGGGGAGGATTCAATATGAATGGTGTAAGGAATGGTATGCCTCTGAGAAATCATAGCTGGTCAATTCGGCATAGAAGGTATAATAAAGTAGTAGAGCGTTTGTTAAATAGAGATATGAAGGCTAACCCTAACATGTCTCCCAGACAAGCAGCGGATCGTTTACATTATTATGCTGATAGAGCTAGAAGAATTTTAACTAATAGCACTCGACAACTAGGTAAAAAATAAAGGGGAAGGATAGTGTTAAATTGGACAGATATTCAAGAAGACAGTTTCAGTAAAAGATATTTCAAAAAGCTTGAAAAACTGGAAAATTTTAATTCAGTTGTACAAGCATCGATGGATATTTTTTCAAAGAATATGTCCGGTGACTTTATCAATATTAGCTTTCACATAGAGCCGTCATTAATATACTTATATCCTTGTTCAGAGTCAGATTTATTTGAGGAAGTTGATAATAAAGTAACAATTCAGGTTGCTCCTTTCTTTGAGTACTTCGAGTCGATTGAATCTAAGTATTATAAGGATGAAGAGTTTTATCAAGAGGCTCATACAAAGATACTGAAAGACTTTTATGGGCTTTTTCTAAATGGAGCAAAAGAGATTCTCCAATCAAGTGGAATGAAGTTTCAGTTCTACGAGTATGGTTGGGATGACAAAGAAGGGGTCATGCTTAACAAGCTCGATATGTCAAACTAAAGAATGAACCTCGACAACTCAACTCAAAATTACCTCCATCCCGCCCTCAATTCGAGGGCGTTTTTATCTCCCATCATCGAACAGACTGAATTCAATTTAATTGGCTGCTGCCGATTATAACTTGCCCCCGCTCACGGCTTCGCCTTCGGTGATTTTTATATCACACCAGACGCATCTTACCGATGCTAATGGAAACCGCGTGGTGATTGGGCTTGAGGTGTAATACAAAATGCTGCCAAATTTAATGGCGGTATGATGTACTGCTGAGTGAACAGACGGATTTAGATAAGACGCTTTATTTGTTTGAGCCGAATTCCTTTGTTCCGATAGCGCAGGCCCATTCCGCTATTACGATCCTAAAACAGGCCGTTTTACCTCTCAAGATCCGATTGGTTTATTGGGAGGGAGTAACAATTATCGGTATGCGCCTAATCCCATAACGTTGTCTTATGGGATTGCTTTTAATGTTAATGCTGCGCGAATACGTTGACTGCCAAATGCACACATACGTTCAAAGTCTTCATGAGCGATGGGAATATATTGACAGTCCAAAGGAGTTTGCTGCTCTTCATCTTGATCAGGATCGTGCACAAATAAACAGTCATTATCCATTCCTGTAACGACTACCCAATGAGGTGCTTTTTTACCATCAAGACGATAAGTGCTTACCAAAATTAGGACTGCATAGTTGTTATCCAGCACTTTGGCAATATCTTCAAAGCGGATCGATTTTTCATGAATATTAATATTTTGTTCGAGACATTGTTGGTGGAAGTGGTGATGCACCGTTTCTATGATCTGTTTTTTATGATCTGAGCGTACACCGTCAATAAACAATGGCTGAGCGGTACTTAACCAGATATCAGCAATAAAGCCGCGCTGATGGGCAGCTAAAGCTAAGCCGAAAGGATGACAGCCGCCGTGACCTGATGTCATGAAAATGGTGGTCGCTTCACGCCAGATATTTAGTTCATTTTCTAATGAACAAGTATAGTCTGGCGACAAACTCGCCATTGCCATTTGCAGAGCCGCAGGGCCACAGGTAAATTCGGTCGATTGACGATACCAAGGTGTCAGACGTTGTACTTGCGGCCCACGTGGTGCGCGAATACGTTTTTGCATGCGCAAAGCATCGTCATGATCGTCGTAGTAATCTTCATATTCGCCAAACACTCGGTAGCCATTTGCCTGATACAGTGCAATGGCTTTGTGATTGTTTTTGGCAACTTCAAGACGCATATAATGGCGTTCATTGGCTGCCGCTGATTCTTCGAGTTGCGTCAGTAATATTAGTCCCAGTCCTTGGCCTTGATAGCGTCTGCTAACAGCTAATGAATACAGACGCGATAAACGAGTGCCTTGATTATACAGTACAAGTCCATAGGCAATACATTGCTTGGAATCATCACGAATCACTAACAAATTGGAGTTAGCCGATTGAATATGATGTTTAAAACTACGTCGACTGAGTCGATCAGTTTTAAAACATTCAATCTCTAATGCAGTTAATGAATCCAAATCATCAAGTGTTGCCTTGTTAACAGTTAAATCGCGATCAGCCGTGGTCATATTGGTTATCCGAAAAAACGCACAATGTTGTATGGACTGCTTGCCAGCTTTTATACAATACTGATTGTTGCCATAAGATATCATTAGGACAAAAGTGCTGTTGCATTTTTTGTGCTTGCAGTTTGATATTTTTTGCCATCATGTTATGCGTATTGTGCCAAATAATATGATCATCGAGTATGACATTGAATAATGCTGCTGTACCAAAGCTGCCAAATTCTAAAGTTAAAAAACAACCGCCGTTATGCATTAAATCATGCCAGCGATAATCAAGTAGACCGCGTTTAGCCACTGAAAAAGAATTACCTGCCAAAGTTGCCGCAATGGCTGAGCCAAATAATTTTTCAGCAAATTTTGCACCGGCTGTTTCTGGTGAGTGATCGCTGATTAATTCACCAAAAGCAAACGGACCAAGACCCGAGTGAATATCGAGTACGACAAGTAATTTCTCATCTAGTTGATAGTTGTTAATAATTTGGTCAATGACATGATTTGACCAAGAGGCTTTTTGTCCGCCATAAAATGGTCCCCAATTGCAATGATATTGTCCGCCGCTAAAAATTTCATCAAATTGTTGTTGACCTAAGGTTTTTGAAAATTGTTCGAAGACTGTATAACGTTGATTAGAGTCAACTTCGACCAATTGCTCAAGATAATGTAAGTATTTTGGGTTGTCACTTAATGGTTGAGAAAAGTCGACAAAGTTACGATTGAGATCAATACCATCTTGATCACACCGTCGATAATGTTGCATACCCCACGGATTGAGAGCGTGAATCAATAAAATGGCGGTGCTGTCGGCCACTGTAATTAGCCCCGCATTGATCGCTTGCAAAATAAAATTTTGTACCGCGCTACCACAATAACCTTCGACGCCATGAGTGCCGCTAATGATGACTAGTACTTTTTCAGCATTCTCTGCACCTAACCAAATGCTATCGCAGGTTAAATCTTTTTCCAGTTGCCAGCTTTGGTGAATGTTAGCGTGATTAAGCTGATTGGCCGCGTCTAAAAATTTTTGTCGAGCTTGTGGATAGTTTTGGCTAAAATAAATCTCGCTATTGCAAAGGCTGTTGTGGAAAAATAATTCCGTTTGCATGACTATTGGCCTCGCTGTTCCAGGCGACGCAAGAACTCACCCATGATCTGCATGTACAGCTCATTTCCTAAATAGGCATCTTCAACATTATGATCAATACTCGGATTATCATTTACCTCTAACACGTAGGCTTTACCGTCGACTTCTTTAATGTCAACGCCATATAAACCATTACCAATGACCGCTGCTGCTTTTAATGCTGCCTTTAATACCTGACGAGGCACTTCAAAGGTCGGTAAAGCATCAAATCCTCCGGAAAAGTTGCGCGATGAGCCATGATTATAAATTTGCCAATGGTTTCGTGCCATATAATAGCGACAAGCATATACCGCTCGGTCATTAATAATACCTATGCGCCAGTCATACTCAGTAAATAAATATTCTTGAACCAGCAACATGGCTGAGTCTTGTAATAACTCTGTTGTAAGTTTCTCGAGCTCGGTTCGTGATTTAACTTTATATACTCCTTTTGAAAATGAACCTTCGGGCATTTTAATTACCAATGGGTAACCAAAACTTTGTTCAATGTCAGTCAGAGTCGAAGTGTGGTTATCGAGAATAAACTCGGTTTTTAAACTCGGCACCTTTTGATAATTATATGCATCATGTAAATACACCTTATTACAACAACGTAAAATTGAGTTGGTATCATCGATGACCACTAATCCAAGTTCCTCAGCACGACAAGCGAGTTGATAGGTAATATGGTTTATTGCTGTTGTTTCGCGGATAAACAGCGCATCAAATTGATTAAGATTAGTCAGCTCATGGGCTTGTACTATGTGCACATCAATCCCGAGCTTAGCACCGGCTTTTACAAATCTATCTAGTGCTCCTTTATTACTTGGCGGCACTTGTTCATTTTTGTTAACTAACATGGCCAGATCCCAACGGAATTTTTTTTCACCTTTTTGTTTTAGCCACCGCGAACTAATATTGCGTTCAAGAATATCAATAGCTGCCGCCTGCTCTGCTGCAGAGAGTTGATTTAAACACAACCGCTGTATTTGTACGCGAATACCAGTGGTTTCTGGCGTGAGTTCAACCGACAGTAATGGCGCAGGCCAATCACGAAAAATTCTAGCAGCAATTGATGCAAAACTTCCTTCCAGAGGCGTACCCATACACAGCGTTAATCGGGTTGGCTTTACTGGTGCCGCTTCGCCTTTCAGTTGATTATGCTTCAACCACATTAGTGCACCGTCAGCGCGTAAAGCGTTAATCGTTTTAACACTGGGAATTGCAAGATGGTGTCTTGCCTCCGCAAGCAGCGAACAGTAATAACCTTGACTTAAATAGCGGCTGGTATCGCACAAATTAATAACACGGGTATTGGGTTCGCCCAGTTTTGGGTAATCGCGCAGGTAATCAGTAAAACTGATCGCACTACCAAGCGGTAGTGAAGTGCTGTTGTCATCGACAACAAACAGCGTTTTATACATTCATTATGTCCTTGGTTGAGGGGCTTTGGCACATCAAGGATTGAAGGTTGGGGCTCTCTCTAAATGGGTAGAATAATTAAATACCACGGAAAT
The DNA here is from genome assembly GCF_040719265.1 of Aliikangiella maris. Taxonomy (NCBI): domain Bacteria; kingdom Pseudomonadati; phylum Pseudomonadota; class Gammaproteobacteria; order Oceanospirillales; family Pleioneaceae; genus Aliikangiella; species Aliikangiella maris. The sequence continues at coordinate 354 of NZ_JBFDAH010000056.1, read as the reverse complement.
ATCTTTCGAGCAATAATTTTTAATCGGACGTCTGCCTTGTGTTAAAGAATAAGATAAATGGTATGAGCGAATATTAAAAATTAACTGTAAAGGTTTGGATTAGTGTCGTGATTGCGAGTTCAAATAAGTAGAATGAAACACAAAAAAAAGCCCCAATAAATGGGGCAAAGATTGATTGAAAGAATCACTTCGTTATTACAATTGTTACTTTAAAAAACGATTTGGTTATATTCCATCAAGACTTCCTTAGCGACCTGCTTTAATGTTGCCGCAGTTTGCGCATCAATAGAGCCATTATAAGCCAGCAGTGTTGGGTCTTGTTTTAACAAGAATCCGTAGAACATGGCAGCAGAT
>NZ_JBFDAH010000055.1:0-5482 GCF_040719265.1 Aliikangiella maris | reverse complement strand
AAGGAAAATGTAAGCCAGTTCTGGTTCACCTTTGACATCACCGATTGATAATGCAGCCGTTTTAGCTTGCTCGCCGTTGTCGTTAGCGCTGATGAAAGCTTGATTAGTCGCTGCGTTATTATCAACAGCTAGTGAACCCGTTAATGCGTAAACTTGTCCGCTTGTACTGGTTAAAGAGCTATTGGTCAAGTTGGCATGCATGATCAAGCTGGTACCATAAACGTTTAAGCCGTTAATTGTTTGATTAAAGTGTGTGTGTGATTTACCTAACTCATCAACCCATTGACGTTTTACTGAAAATTTTTCTTGTCCTGTATAACCAAAAGCGGCATGTTGAGAAAGAATGTTGGTCAGTGATTGTGCTGCAGATTTCTCTGTCATGCTACCTAAGTTGCCAGTAACAAAAGTTGGCGCACCATTCGTTGTTTGTTGTTGTACTGCGATTGAGAAAGATTCGTTTGCAGTAGCACTCAAACTCATCATTGAGAGTGTTGCGCTAATGATAACGGGGAGAGTTTTTAGTTTTAACTCACGGTTCATTGTATTCTCCTGAAAGATACTTTTTTTATTAGGTGTATTTCCGTTTTATTGGTTTCCTTTAATTCATCAGCGAAAGAAAATTTAAAATTTTTATTAAAATAATTTTTTCTATCCGCTTCAGAAAAAGTATCGCTAAATAAATTAAAAAAATTTAGCTTGGCACTATTTAGTGTGCGAAGAAATATTATTCGCCAAATTAGTTAAAAGCAAACCGATAGTGTGAATAGGTCACAAAACTAGAGGGTAAATAATTCACATGAAAAAAGGCTTTTTTCGAATAACCCCTTATTTCCCTAGGGAATAACTTTCTGGTATGACCAGTAAGGTTGGTCTTTACATTCCAGAAAAAATACTATTTTAAATAAAGTAGGTGTTTTTTTGATATAGCATTTATGAATGAATATATTCTAATTGTTATAAGTAACTATAAACTGAAATAAATAGTGATGTGGCTTTTTTAATTATGAAATTGCTTAATTAAACTCAAGCCAAATAGGTGATTTAGTATAAATGGGGTTTAGGAACAAAGTGTAATATCAAAAGCTAATTTTGACGTAAAATATACTCAGATAAATAGATAATAAATTGACATTATCTATTTATCTGTTGTTGATGGTTAATTATAAAGCGTGATACCCAGAAATACTAAGCTAATGATTGGGTATAAATCCACCCGATGTTTGAATTTTGGGATGGCGAGTTAAAATTTCAGCGGTTTGTGTATCAAAGAAAATATCATCTCTACCAAAATCACCTGCACCATTATCCCAGCTAACTTCAATTCGCCAGCAAATTTTAGTTTGCCCACTTTCTAAGAAAATAAACGCCAACTCTGGCTTACTTGTTGATTGACCGATCTTTTGGGCTGCTTTGGTGGCATCGGCACCTGCATCATTATGTTTTAATATTTTTTGTGTGACTGACGGATAGGAGTCAACCGCTAAGGTACCATTCAAAGCATAAATATTAGCGACTGGATCGGATACTTGTATATTGTTAGGCGAAACGTCTGCATGTAGCAGCATATTAGTGCCATAAACTTTAAGTTGATGAATCGTTTGGTTAAAACGAGTGTGTAATTTATTCAATGAATCTATCCATTGCTGTTCAATTGTAAAGTCGATGTTGTCATTAAATTGAAGTGCGGGCCTGTTTTTTAATATTTGTTTAAGAGAATCGATAGCGTCACTTTTTTTCATTATTCCAAGATCATCGTTGAGAAAGATAGGTGATTGAACAGATGGGCTGATTGATGAATTCATTGATTTTGTCTCTTGAGGTTTTTTCGATAAGGCACTGACTTGAAAACTAATACTTAATAATAAACTGACTGCAGTTATTTTAAATAGCTGGCGTGACCGATTGAGTGGGTAAGCTAGAATAGATTTGAAGTTTTGATTATTCACGGTGAGCCTGCTTGAGATTTTTATTGTAAGTAATAGTTAAGTATTAACTGCGATTTTTGGCTATTAACTTTATGATAATGATAGTAATAGACGTGTTTAATTTCTGAACTAATATATAGACTGTTGCTGCGGATAACAAGCCTTCACAAGAAAACATTGGGCACTTTATTTACTTAATTATTTATTTAAAAAAGGAGAAGATTTAATCTTCCCCTTTTCGTTAAAGTGACAAATTTAAATGGCTTATTAGCACCTATTAATTGGCTTTCAAATTAAGTGTCACACCAGAAGTTGCCGAATAACCATATAAACTGATATGCCATGTTCCAGAAGCTGGATTGTTAAATGTACAAAGTTCACTGTTGCCATTTTTGTAAGGTCGACAATCATAACTTGATGATGTTGGCTGAGTTCCATGACGAACATACAAATCAGCATCGCCTGTTCCACCAGAAATTTCAACTGTCAAACTGCTATATCCCGCCGCTAATTCTTGCGTGTAGTGCTTCCATAATCCTTGTGAAACAGAAATATTATTGACGGTTTCGTCTATCGGATCGTTACCAGGTGGTGGCGGTGGCGGTGGCGGTGGCGTTGAGCCATCAGTGTAACTGCCTTTTAAGGTAACACCAGAGAAGCTGCTATAAGCTTTTAAGCGTACATAGTAACGACCACCAGTTTGATTTAAAGTACAGCTTTCTGCATTACCACTTTTATAAGGTCGGCAGTCATAGCTAGAATCAGTTGGTGCTGAACCATATTTAACAGACAGGTCAGCATCACCAGTACCGCCACTCATTTCTACCTTAATATTTGTTGCACCTGTAGGGACATCGAAAGTGTAGTTCAGTTCGTTACCGGTATTTGCACTTAAATTTGTTTTGGCAACACCATTTTCCAGTTTGTTTCCGGGCGGTGGTGGCGGTGGCGGCGGTGTTGTTCCACCTGTTCCACCCTTAGCCAGTTCTGCAATATATGCCGCCGATAGTCGAGCAAACTTAATCGAGTGAGATACATCATAAGAGGTATCACTGGATGTATGAATGTTGGGATTGGAATTATTGATACGTGCTTCCGCCGGGAATGATGCGGCAAAGCCTTCGTTGTTCCATGAGGCATGATCAGAACAAGCATAGCCGCATTGTGAGTTTTCATGAGATACGCTGGGCTGATAGGTATCGACCAACTGTCCCATAAACTGATTTTGTGCATTGTTGGTATAGTCACTGATAAAAACGATATCAGCACTTTGATTGCCTTTATAACCGCTCATATCAAACTGTGCGACACCAATAACATTTTTACCGGTTGAGCTGTAGTTTTGTGCAATGGCTTTTGAACCGCGCAGGCCAACTTCCTCTGCTGCGTAACCCATAATTTTTACAGTACGTTCAGGTTTAAAGCCGCTTGCTACAATGGCGCGTAATGTTTCAGTAACTACGGCAATTCCCGATGCATTATCATCGGCTCCCGGCGCTCTTCCCGAAGATGGATTGGATTGATTAATTGAATCCAAATGACCACCAATAACCACAATTTCATTGGGATAAGCTGTTCCTGTAATAGTGGCAATGACTGATGGTTGACTCCAGCTATGACCATAAGTTTCAACGCTGATATCAGAGCGCCCATTACTGATAGATTGCCATTCACTTTTTATCCAGTTAGCAGCATCGACACCAGACTGTTGCGTGTAGTAACGGTTGTGATAATTCTTTAAAGTATTAACCGTACTGCTTAAGTTAGTGGTTGACATTTCATTAACTAACGCATTGACGCCGCTACTATTGTTAATGGTGTAGTTAACCGCAATGCTGGGGGTGGTTTGCATAGGCGCGGTAGCGAATAAATGGGCTTCGGTAAAGGTGTCGTGAAAAATAAAACCACCACATCGATGGAATTCATCATGCATTAATTGACTAAGTTGTGGAATTTTTGATTCAGCCATTTGCACAACGGCGACATTGCCATGACTGGCATTACGGATATTAGCGCGTTTAAAATCAAATTGTGTTGTATATTTTTGGGTAATTAAATCGTAGGCGTCAGTGCCAATAGAAACCCAAACTTGTTTTTCTTCATCATCTTGGCTGGTCAGTGCTGATTGGGATTGCGTAAAAGCAGGGGGTAGAAAAGTCATACCGCCTAACGCCAACAAGGTCATAATATTCTTATTCATGTGTTGCCTCTTGGTGCGTATATATTTTTATAGTGAAAGTTATTTCGAGAAATGTTTTGAAAATTGATTTGTGTATTGTTCCAAAATTTACTGTTAGTTTTCTCGAAAGAGTCATTTGAGAATTGTCTTGAAACTACCTGTATTTCGTGTGTAAAACAGAGGAGCAAAAGCTCCTCTGTCAATACCTTAATTAAAATTAAGGATTGGCTTTAAGGTTTAAGGTAATACCTGAAGTAGTTGAGTAACCGTACAGGCTAATATACCAAGTGCCTGCTTGTGGATTGTTGAAAGAACAGGTTTCGTTATTTCCATCTTCGTAAGGACGACAATCATAGCTTGAACTTGTTGGTTGCGCGCCGCGACGAACATACATGTCAGCATCGCCAGAACCACCAGAAATACTCACTGTCATAGTTGAATAACCGGCTGGTAATTCTTGAGTGTAATGTTTCCATTGGCCTTGACTAACGCTAATGTTACTCACCGTTTCATCAATTGGATCATTGCCTGGAGGAGGTGGTGGAGTAGAACCACCATCGTAGCTACCTGTTAAAGTAACGCCAGAGAATGTGCTGTAAGCTTTTAAGCGAACGTAGTAAGTGCCACCCGTTTGGTTACCGGTACAGGTTTCATTGTTACCACTTTCGTAAGGACGACAATCGTAGCTTGAATCAGTCGGTGCTGAACCAAATTTTACATACATGTCAGCATCGCCATTGCCACCGCTCATTGCAATGTTAATGTTAGATGCGCCTGAAGGAACCTGGAAAGTAAACAATAATTCTTCGCCAGTGCTTGCGCCTAATCCTGTTTTTGGTACACCATTTTCTAAGANCCGCCAGGAGGTGGTGGGGGAGGAGGATTACCGGTTGGACAACTACCCACACCAACAGCACACCATGCCGTTTCAACCGCAGTTTTTTCAGCCGCACCGTATAAATCGTTAGCTGCATTTGCGGTTGCCGTACGTGCACCAGAGAAATTAGTGTTTTGGTTCATGTAGGTGGTTGCAGCGCGATAGAAAATCTTTTCTGCTTTAGCCATACCAATTGAAGGTACTTGTGCATTTGATTTATTACGAGGATGTGTTCCACCATCAACTAATAATACATAAGCCAGGTTACCAATACCTGAGTTCCAGTGAACACCACCATTGTCTAGTGTACCGGTGTATCTTTCTGGATACCAGTCTTTTGAACGACCGTCTTTGGTTGGGTTGTTCATGTAACGTAGTGCTTTACCTGGGGTGTTATATAAACCATCACCTAATAACCAGCTTGATGAAGTGGTACCATTGCGATAAGACTCAATGGTTACACCAAAAATATCAGACCAGGCTTCGTTTAACGCACCTGAT
>NZ_JBFDAH010000054.1:0-5517 GCF_040719265.1 Aliikangiella maris | reverse complement strand
TTGACGGCCTCGGCCGCGATTCATCACATGGTGAAATGCGCCTTTATATTCTATTCGAGTGGGTCTTGGCATGACAATAATATAGCTTAGATTTTATATATTGCAAAATAGGCTTGACCCCTTATTTCTCTTTACAGGGTCGTTGGTTCAGTTCAAGCAGTAGCCGCCGTTTTATTCCACAAGTGTTGACTTCGCACTAAACTACCTTAGTCACGAACTCTCAAGCTTCCGCGCAAATTATTTATGGCTAGCGTTATTGTATCACCCACTCCATCAACACTTGCCTGCAAGTTCTTAAATCCTGTGATAATTGCTTCTCTTGTTCTTCGCTGTTCCCAAATATTAGCAAAGTCACGATGACTTTCACCAAGCTCCCTGAGCTCTTTGAAATCGCTTAATTCTCTACTTACTAGAGGTACCATGTTCATATTTAAAATGCTGCTCGGAAAATTATGTCTAACATTGGTGCCTATATTTCTAATCTCATAATGATATTCATTTTGAACAATCTTTAAACGTTCAATTTTTAACCGATATTCATCAAATGATTTTGTAATTGATTCGATCATATCCCAATATTGACTAAAAAGATTGCGATTGTACTTTTCTTTGGCAATATTCATTTTAGTAACTAATTGATTTCTAATTCCACTACACTGAATACAGTAATCCTTGCTTTGCTTAATTATAGAATTGATTTTTTTAGCTTTTTCTAATGGCCAATTCTCTTGCTTCTTTTTGGCAGTAGCATAATAAGCGTCTCTCCGGTCTAGAGCATCCGTCAAATCTATTAAGCTCGTAATAATCAATATTAAAAGTCCCCATCCAAAAAAGGATAAGTGCCACTCTTTAGTGAATATTGCTAAAATTAGAAATCCAATTGGTATTCCGATTGCACTTTTAATTGCAGTAGTAAAAACATTGCTCCAGATGATGTATTCCCATACTTCATCTTTCTGCACCCTGGATAGAGATGACGTGTCAATTTCGTATTTCATTTTGGTATACCTTAATTGGCAGCTCAATTAAACAACTTGACTATAGAGAAGGATGATAGCTTAGACTATTAAATTTTAAAATAGACAAATGTTTTAAATGCATTTAGCAATAGACCTGTTAACTTGAAAAGCAAGCTCTTCAATATTGAATTGAAAAATTCTCAGTAACATAAAGAAAGCTGTTGAGAATATAAATGGCGTAAGATTTTTCAGAAAACTAGGTTGAAGCCTTAGCTTCAACCTACCTGGGTTAGGCGATCCAAATACGACGCATGTGTCGCTCTGACTCTAGCGAAGTAATAGCTTGGCGGCCATGCAAAATGTATTCGTTAGGGACTCTAACTATTTCACCATTCTGCATCTTGTATACCTTAGGTTTTAAACTGTCGACCCGACCCTTTAGCCATGTGTATGCAGCGCGAGATTTAGCTGGATTGGTCGCGCTAACCAGCACAGGCTTTACCATATCATCATGCCTCCACCGTAATTTAAATTCACCAGTTTTGTCGATTTTTAAGAGTGCTCCAATGTAGGTGCTGACAGGTTCGTTATTATAACTTGGACGCTGAATTTTCCATGTCGTATCAAGCAAGGCATTGATATGCTCCTGAACCGGCTCCTTAAACAAGGCCGCTACTTGCAAAAATATCGAAGCGCCTCCTTCGCAATCGGCTGATACGCACTGCAGTAAAAATTCACGTGGTGGTACATCTTTAAAGCTACCATCGGTATGGTAATCATGGCGGACTGGCTTCATTGCAATGGAAACCGATTGACAGACTTTGTTCACTTTGATATTAGTCACAGGACCGTATGCTGGATGAGCAATTACCTCACCAAGATTTTGCGCGCAAAGTAGTAATTCAGTTTCAGTGAGCGATGTATTAGGACGAAACAGTACAAGTTCGCGGCTAAAATCAATGCAGACTTGCACGAAATCAGCAACTGTTTCAGTAATCAACATGCCACGCTCACGGTAAAACTTTGGAAATTTATTCGTATTCATAAGGTTGCCCTCAATCTAATCGTTGAAAGTGAACAACCGATGCGCATCAGGTAACTTCTCGAGTTACTCAGGCTCCTAGCCTTCTTGTACTCTCATTATCAGGGTATTTAGTAATTGGAGCATTTGCTGAGAAGCCTTTTGCAATGCTTTATAAATCAGATACTTATGGTTTTAATCTGAAAAAAACTATTTGAGGGACCAAAAATGTCAATTTCAGACCACACTATTCTTGCTGATCTCACGCAATATCAAGACTTGTTACATTTTTTGAATTATCTTCAAAAAAACGAACAAATCAGTCATTGCGATTTTTGGCGTCGAATTGCAGAGATTAAGCCAAAAATGCACGATGATGTGGTATGGCAGGATGACAACGAAGGAACATTCGACCGCAAACAACTAAAGCCAGGCAACACTACAGTGTTACCCAATATCATTCGTTGTTGCCTGGCTCAGCTACTAACAACTTTGTCGTTTGATCGTATCGCCTGGCGCAGATTTCAGGTACTGCGCCATATAAACACCCAAGCAGATTTCTATTACCTTTTACAATTCTTGTATAGCGGCCCAGATGTAACCCCATCAGATGTCAGTCAATTCCTTTCTCGGGAAGGCAAGTTTGGAGGTGGAAATGACGGAACTATAAACGATAGCAATTCGGTAAATATCGCTGATGCTCATCGTTACGCCAAGCTTGAAAGATGGGACCCAAAAAGTGATAAAGAGTTACCATCGAAGCTGTACGTAAATATTGAAGAATTACTCCAGGCGATGAAGGTAGATACAGAGAAATTCCTTTCCTACAACAAGATGCACAACCTGCCCGACCGATTACCGTATTTTGTCGGCCGAACTAAGCATCTTGAAACGCTTAATCAAAAATTCCTAAACTACAACACAGGAATAAACTTAGTAGGTAAAAAAGAGAAAGTAGCTGTATCTTTAGGGGCAGTAGGAGGACAAGGAAAAACAGCTTTAAGTTTAGAATACGGCTATCGATATTTTCGTAGTCATTATTCTTGTATCCTATGGTTTGATGCAAGGAGAGGCCTCTTGCAATCACAACTCAGACAGTTTTGTATTGAAAGGTGTAAAATTCCGAGTTTTCCGGCTGATTCGCCAGACTTTAAAGATGTAAAAGAGCAAAACTATTTTTTTGAACAATTAACTAAGAGATTTCAAAAACACTGTCTAATTATCATAGACGATGCTTCTAATGATAATCAAATCAATAAATTTCTACCAAAGAATGGAGTATTTAATATACACTTTCTTATTACCAGTAGAAAAAAGTTATTAGCCAGAAAGGGTGACATAATGGAATTGCCGGTACTTGAGAATGAAGAAGCCGGTGCATTGTTTATTAATAGGTCAAAAATACCAGACATCAAACCGGAAGATAGTAAACTACAAGCGTTCGTTGCTAAAGATGGCAAGTTAGGCGGCCACGCCCTTTCTATCTCTTTGATGGGAGCTTATGCACGACAGCAACAACAATACAATTTAGACGCTCTGATAGAGTTGATTGATAAATACGGCGTAGGACAAACTTCTGAGCACATCGAGCTAGATGACTATGCCCACCAGCTGCACGCGGCTTTTAATCTCAGTTTTGATTGTTTAAAACAAGAATCACAGGATACCTTGTTGCTATTATCTCTTTTCCCCAGAATTGAAATTCTAGGAAGGGTGCTTCGACGTTGCGTTCTAGGAACAAGAAGTCAACTACCTAGGGAGAAGCGTCTTCGAGAATACTTTAAAGATCATCGAAATACTGAGCTAAAAGAGTTAGAAAAATATCACCTAGTTCAATTTTCGGACAAAACTAAGCATTTCTCATTACATGAAGCTATCTACGATTTTGCTAGAGTTAAATTTGGGATTGGGTTGCAAAAGAATGAAGATATGGCTGCTGTTAATAAAGGATTTTTACAATCGTCCATTACCTTTACTGAAAAACTAACAGATGAACATAAGTTGGTTGGGAAAAAGGACTGTTTGGGGTTTGTCATTCAAGATATCAGCTCAGAGTTGAGTGCAGTGACTGGTTTACTAATGCCCAAAATTGATGCAGGGAGAGGAATGACTCCTAACTATGAGCATCTCCTAGAATGCCTTCGATTCTGGTTTCGAAACTACCGATTCCATCAATACATTTACGATACTGAAATACTCGATTTTATCCGTCCCAATATTGAGTCAGTGAAAAAACATTTGGTATCACTAGGGTGCTATGAAGGACTGAATCAGTTTATTCTCGATAAGCTACTAGGCCATGCCTTTTATGCGGACCCTAAAAGACTAGGGAAAAAAGCTGAAAGACTATTTAAACAAGCACTTGAAACATCATTGGAGTTGCATAAGTCATTTCGCAAGCAGAGCGCTCAGCTACAACAGGATTTAGTCTGGTATGATATTTTTCTTATCGATCATATGATTAATGTCGCATCTAAAAGGCGCGGTGATGAACGTGCTGTTATCCCTGTACCAGAAGATCCTGAATATGCTGCTGATATTCGCCGACTGGAATCTTCGCTTCCACCACGATTGTTAGATCTTAGTTCGGCGATCGAACCCGTCGATTATCCCTTGTTGTTACGAGCAGCGCATTATTGGGGGCACAGGGGTAATCAGGATCAATACACCCTGTTAAAACAATTCGTTAACGACAAGACCAATAAAAGGACTGAACAGTTGGTTGAGGCTGCCAAGCGCCATTATAAGTGCGCAGCAAACTACCGTTTAGCAGCTTTGCGTATCCATTTTCCGGAACGATATTTTTATCAAAAAGACTTCAATTTGAAAAATATACCCTACGCCTGCGACTGGATACAAGAACTTGCCGCGCCAGACAAACAAACATCCATGGAGGATTTTACTCATTATTTTCAGGGAATTGGAGACACTGCTCACCAATTGCGAGGGATCCACTTTGTTGAAGCGTTGCACATCGCTATTCAGCTTAAAAGGGGTAACTCTAATATTTCCACGGACACCTTAGAACGCTCGTTAGCCGCCGCAAAAAAGCTATGGGATCATGCTTGTTATAGAAGTACAGCACAACACCAAGTGAGAGCTGAGCAGCCTCTTAAATATGTTTTATGGATGTGCAGTTCCGAAATTCTGCATGACTTAATGTTGCAATGTATTTCAAACTGTTATTTATTGCCCTGGGAACAGGTTAAGAAAAAAATTAAACAAGCCGTTGAAAACATGCAACGAGAACTTAAAATTAGCTATGATTTTGTTGTCGAGGAGCAAGAAAATCAGATTAAGGAAATCTGGGACTCACTAGACTGTGTATATCAGAAATGAAGGCTGTCATTCGTGCAGCGTAAACCCAAAAATTGGCTATGTGTATAAACAACGTGACTACCGCCAGCGAGATATTGTCGGTAAACAGATGATTTGCAGTCAACGTTATGGACGCAGTGGTTGTGGTCGTACTCGTCAGCTCTATTTGCAACAGGTTGTTCCGGGTCGGCATTATTTATTAACGACATTGCTGGCTTT
>NZ_JBFDAH010000053.1:0-6039 GCF_040719265.1 Aliikangiella maris | reverse complement strand
AGCCATTCTTGCTTCGTTCGACGTTTCATTATTTATCTCCTGGTTAATTTAAATGGAGACAGTTTAGAGTGGTTAAAATCTAAAGATAGGTGTAAATCCCCGGACGCTTACGTTAATCAAGGCGGTTTGGCTCTAGCTCATGGTGTATAAAATTGAAATAGTCGTTTTAAACTAGTCAGCAGACTTCAATTTTAGTAACACTCCGCATACGTCCAGTTAGGCGTTGTACTCATCTCATTGCGTGACTAACTCTTTAAAAATTTCTTTTCATCAAATACCGTTTCATTTTTTAGCATAAAATAAACGCAACGCCCTAGTTTATGAGCAAGAGCGGAGAGTGCTTTTGCTTTAGACATTCTTCGTTGTAATTTAAGTAAATAACCTTGTGCCTTTTTATTTCCTCTCAAGTATAAAACGGCCGCTTCTGAGAATGCCCATTTAAGATGAGCATTACCTATCTTGTTCCCTTGTGTTCCATAGGTTTTACCCGCAGACTCAGCTTTACATTTTACTAACCTGCAATAGGAAGCAAATTTTTGTACAGACTGAAAGCGATTAATATTACCAATTTCATAAATAATTGTGAGAGCAAGAATTCTTCCAATTCCTGATACGCTCCTTAAGATATGTAAATGGACAGGGTTATGCTGTTTGGCTTGTTGTTCAATAAACCACTCGAGCTTACTCAATTGTTTGGCATAGCAATCAAGCACCGCCATATCCAAGTCTATATTTCGTTGTACGACGGGATCTTCAAAGGTTGACATTAATGTTTGACGAGCACAGATATTTTTTAAATTAACTTTGTTGGGTGGTAAATTATATTGGCTTGTTGTATTAACAACATGTGCTTTTAGATGTGCACCATGGCGTACTATTTTCATTCTGCGGCGAAGCAAATCTCGTGTTGCTCGTTTCTCTTTTGGGTAAACATAAGCTAATGGGAAATTTCCACCTCTGATCAAATTAGCGATCTTAAACGAATCGATACGGTCGTTTTTTGCCTTACCGCCATGAATCGCCTTCATATAAAGCGCATGACCAAGAATAAAGTCTATTAAGTGCTCTTCGCAAAAGTCGGCAACCCAATACCAGCAATGCATACATTCAACCCCAACTATAATCTGTCCGATATAGGGTTCAAGAAGCGTTAGTAGAGTATTTGGGTTGGCTTGTATTTCTTTGTGTGCGCAGGTCTTGCCATCTTGGTCAATAATGCATACATAAAGTGATCTAGCATGTAAATCAATTCCGCAGTAATATGGGTGCATGTTATTATAAAAGTTCATTGGGCTTCTCCTGTTGGTTTGGTTGCCTTTAGTTTAGCCGAGATGGTTAAACTAGGGAGAAGGCTCAATGATTATCAAGTCGCTCAATTTGACCTCCACTGCGTCGTTCAATTTTGTGGTTAAATACCACAAAATCAAACAACTCCGTTCCGTCAAATTAGCTCGGCGTTACGTTTATATAATCAAAGGAGTATTTAAGTGTTAAAAAAACTATTAGTTGGAATTCTGTTGGCAACTTTGTCGTCATTTTCAATTGCCGAAAGCGGAGAAAAAGTAAAACAGATCTTTTATTGTGGGGAAGATTTCGCGATAAAAATGGATAGTGGAAATTGGTATTTAGTTGATAAATCTCAAGTTGGGGAACTGAAATTCAATCATTTTTTAACGATTGCAATGACGCTACTGGCATCTGGAAAGAAAACGGGTAATGTTTTCCCTGGTGACCCGATTCCTAGCTGGTGTGGCAATAGTAATTTTCGCCCTATCACAATTTTAAGCATTACGGATGAAAGTTAAAACGTAACCAGGCGCTCAACCCGATAAATTACTCGCTAAGTCACTCGCAATTTTTCAGGTTAGCTACGCGTTAGAAAAACAATTGGAGAAATAATGAGATTTATATTTTTAATTTTAGCACTAGGATTTTCACATATTGTAGTAGCTGGGGGATGGACTAAAACTGCGTCTGTTGCTGACATTGAAATAATACGAGGGCAAGGATTTCAAATAACAGGTGACTTTGGCAACCCTTCAGAGTGTACAGTAGGTAACACGATATATGTTGCTTTAGAACATCCACAATATGACAAACTGTTGTCAATTTCAATGGCTGCATTTATGGGGAACAAAAAATTGCGAATTTACTCTCATCAATGCGCAAACTACGGTTGGCATGGCGGTACTTACAATGAATTGACGAGTGATGGTTCAATGTATCTCAAGAACTAGAATTTTCTAACAAGTGCGTGAATTTCGATTCGGCAAAAAACACGCCTCTCGAATTACGCAAGCGTTATATTTTCTAAGGGGACAGAATGCGATTTACTTTAGCCTTGTTGGTTTTTTTATTTTGCTTTAACTTATCTGCAGAAGAAGGTTTTTCCTGCCCCAAACCTGAAGATAATGGAACTTGGTGGATACCTGCAGATAAATTCACAAAAGAAGAAGCTGAAATCGCCGTAAAGGAATTGGGAGCACTATTGAAGAAGGGCTCTGCAGGCCGTGACTTTATCGAAGTTGATAATTATTTAACTATGATACGTGGCTACATGTATCGTGACTTTCTAAAATCGTATAAGGCTGAGTTCAAGAAATCTGATGAAGTACTTCAAAAAGAGTTTTGTGAGTTTCTTCAAACTAAGGCTTTCTACCATCATTAGAAATATAACCAGAAATAGGTGGTTGACGCAAAATACGCGCAACACAATTAGGCGTTACACCCTAAAGGAGAGTTCATGAAAAAGTTTTTAATATCGATATTTTTAGTTATTTCGAGTAGCAACTGCTTCGCGGCAAGCGGCTGGTCGCAAAGAGGTAAAATTATAGAAATATATAATCACGGTTATACTGTGATGGTAAAGATGAGTGGCGAGAATAAAGATTATACCGATACTTGTAGTAGTACTGTTTACTACGCAATAGATACTGTTGATGCAAAGAGTTTTGATATTAAGTTTTCACAGCTACTAATGATTCATGCATCAGGAAAAGAAGCGCAATTATGGATCGATGGAAATACGTGTTCAGGGCAGGGAAACAATTATCAAACTATTAGCACTATTAAATCTTTTCAGTAACAGGTGTAACAAGTATATCCAGTTGACGTTTTGGTCTTCGCTCCGTTTTGGCTTGGATTCGCCACTGTACGCCAAAACTCCACTACAACAAAAACGCAACTGATATAGGCGTTATATTAGGAGATCACATGATTAGAACTTTATTATTATTAACTTTGTTAACAACCTCATCCTTATTACGTGCTGAAAACGTGAATTGTATAGGTGTTTATGTGGGCCGTATTAGCATAGACAAAACTTTGGGATTAAATCAGGTTGTTTTTTTATCTAATCCAAATAATTCGAGCGGCTCTTACTGGGCGAATTTTAGCGGATGGGAAGCAAGTGCTAAGAAGGAAGCCCTGTCAGTTTTGATGGCAGCCAAAGCATCTAAACATAGGGTAGACGTTTATACGACAGCAACCGATAATTGTAGCATAGGAGTTGGCGGACAAACCCTAACTACGATACATCTTTCAACCAAGCCATAATATAACAAGGGGCTCGTTTGGAATCGCTTCGCTCTCCATACAGCCTGGCGTTAACAACCTAAAGCGGAACATGAATAAACTTTTAGTATTTATAATAATGGTAGGGTTCCTTTATCTGAGTTCTTGGGCTGCAGGTGGGCTTGTTGGTGCAGGATCTTCTTGTGAAAATGGTCGATGCCTCACGTACGCTTCGTCCTCTCTAATGAGCATCGTAGTGAGCTTAGCCTTATTTAGTTTCTTATGTTTTTATCCTCAGCAAAAAAGCTCTCATGACAGGACGGAAATTGTTGGTGTATGGCGAAGACTTGGTGCTTTCTATTTAGATTTCATGATTGTGCTAATTGGGATTACGCCTTTGTTAGCATTACCTCTTTTGATTCAAGAAAGCAGTTATACTGGACAATTTGTATGGTCATTTGAGCGAGAGTTTTCGCGCAGTACAGACTCTAACTATATTCTGCCAGGTGTTGGACTAGCATTTTGGTTTTTATTTTATTATTTCTATAAGCATCCAAAGTCAGGTCGGCAAACTATCGGACAATACGTACTGGGATATAAGGTCGTAAGTAATACTGACGAACCATCAGATGCAGAGTTTGGGGTAAGAGTATTTTATTCCTATATCGGATTATGTGCTGGGCCTATCTCTTTGTATTTAGCATTGAAAAATCCTGATAAAGCTTTTTGGTGGGACAGTGCAACCAATACTAAGGTTATTCGTGTAGCGGTTGTTAACCAGTCATTGCAGCAGATGCCTGCTGAATGAAGCGTTAGGTGCTCTAGATATGACAAAACAAAGAATGTGGTTGGCTTTTATTTTTCTGCTAGTGAATGCTTTTTCGTCGAATGCTTCCGAAATCGATTTTAGCAACCCCGAAAGTGTAGCTACAACGTTTCTTAATGCTCTTAAAGAAGAGAAGTATAAGTTTGCTCAATCACTTGCTATAAAAGAGTATCAGCCTGCGTTTTCTCCTGATGAACTTAAAAAAGTAATGAAAGAGCATACAATACCGGAGACAATAGAGCTGAAGGTAAAATATTCGAAAAATAACACCAATGCAGATATTGTTGTAATTGGGACGAAAATAGAGTTAGAACTTCAATTGGTTGATGGTAAATGGCTAATGGAATTTTGACACCTAACCAGACGCGGTTATCGAAAATTTACACTGCGTTTCAATTTCGAAAACGCTAAGCGTTATGTTTAGCGAGGGAATTTTGAAGCAAATACTTATATCTATATTCCTTATGATTTTTTCTAGTTTTTCATTGGCTTGTGCAATGCCGATATCTGGTGATAAGTACAATGCTTTAATTGAAATTACAAAAGCCGAGACTGACTATCATGTGAATGAATTTGGATATACTGTTAAATTCCCTTCAATTGTAGAAGGGCAAAAGCTTGAGTTTGCTGCATTTTATATTGCAAGTCTGACTGACAAAGAGTTTGATAACCATATTCGAATACCTATAGATATTAAAAAACAAGGAAAGTTTTCCGTAGGATATGTTGCAGTAATGGGGAAGTTAGATTCAAACATAACTGTGAGTGTTTCATGGGGGCGCGGAGGGATATGTCCTGTTAGTGCACACAAAACAATAAAACATAACCAATCAAAGCAGTAGATGAACTACTGTTTGAGGCGTTAAATTAACAAAAAGGTAATTACTATGTTTTACAAAGGAATATTTGCTTTAATTATGTTGCTTCCTAGTTTGTCTTATGCAGCAAACGATTATGTAGGAAAAGTAGCATCTATTAAAGCAGATGGAGGTATAATTCTTGTTGTATTGAAAGATGGTACAGGCAATTCTGGTTGTGGTAATAGTAATAGTTTTTGGTTAGATCCAAAGCTAGATTTTGATAAGGCTATTTTATCTTTGGCTATTACGGCAAAAGCTGCGGAGAGAGTAGTTTATGCTCTCGGAGGTGGGGAGTGTAAGTCTGGTTGGCCCCATAAGAACTCTCATAAGCTTTCAGTATTTTCACTTAGATAAAAATTTAACCAGTCAAGGCAGGTGATGCAAAATACGCACACATGCTTTTTGCGTTCTGTGTGTAAGGTAACTTTAGGTGCAGCCTTGAAGGAATAAAATGTCAAATAGCATTCATATGACCGTCAAACAAGTCGTGCGCGAATCAAAATTCAACTATGGTAGCCCTGAATTTAAGCAGTATGTATTCGAGCATAATATTGAGTTACTTGCCGAGAAAGGTAAGCTCAAGCATGAAGCACGAGAAAAAAGACAGAAAGAAAAACTCGCACAAAATGAGAAATATTAATAATTTGATGTCCATGCTAAATGCTTGGGCTGCATCACAGAACAAGACGTTGGAAAAAATTCAGGAAAAGCACCTGAATTTGTCAACTAGGCGTTAGTAGTACGAATATGAATTGGCAACACCTACGAAATCTTACAGAATCTAAATGGGCCAATTGCGACCTATACGAAGGCGTTTGTGGATACCAAATACAACCCGGA
>NZ_JBFDAH010000052.1:0-6294 GCF_040719265.1 Aliikangiella maris | reverse complement strand
CTGGCCAGTGAATTACATTTAGCGGTTGATGAAATTGAAACTACGGCGCAGTTTATTGACCTCGGACTGGATTCCATTACCGGTGTAACCTGGATTCGTAAAATTAATGAGAGTTTCAAACTCGATATTGAAGCGACCAAGGTGTACAGTTATCCGACGCTTGGGCAAATGGCTGAATATGTTTTAACGGAAATAAAAGATTTAACGGTGCTTGAACCGTATTCGAAAAAGACACAGCAAACTTCACAAGCACAAATTTTACAAACCCAAACGGAGCAAACGCATAAACAACCTTCGCAACAGTCTGCGGAGAAGTTAATCGGTGAAAGTCGTCTTAATACCACTGCGACTACGATACCTTTGGCACAAATGAAACCAATTGATTTTAGCGGAATTGTTTCACCATCACGGGCTGAACATTTTAGTATGCAAGTTGTTCCGCAATCGTCACTGGTTTCATTTGCTCACCTTGTTCAAGAGTCCGCAGAAGCGCTAAGTAAAAAACAGAACGAACAAACAAGCGCCCCTGGGCAATTTGCTAAAAATATTCAGCCACAAAGTATCGCTATTATTGGTATGGCGGGACAATTTCCACAAGCTAATAATATGGCAGAATACTGGCAAAATATTGCACAAGGAAAAAATTGTATTCGTGAAGTTGAACGATGGGATATCCATAAGTTTTACGAGGCAAGTGAAATTGTGCCAGGCAAAACCAATAGTAAATGGATGGGGGCATTAGCAGACTATGATTGCTTTGATCCGCTGTTCTTTAATATTTCTCCGGTAGAAGCTGAGAGTATCGATCCACAGCAGCGCCTGTTTTTACAAAACTGCTGGCATGCGATTGAAGATGCGGGCTACAACCCGCGTGAACTGTCTGATAGTTTGTGTGGTGTTTTTGTTGGTTGCGGTGCAGGTGACTATCAACAGTTTTCAATATCCCAACAATTAAGTGCACAAGGGTTTACCGGAAACTCCGCCTCTATTCTTGCTGCACGCATAGCCTATTTTTTAAATTTACAAGGACCTTGTTTGTCCATTGATACGGCGTGTTCTTCTTCACTGGTGGCCATTGCCAATGCTTGCGATAGCTTGCAGGTTGGTAGTAGCGATCTCGCATTAGCGGGAGGCGTGTATATTATGTCTGGCCCATCGATGCATATAAAAACGGCGCAGTCGGGGATGTTATCGCAAGATGGTCGTTGTTTTACTTTTGATCAACGGGCGAATGGTTTTGTGCCTGGCGAAGCTGTCGGAGTGGTACTTTTAAAACGACTGGCGGATGCGGTTGAGGCTCAAGATAATATTTACGGAGTTGTTGAAGGTTGGGGGATGAATCAGGATGGAAAGTCCAACGGTATTACCGCGCCAAATGCTCGCGCGCAAACCAAACTCATTACTTCAGTATACGAAAAATTCTCGATAGACCCAGCGCAAATTCAACTTATCGAAGCGCATGGAACAGGCACTAAACTGGGAGATCCTATCGAAGTTGATGCACTGAAAGATGCTTTTAACAATAAGCTGAAAAATCAAAATCAAAATCAAAATCAAAATCAAGGTCAAGATCAAAATACGCAATACTGCGCAATCGGCTCTGTTAAAAGCAATATTGGACATTGTGTATCTGCTGCCGGGGTCGCTGGTGTCATTAAAGTTGCGTTGGCTTTAAAACATCAACAACTGCCACCCACGATTAATTTTGAAAATTTGAATGAACATATTCGATTGGAAAACTCACCTTTTTATATTAGTGAGCAATTAAAGCCTTGGTCCATTGCGCAAGGACAAACACGTCGAGCTGCGGTTAGTTCATTTGGATTCAGTGGGACTAATGCGCATCTGGTAATACGTGAATGGCATACCAATGAATATGTGACCTCTAATGCAACATATTCGTCCTCCTATTCTGCCGCTGGACAAAGCCAAACTACAATCGACAATAAAGCATCTGAGGCTGAACATTATCTCATTGTTCTGTCTGCTCGAACTAATAAACAACTTTTGCAACAGGTTAATAATTTGGGTGACTTTATCAACGCTGAAAGTTCCCCTGTTAATATGGCTGCCCTGAGTTATACGCTACAAGTTGGAAGAGCCGCCATGCAATATCGCTGGGCGACATTGGTTGCCAATCAGCAGCAACTGATTACCAACCTAAAATATTTTACAAAACAACAAGCAACAAAAATAGATCCGCTAGAACAACAGCGTACCAATTACTTTTATTGGGCGAATATCGAAGAGCCCGAGTACTTGCAAGAGCAAAATGATTGGTTGCATGATTCATTTTTGTTGGCGCCCAAAGACACGCTGCTTGAGTTAGCTCGCAATTGGTGTACAGGAAAAAATGTTGATTGGTCGATTATTCAGCAAACAACACCACTCCGTCGATTACATTTGCCTCATTATCCTTTCGATAAACAGCGCTACTGGGCAGAGAGTGACGATAACCCGCTATTACAAACAATGCAGATAGGGCGTGAGCAAGTCGGGAATAACTGGATTCATCCTTTGTTACATGAAAATATTTCAGACTTACAACGGCAATGCTATCGCACCGTTTTTAGCGGAAATGAATTATTCTTGAGAGATCATCAAATACAGCTTGCAAAGGCTGATACACAATTGAAGCCTATATTGCCAGGTGTGGCTTATTTGGAAATGATTCGCGCTGCAATTGAAAACGCCGCCAATAATTTGTACCAGAATAAACAGTTTCAATTAACTCAAGTTGCCTGGGTTCGTCCTTTAGTGGTTGATGTTAATCGTTCCATTGAAATTGTTTTATTACCGCAAAGTGAGTTAATCATTGATGTTGAAGTTTATGCTTATGTTGATGATGAGTTACAGAAAAATTTATTGCTAATGCAGTGCCGTGTTGCATTCAATGAAGAAAATAATCAGGAATCAGATAGTCAATTAATTGATTGGCAAGGTATTGAAAACTCACTGAGTCAAGCTGTTGATGCGCAACTTTTTCAAGCCAACGAAATTTATGCTTACTTTCAGACTATGGGATTGCACTATGGCGATAGTCACCAGGCAATTCAACAACTGATTGTATCGCAACAACAATTGGTTGCTCGGTTAGAGGTGCCTGGGTCGCTGGCGCAAGAGGTTGCTGAGTATCAATGGCACCCAGGCATGTTAGATAGCGTTTTGCAAACAACGGTTGGCTTTTTAATGCAGCAATCGCAAGCAGAAAATTATCCGCACTTGCCATTTTCTTTAGAAAAACTGAGTGTCTATAGAACCTGTCGTGGGGCGATGTTTGTGCGCGTAAAACAACATGATATTCACAAGAATGAAACACAAGCGCAACCTGTGAAAGTTAAAAAATATGACTTAGAGCTATTTGATGCGGATGGTCAACGCTGTATTAAGATTGAAGGTTTTTCAACGCGCTTGCTGTCACCACAACAATCACCATCCATAGAATTTGATGATACGCATTATCAACAAATTATTGAGCGTGTTATCAATCATAAAATATCCGTTGAAGATGCCGTCGAGTTAGGGTAATTGTCAAATGAAAACATTAAAGCAAATATATCAGGCGTTAAGTGCTGGAAAAATTAATCAGCAGCAAGCGTTGCAATGGATTAAAGCCAGTAAACAAGGTGTTGACGTGCCATTTAACACTGATGCCAATGTTGATGTGAACAATAAGATAAAACTGCTCGACAAAAATAAATTGCAAGCAGGCATAATGGTTGCCGACTGGTACCAATTACCAATCCGTTTTACTCAGCCAGTGCAAAGTCAAACAGAGACCACGTTAACTGACAATGTCGAAAAGGTTATTGTCTTTTGTGGCTACCAAACTAACGATGCTCATAAAACGATTGTTGACTCAATCGCTATGCAATACCAAATACATCAGATAAGCATTAATGGGGTTAGCTCATTTGCGCAGGGTGATTTGGGTGAAAACGATAGACTGAAAAATGCATCGGTAATAGGCCATACACAGTCATTAGTTAGCGATTTTACTAATTTTGCTTTAGATTGCTTGCGTTGGGTGCAACAGTTAATTGCACAAAAAAAGACAACAAAATATCATTTGCAGTTTTTAATTGCCGAACCGGAAGCAAGTGAGTTAAACCACTCAGCTATAGAGACTCAGTTATTCTCAGCGATAAGTGGATTGCTTGGAACATTGCAACAGGAAAATCCTGATTATATCTGCCAAGTTGCATGTGTACCCGAGGACTTAAATGAAACCGAGCTATTATGGGTGATTGCGCAAAATTCAGCTAATAGTGAGCGGCTTTTATTGCAATATAGACACGTTGAAAATGATATCACTTGCTGGACTCGTCAGTGGCAATTGCTCGCAACAAATAACCAACCAGAAGCGCAGGTTAAAGAGCTTCCTGTTTTTAAACAAAATGGTGTTTATTTAATTACTGGTGGTTTGGGGGCTATTGGGCTAACGCTGACTCAAATGATTTTGCAACAGGATAGATTTTCACCACAGGATCAACTATCGCAACAGGGCCAGCTATCACAACAGAATAAACCAGTACAAATTTATCTGACGGGGCGAAGTGCATTAACCAAAACAAAACAACAAACGCTGGCAACAATCGATACTACCCAGTCGCATATACATTATGTGCAACTCGATTTGACTGATGCGAATGCTGTTAATGAACTGATTCAAGAAATCACTACTCAGCATCAACAGCTTAATGGAATATTTCATTGCGCAGGTATGACTGCTGACAATTATATTTTGAAAAAAAGCATAGAGGAATTTAGCGAGGTTATACAACCCAAAGTGGCAGGTACGATGAATCTGGATAAGGCTACTGCGCAACTTTCGTTAGACTTCTTTATATTATTTTCATCGGTAGCTGCCATCAAAGGTAATCTTGGACAGGCTGATTATGCAACGGCAAATGCTTTTATGGATCGTTTTGCGTTATACCGTGAAAAACTGGTGCAACAAGGTTTGCGACAAGGAAAAAGTTTATCTATTAACTGGCCACTTTGGCAAAATGGTGGAATGCAGATTGATGAGCAAACGCAGCAATTACTGCAACAAAATACTGGTTTGCATTCATTAAGTCGTGAACAAGCCCTATTCCTATTAAAGCAGGCAATAGCCGGTGAGCATTGTCAAGTGCTTACCTTTTATGGGCAGCCTAATCAAATCAAACAAAAACTATTCAATCAATTTTTACCTGATGTATCAAGCAAGAGCGTGAAGGATAAAAATAAAAGCGATCTCGAAATTAATAATACGGCGGCTAACGCTCGCACAGCACTAAGTGCGCCAGCACTTTATTCAAAAATTGAAATATTTTTATGTGAGCAGCTTGCCAGCCTGCTAAAAATGAATACAGATATGGTTAATCCTAAAGCTGCACTTGAGCAGTATGGGGTAGATTCCATATTGGCGATGAATTTGACGACACAACTGGAAAAAACTTTTGGTCCCTTATCTAAAACACTCTTTTTCGAATACCAAAGTATTGCGGAACTTGCTGCCTATTTTAATGAACACCATGAACAAAAAGTGCGTTTATTATTTGCACCAGCAGTTTCAGATACCAATGATAAACCGCATGAACAACTGTCATCTGAGCGAGCTTTCACAAAAACACCTACTTCTGGCGCGCAAGCCCCAGAGCATCCGTCGAATATTGCTCCAATACAGTCAACGCAGCAAAGAACTCAATCAAATCGATTCACACCGACCGCTGCAAATCATCATGCGTCGACCGTCCGAACATATGATACAGAACAATTATTGGAGGCAGCATCAAAGCCCAGTCGGATAGCGATAATTGGTTTAAGTGGCCGTTATCCGGCANAGCGATAATTGGTTTAAGTGGCCGTTATCCGGCATCGAAGGATGTTGATGCGTATTGGGAGAACTTACGGGGGGGCGTGGATTGTATTACCGAAGTGCCGCCGAGCCGGTGGCGCTTTGAAGATTATTATGTGCCGGATAGAAGTTTGCAGGGAGTGCACTTTAGCAAGTGGGGTGGATTTATTGAGGGAGTTGATGAGTTTGACCCGCGCTTTTTTAACATATCACCACGAGAAGCGAAGGTATTGGACCCGCAGGAACGTTTGTTTTTAACCCATAGCTGGCAGGCATTGGAAGATGCGGGTTATAGCCGGAGTCGGTTGCAGGATTTAAGCACGGGTGAGGGGCTTGGGGGGCAGGTTGGTGTTTATGCGGGAGTGATGTATGGAGAGTATCAGTTACTGGGTGCTGAGCTGAGCTTGCAAGGCGAGCGGATGGGTATAGCGAGCAGTGTGGCGAGTATCGCC
>NZ_JBFDAH010000051.1:0-6563 GCF_040719265.1 Aliikangiella maris | reverse complement strand
TGCCAAAGCCAACTTCCAAAATAAGAATATCCCTCTTCATAGCGCTCCCTTGGGTTGGTAATATTGGGGGGAATTTGAGTGGTTAGACAACTTCAATCTTAATATAGATTCGGTACTGATTAAACCAGTGTTGTGTGATTTGACTCACACTTTTTATAGATTGAGGCGAGATTTGAAAAAACGGATAGAGTGGCCGAAAGGATCTTTCGGCCTGACATGAATTCGTTCAGTTTTTATTGAACTGAAACTTTAAACCGACTCTGATGATTAATCATCGTCACGTTCATCTTCGTTGTCATCATTATCGACATCATCCAAATTAATCCACATTGCGGTGGTATCACTGCGTCCTTCTTGATCAGTGACAGTAAGGATAACTTTAAAGTATTCATCATCACGATAAGTATGAATTGGCGATTGCAGATTGCTGGTAGCATTTGGACGCTTTGGCTTTTTGCCACGACGTCGGATCTGCTTGACCTTTTCGCCAAAATCCCAATGGTATTGCAGCTCACCGGCACCATATTGAGAGGTATCGGTAAATACCACGGTTAAGCCTTTTACTTCATAAGTAAAACTGGCAACCGGCGGGTTGGTAACGGTAACCATCATTTGTGCAGTCTGTGATTTATCACCATCTGTAGTCGTCAGTTTTATGAGATAAGTACCCGGCTCAGCATAAGTGTAGGTTGGCGACTGCTCACTTGACTGTCCAACTCCGTCACCAAAATCCCAGGCATAGACTGCCTTAGTTGATAGTTGGCTGGAAGTATCCGTCAGAAATATCGTTAGATTTTGCTTGGTTAAGGTAAACGCAGGTCCCGCTAATTGAATCTGCTCAAATATGGTTACAGCATTACCATCTTGATCGATTGCGGTAAGTTTAATTGTATGCAACCCGCCCATAGCAAACTGGTGAGTTGGTGAGGCAGCATGAGAAATTTCGCCATCACCAAAATCCCATTGATAGGTTTTCCAACCATTACCACCATATGAGTTATTGTTAAACGTCACTTTCCAATCATTAATCTGATAGCTAAATCTCGGGGTTAATGCTGGCGCCTGATAGTTCAAATGGATTGTTGCCGAGCTGCTATCATTCGCTTGTTGCAAAAGTTGCATAGATAACCCATGTATTGGCAAGCTGACGCCAGATGCAGGTTGTTGCGGTGTAGAGTAATCGAATATATCGTTAAAATCCGAAATGGGTTCCAGATGATTATCGGCAGCTTTTGGCTGTTGTGGATAAAGACTAAAGGCTGCATCTCGGATTTGATTGCGCGTCCACCAAATGCCATAGTAATCATCCTGAATAAGATTTTGATCTGCATCGATAACGCTGGCAAAACCGCGTCCTGGGTGAACACTGGACTGGTTATTGGATTGTCCACTATCGGCAAACCACATAACGACACCGGGATCATATCGGCGTGAGGAAAGTCCAGAATCATTCCCTTGATGGCTACGTAGTTGAATATGATAGTACTCCTGTGCACTTAGTTTTTCCAACGCTTCGATTCGACTGAATCCAGTTAAATTAGCCATGCCTTCCAGTTCAGCTCCATCATGATATTGGTTGCTAGCTTCAGATAACAAGGCGATATCATCAACAAACAAGCCATAGCCGCCAGTATTTCCATCGGTATAATATTTAATGCTCACTTCAACCGTTTGCCCAGCATATTCAGACACATCAAAAGTCAGCGCTACCCAGCTATCAGATTTTCCTGTTAAATAGTGAGAGATATCATATTGGCTCTGATCAGGATAACTATCAATCAGCGGATTTCGCGCTTTTGTCAGATTACCTGCGACAGACTGACCATTAATGAGTACTTGTGCATAGTCCCAATCAACTTCAATATCCCAAAATGCTTGCATAACCAACTGATGGTTTTGACCTTCTGGTATAGTGAGCGAAAAATCCATTCGGTTATTTAAATTGTCGCCTGCATTAGAATAATATTGGTAATCACCAGAATAAGGTGCTTGACGAAATAGAATCGAGCGCGGTATTTCAACTTTTATCTGGTTAAGACCACCTTCATGGTTAACGGCATCAACCAACTCAAAGGTTTTTCCACCTTGCAAATCAACCAGTGTGAGTTTTGTTTCATTTACCCAGTTACCACCGTACCAGTCTTGCAATTTTGAACGGGCGTAAGCACCAAAAGTTACCGGTTGCGAACCAGGAATTTGGCCCACCCAACTGCCGCTGGCCATAATTGACCAGTCAGCAACAGGCGAACCAGGCACACTGTTGTTAGTGTCATATTCATCAGCCAGACCTAAATCATGACCAAATTCATGGCTGACAACCCCAATAGCTGCATCGATTGGCACTATCGTATAGCCCCACGGACGATAACCACGGTTACCTTGTTCAAAATAAGTCCCCGGAATATCATAGTAAGGCGACACTACCCAACGATGCGACCAGATGGCATCCGATCCGAGTACCCCACCACCAGCATCTTCTCCCATACTGGAATGAAAAATCATAATATGGTCGATATACCCATCGGGCTCGTTAATATTACCATCACCATCTAAATCCCAGCGATCATCTAAATCATAATCGGCAAGGTTAATATTATATTTGGCAACCGCTTTAGTAAGTGCTTCGCGAATGAGTTGGCGAGGATTGGCATCATTCGCACCATTCCCACTTCCACCATAAAAAGCAGCATTATTATCTGCGGTTACCCATCCATAAACTTTGCCATTAAAATCAAAACTTCCCCCACTTTCTTGGGTGTAATAGTTTCGCGCTGATTGTAACGCTTGCCCTTGAGGACCAGGATAAGTTTCATCAGCAAACATTAGTTGTTGATAATGCTCAATAGAGTAATCGTTATAGTACATACCCGTATCTGAGCTGGTTAATCGGTTATCATCATGTGGCAAATCAGGAAAATCGATTGCAATGGCTAAAACGTTTACCTTTTTAGTCACACTTTCTTCTACTGACTGTGCATTCGTTTTGCTTTGCAGTTGATTACTTAATGCAGCTTTTTTTCGTTCTCTTGCCACTTTTAATTGATGCGAATGTCGCGTGGCATTTTTAATTGCCAATGCCTGCTTTTCAATTTCTTCAATCGACATTGGCGGTTCAACTCGACTGCCAATATACGCTTCAATTGCAGCACGTTTTTGTTGCTCGGTTGCGTCTGCTGAGAGTTCTCCTCGTTTAATCAGCCAGTAAATGATGCGTTCTTCATTAATAACGCCTAAGTCTTTTGGTGCGATATCCGGGTTAATGGTTTTAGCTGGTGCGCTGGTTACTGGCACGGTTGCCAGCATCATTGCCAAAGAGCCTATCAACACCAATACCAGGGGATTTTTTAGTTTTAACATATCTTCCTCAATATCGTTGATTTAACTTTCTTGTGTTCTGTCAGGTGTTTTGTTATTGATTTCAGTTCGAGTTTTTGATTGAAAATATTTTTATTATTTAAATAAAAATCTGATCGACTTCAGATTAAAACTTAACTTTGATCAGGTGTTTTTATTACTTGATAGAGTAATAAAGCGGTATAGATAGCAAATTCATAACAAGGTGACAATAAGATGAATTTCGACTAAAAATTATATAAATAGGTTGGTTTTTGACAAGAAACAAACCAATAAACTATTTCATTAATTTTATGAATATGCGCTTGGCTAAAATTAAAATAAATAAAATCTGCTTAACGAATAGTTTATTTACTTTGAGCAATAAGGGGATTGATTGCTTAGATCTAAAAATTAGATGGTAATTTTCACCTATAAAAATAGTCGACTCAATAGAATAAAACTAAAGCCAAATATCGTTTTCTGCGGTCGATTCGCCACCAGCATCTCCAGTGTTAATGACACCCTTTGGCTCTACGAGCAAAACGACAAAGACCTCATCGGCATCTTGATGACTGTGCCAGACAAACTTACCGTGTACTTTAACCAATTTAAACGGATAATCATTTATTGGTGTAATGACTTTAGGTGACCAGTGTTGATTAAAGAGTACTAATTTTTGTTGAAAATTAATTTAATCTGTTTAAAAACCGAGAGACTTTTCACCTCTCGGTTTACTACAACAATTATTAAAGGAAACTTACTGCTTAACCCATGCGCTTACGCGAAACTAATATTAACAGTAAAGGAATGAGGAAAAATACCGAGCCCCCCCCTGAGTCTTTCCAACGACTGCCATCAAGTGGAAATAGGTCAGTACTATCATTAATCCCATCATCAGTATCAATAGAGTTTCCTTAACAATAAACTCCCACAGCGGTAAAAGCTTTGTATACATCGAACCATTGATAATCTAGATCTCTGGCGGCCTCTAAAACACCACAAGCGCCATTTTCAAAAGTTTCATTAGGTACCCAGTAAGACTGATTAGCTAAAACAAAGATATCAAATGCTTTTTTAACATTCCATCCTTCGGTATTGGCAATTAAATAAAAGGCATGATTATAAATTCCGCTGCTATAATGCACGTTTAATCCTGAATAATAATTATCCGTATGTTTAATTGAAACGCCATCTAAAGTTGGATCGGCAAAATAGCGTAATGCGCCGTTTGATTTATAAATATCTGCACCAACTAACCAATCAACTTCACCTTTCCAATAATATTCTGCTGCTTCACCCGCAATATCAGAAAAAGCTTCATTCATACCGCCTGATTCTTCGGAGTAAATTAAATCAGAATTAAAATCGGTAAACCCATGACTGACTTCATGCACTGAAACATTCACATCCACTAACGGATAAAATCGCTGATAGCCGTCACCAAAGAGCATTGAATCACCAGTCCAATAAGCATTATCAACCGAATTACCATAATGCACTTTCATTGAAAGCTTAAAAGGTAAAGGTTCGGTGTTATACCAATCCTGATACATATCAAATGCAATATTTCCAAAATAAAAAGCATCATTAATCGGAGAGTAGGCACCATTGATAGCTTTAAAAGTATTTTCATAACAATTAAATTGAAAGGGATCACTGATATAATAATCATAGCTATGATTTAAATTGACTGCTTTAACCTTCTCATTTTCAAGGTAACAGATATTATTTTGTTCTCGTCCCATTAATGGCAAGTAATCCGTTCCATAATGGTACTGGCCCGTTTTAGTATTGCCACCAGGCCCAGTGATTGCGGTATCACTCATTAACGCATTCCAGTTTTGATAAACCAAACCAGAATCAGCATCAATAATAAACTCATGACGGATAATATTATTCGTTACCTGTTGACTAGCTAATAGATCAACGTGGTAAGCCAGTTTTGCTTTACCCGTTAACTCATGATAAAAAATATTCAGTTGCGCTGTTTCGCGTTCAAATTTTTTTAATACGCCATATTTTTTTTCTGCAGCTTGCTTAGCGCTCTGGATAATTGCCGCTTTAACCTTTTGTTTTTTATCCATGTTGATTTCCTTTTATTAAAACTGGAAGCTGGCGATTACACTACTAGAAGTTAATTCTGCATCAGAATTATCAATAATTTGTGTATAGTCAATTGCCAATTTGAACGACTTGGCTAACCGAAACTCTAACCCAGCCCCATAACTCCAATCATTTTCTTTTTGATTTGCAGAAATATTTTCAGCGGAGGCTCTTAAATGGACTTGACTGTAACCTAAATACAGATAAGGTGTAACCAGGGTATCTTTTAATAAGCTGGCTTTTGCATAAATTCCACCAGAATAGCAAACCTTAAAGTCGTATTCCTGCAGCAGGTGAGTTGCGGAGTCTTCTTGAACTCCTGTACTTAACTTTCCTAAAAGAGAAAAATAAGAATTAAACTGATAATTCGCCCCGATTGAAACCGTCAGTGGCTTTACATCTATCCAGTTTTCCCGATAATTCAACTGATTAACTTCAGCCATAAAAGTTAAGTCAGAATCCGCAATGCTTTTTAGAGAAGCAATTAAAAAATAGTGTACTTATTCCAAATATTACTATTTTTTATTCATTTGATCTCTTTATTGAATAAATTTCCTCCGTGTGAAAACTACCCGTTAAATTCTCGAAAATCAAGCATACACGCATGGCTGAATCAATATTAATAAAGCCATCTTTATTTAAATGTTTATCATGTGCCTGTGTTGCTTTTGCTGTTATCAAACCTGGTGTATAGTAATAAGCAAGATAGGGTACAGATTCGAGATTATTCACCTCGCTCCGATAACCTTTAGTCTTCCACGCACAATAGTTTTTATTTTCCAAGTGTTCATCAAACATTAAATACTTAAGCCGTTTGTTAGGCACTCGAAGTATTTCGACCTTAAAACCTTTAGTATTTTCAGCAATAAATGTATTAACTTTTAACGAAACATATGAGTCTATGCCTTTATCCAGCGTGGAATAGGGTAAATAAGTGGTTTCGTCATCATCTTGTGCAAAACACTTAAAGACCATCAGTCAAAGTGCGAATACCTTAAAAACTTTCATTAATTTACCTAGTCGCCCCTGAAAAAAGAAAACCCCATTGATTTTTTATCAGCCAATCATGCGCAGAAGCATTTTAAATGGTGAGTTCCGGCTGCGCAATCTCATTCCGCGATCAA
>NZ_JBFDAH010000050.1:0-7106 GCF_040719265.1 Aliikangiella maris | reverse complement strand
GCAAGCACTAAAAAGCGGACGATGTTAATTGGGTAAAGTCGTTTAATTCTTGCACAATCTTATGATAAATAAATTGGCAAGAAGTATGATGGTAAAAAAGTAAACTACACCCAGTGTTAATACACCATCATCGGGTGCAGTAATGGAATTAACTTGGCCCAATGCATTGTAACCATAGGTATAAGTCCCACGCGGAATCACTAAGTTATCTAAACGACTATTATTGGCTTGATAGTTGAAAGTTAACTCTTGTAAATCTGGCCGGATAATTTTATCCAACTTGCGATCTTTATCATATTGATAAACCGTTTGCGGTTCGGTAATACCATCAACCACTGGCGGGGTATATTTATCGGCCTTGTTAACACTGTTGTAGTTAAAGTAATGCTTAGGCTGCCCAGGCGGCTGGAGCCATTCTAAATTACCATTGGCATCAAATTTTTGATTTAACACGCTGTTATCATGATAGGTAATTTGATTCACTCGACCCAAATCATCATAGGCAAATGCTGTTGTTTGATTTTCAGCATTAACAATGGAAGTTACCTGGCCTTTACCTGCCGCTTCATAAATATAGGTTGTTGTTCTATCTCCAGCAGTAACCGTTTTAATACGCCCTCGATTATCGTAATCAAAACTCACAGGGGAAAGACCAGTCACCTCAGCTGAATTTAATAATCCCGTTAATGGGTCGACCTGTTGTGTCACCACACGATTTTCAGCAGAAGTGACGGTACTCAGTCCTGTCACATAATTAGTGTGGACTGTTGCGGTATTTCCATTTTGGGTCAGGCTAGTAGTAAGCTCCCGCATATCCGTATTATTGGCTGCATACTGCTTATCAATCGTAATACGACTAACCACATCATCTGAATAGGTTGATGTAATGGTTTTAGGAATTTCCAACAGCGTTTTTGTGTCAATGATTTTATCAATCACTGTGGTAACACCAAAACGAGTGGTGGTGGTTTTCAGTTCATCTTTTTGTTTAATCAACGTTGAAGAAACATTACTTCTTCCTGTGGTGACAAATTGGGTATCACCATTTTCCAGTTCTGTTTCTACAGTGGTAAAACTATTTAACTCTGCTGTTGAATAACCATAAGTGACCGCATTAGATGTTTGATCTTTTTCTCCTAAATTTAATCCGTAGATATACCTTCCAGCTTGATGATAAAGTGTTTATATATTGTAAAATACACCCGACCCCTTATATTAATTACCCTCTAGCTTGTCTTTTTAAAACACCAACATTTATCAGCACAAAAATACAATTAACTGGCAAAATAAGGCAAAGTAAAGTAATAAAATATTGAAACAAAAAATTTAAAGCCAATCCATTTAATTTAAACATTAATTTAATAAAATAGAGACATAGCCCTATCATAAAGCTACTGAAAAATAATAACATGACACTCCAGCATGAAACATTACATTCAACTTTTTTCATCCAACCAGATAAAAAAGAAAGCAACAATGTTAAATAAAAGAATGTAGGAGAAAAATTAAACCTTACAAATCTTCCAGGATCTTCTTCTCCAAAAAGAATCATTATATACATGAGTAACACTATAAATAATAGTAAAACAAATACTGTATAGATAAAAACTCTCAAATTATTTTTATCTAACAATATTTTAGATATTGAATAACTATTATAAGCTATAAAAATCACCATTAAATAAATTGTATTGTAACCAAGATATTTTTCTACTCCAATTATTCCTCCCAGTATATAGTTAGTTAATACAAGAAGTTGGCCAGCTAAAATTAAAAACATTAGAAATATAGATATTATATTTTCCCTATTCAACGGTAATTTCTCCATATTTTGTTATAGGTGATGGGTCACTTAATAGTTTCCACCAAGGAATGGCATTATCTGTAACTGTTTCTTTAGAAGTAGAATTGATAAGGTCCCTTATTTTATTCCAATCATCCCAATCATTAGCAGCAATACACCCTATAGTATTACCAGGATTATGTAATCGAAATCTATCTCTACCTGTAGGTTCATGCTTATCGTTCCATGGAGAACTATCTTGAGCATCCAATCTAAATGATTCGGGATTTTTAGCTTGATCTAAAATATCATATTTACCACTTGGCAATGGGTCACCATATGGATGCCCACCTGATGTTGCTTTCGTTATAATAACTTGCATTCTTTCAGAGTCGATAATTATTAATAGTCCTGATTCACGATTATAATAGCCATATACTTCTAAACCATTAATATCTATTAAATTTATCGGATCACTAAACACATACCCATAAATATTACTATCCCCACCATTAAACCGAATCGGATCCTTACTCGTCCACCGCCCAGCTTGTGGATCATAATCCCTAGCCCCAAACCGAGTCAGCCCAGTATCTCTATCATAAATACCACCAGCAAAACCAAACGGCTGAAACCCAGGGTTAGTGTCTAATGTGACATTACCAAACTCATCATAATCCATTTGTTGAACCACGTCACCATTGGCAATATCAACCACCAATAATGGACTGCCTAAATGATTAGAAATTATTCGGTAAGTCTTAGTGCCTTTAATGAGATAATCCGGTACATTAATTTTACTACCGTAAACAAATCGACTAATGATATTATTATTGCTATCTAACTCCGCGATAGGATTGAGTTGATCAGCATATAAAAAGCCTTGAACTAATGTGCCGTTAACCTTTTTACCAATGCGTCTATCAGAGCCATCAATAATATAATCAATAGTCGTATTAGATGAATCACCAGGAATGATGACCTGCATTAAGTTACCTAACACATCATATTGATAGCTCGTCGTTTTACTGGTATCCGTATGAGTTTTACTTTCTAGCTCACCATTCTTGCTATATTGATAAGTGTAACCGGCATAACCTGTTAATCGGTCTTGCTCATCATAGCTGCCACTTTCAACAATAACATTATCAACCTTTTTAAAAGTTCGATTACCGTTATCATCGTAATCATAATCGATGGTCTCACCGCCTTGAATCACTTTATCCAGTCGTCCAGCATTATCATATTGATATTCAATATTGGTTGTCACACCTAAAATAATTTCCGACTTGTTGGTAATTCTTCCAAGTTTATCGTGGGTGTAAGTCACATCATAAAGTGAATTAGAATCATAACTGGCACTATTTGTCCAAAGCTCACCAAAAGTGGTGTATTCTCTATCGGTGGTTAACTTCCCTAAAGTAGTACCACTAATCAATCCACCTTTTTGCTCTTCATGACCAATAATCAAATCACCCGCATTAGTCAGTAAATTATCTTTATCATAAAAATAATCCAAACAATCCGTTGTATTCACACACTGCGCTTTAATTAACAAATGATTATTGTATTGTTGACTCACACTACCCGTAATATCACCAGACCAGGTTTGTGATGTTGGTAAATCACCCAAATAACCCAGTGTTAATACACCATCATCGGGTGCGGTAATTGAATTGACCTGACCTTGTGCATTGTAGCCATAAGTATAAGTCCCACGCGGAATTACTAAGTTATCTAAACGACTATTATTGGGCTGATAGTTGAAAGTTAACTCTTGTAAATCTGGCCGGATAATTTTATCCAACTTGCGATCTTTATCATATTGATAAACCGTTTGCGGCTCGGTGATACCATCAACCACTGGCGGCGTATATTTATCGGCCTTGTTAACACTGTTGTAGTTAAAGTAATGTTTAGGTTGACCCGGCGGCTGGAGCCATTCTAAATTACCATTGGCATCAAATTGTTGATTTAACACACTGTTATCATGATAGGTAATTTGATTCACTCGACCCAAATCGTCATAGGCAAATGCTGTTGTTTGATTTTCAGCATTAACAATGGAAGTTACCTGACCTTTACCTGCCGCTTCATAAATATAGGTTGTTGTTCTATCTCCAGCAGTAACGGTTTTAATACGCCCTCGATTATCGTAATCAAAACTCACAGGGGAAAGACCAACCACCTCGGCTGAATCTAATAATCCCGTTAAAGGATCGATCTGTTGTGTCACCACACGATTTTCAGCGGAGGTGACAGTACTTAACCCGGTCACATAGTTAGTGTGCACCGTTGCGGTATTACCATTTTGAGTTAGGCTAGTAGTTAACTCCCGCATATCCGTATTATTGGCTGCATATTGCTTATCAATCGTAATACGACTAACCACATCATCTGAATAGGTTGATGTAATGGTTTTAGGAATTTCCAACAGCGTTTTTGTGTCAATGATTTTATCAATCACTGTGGTAACACCAAAACGAGTGGTGGTGGTTTTCAGTTCATCTTTTTGTTTAATCAACGTTGAAGCAACATTACTTCTTCCTGTGGTGACAAATTGGGTATCACCATTTTCCAGTTCTGTTTCTACGGTGGTAAAACTATTTGACTCTGCTGTTGAATAACCATAAATGACCGCATTAGATGCTTGATCTTTTTCTCCTAAATTTAATCCGTAGATATACCTTCCAGCTTGATGATAAAGTGTTTATATATTGTAAAATAAACCCGACCCCTTATACTTATATTTGCTTACTTCATTTAATATAATCTATTTCTCAAACCAAGATATCTGACTCTGCTTTTTCAAATGATAATAAAAATAGATCAATTATATTTATCAATAAATATTTTTAATTTTTTTAACTCATTAGCATCCATTTTTTCAGTCTTATTAATACTCATATAACAATTTGACAACTCTGTTAATTTTGCTCGCTCAAAATCATCTGACGATGCATATTCATCAAAAAATTCCTGCATTTTCTCTTTCTCATTCAAACCAAGGTAAATCTTACAGCACAATATTAATTCTTGGTTTTTTAAATAGCGCCAATATTGATTATTCTTAAGCTCATGAAAGCCCCCCAGCTTTTCTAACTCTCTTAATGATGTTTTATAATTTTTCTCATCAAAAAAGTAATACGCTAGATATTGGCGAGCCCACCAATAAGACCTTGAAGTTTTACCAACATCTGATAACAAGCATCTTATTTGATTTTTTATCTCATCTGTCCAATTGCTTAAATTATATAGACAATACCCCTTAAGATAATTTCCTTCAGAACTATCTATTTTATTTTTATCAACAGAAGCGACTATTTTTTTTAATTCTATATCTCTTTTCGTCACATCTTGAATAGATTCAATTTCATCAACTTTTTTCCACAACAATCTAATAGTATCCATATCTGGAGCATCAAATACATGTATAACTAAAACTTACCGTCCCACCAACTACATTCTGCAAATCAAGCAAATATTCAGGAATGTCAATAATAACTGTTTCTTCATTTGAAGAAGCAGAAACCAAAAATCCAAATTGAATATCATCAGTAGACTGCTGAATAAGTTCTTGTAAAAAATTAGCTTTTATATTTTTATCCAAGATCACCACCAGCACCCTCCTGGATTCATCTTTATGAGAGCGACCTTTCCTGTATTTTATTCCATTCAGATAGTTTTCTTCTAAATACAATAAGCCTTTATCTGACAGACCGACTATTCTAAATACACACTTTGTTGAAATATTACTCACTTTTATAGCCCCATATATTCTTTTGCAACACCTCTTAATACTTCATAAGGAAGACTATCCCCACCAGTATACCCATTATCAATTTTCCATTCTTCAAGGTAATCACCAAAATCTCTTCTATCATCAATATTATACTCTTTACATATATCATTTAATTGCTTTTTTTCTTTTTTTTGTTTACCTCTTTTCTTTTTATTATCTTCAAAAATTTCTTTGTGAGCTTTAGAGTGCTGCTCTTTGTGAGAGTCATAAGTTGTTTTATTCCTATCCTTTGCTTTTTTCTTTGCATTATCAAGAAATTCAGGCCACAACCCGTTGAGATCAATCCAATTCACAGGATCACTAAACACATACCCATAAATATTACTATCCCCACCATTAAACCGAATCGGATCCTTACTCGTCCATCGCCCAGCTTGTGGATCATAATCTCTGGCCCCAAACCGAGTCAGCCCCGTATCTCTATCATAAATACCGCCAGCAAACCCAAACGGCTGAAACCCAGGATTAGTATCCAACGTGACATTACCAAATTCATCATAATCCATTTGATGAACCACGTCACCATTAGCAATATCAACCACCAATAATGGGCTGCCTAAATGATTAGAAATAATACGGTAAGTCTTAGTGCCTTTAATAAAGTAATCCGGTACATTAATTTTACTCCCATAAACAAATCGACTCACCACATTATTATTACTATCTAACTCTGCGATTGGATTGAGTTGGTCAGCATATAAAAAGCCCTGCACTAATGCACCGTTCACTTTTTTACCAATGCGTCTATCAGAGCCATCAATAATATAATCAATAGTCGTATTAGATGAATCACCAGGAATGATGACCTGCATTAAGTTACCTAACACATCATATTGATAGCTCGTCGTTTTACTGGTATCCGTATGAGTTTTACTTTCTAGCTCTCCATTCTTGCTATATTCAAAAGTATAACCGGCATAACCTGTTAATCGGTCTTGCTCATCATAGCTACCACTTTCAACAATAACATCATCAACCTTTTTAACCGTTCGATTACCGTTATCATCATAATCATAGTCAATGGTCTCACCGCCTTGAATCACTTTATCTAAACGACCCGCATCATCATATTGGTAATCAACAATACTCGACACACCTAAAATAGTTTCTTCTTTCTTGGTAATTCTGCCGAGTTTATCGTGGGTATAAGTGACATCATAAAGTGAGTTAGAATCATAACTGGCACTATTTGTCCAAAGCTCACCAAAAGTGGTGTATTCTCTATCGGTGGTTAATTTGCCTAAAGTAGTGCCACTAATTAACCCGCCCTTTTGTAGTTCATGACCAATAATCAAATCACCCGCATTAGTCAGTAAATTATCTTTATCATAAAAATAATCCAAACAATCCGTTGTATTCACACACTGCGCTTTGACTAATAAATGGTTATTGTATTGTTGGCTCACGCTCCCCGTGATATCACCAGACCAGGTTTGTGATGCTGGTAAATCACCTAAATATCCCAGTGTTAATACACCATCATCGGGTGCAGTAATTGAATTGACCTGGCCCAATGCATTG